>DATLIY010000008.1:0-300000 GCA_035539175.1 Acidisarcina sp. | reverse complement strand
TCGCCGCCGGAGGCGTCAGCGTCTTTCCCGGATGGGAGTTTTTTGCCCCTGTCTCCGGCGCGCAGGGATCGCTGGTCGATCTCTTTCCCCGCTCACGCCTTTTTGTAGAAGAGCCGGCGATGATCAAGAACCAGGTGGAGCGCTGGTGGAACAAGGTGCAGCAGCGCCACGAGCGCAGCGGCATTGGCTCGTTGATCACGCCGCAGGATATCTACCTCGAACCCGATCTGCTGCTGGCGCACCTCTCCTCGCTCCCTGGTCTCGACCTCGACCAGCTCGGCGCCGTGGATGTGCTGGATGAGGATACGACCCTCGGCGAGATCGCCTTCGCCACCCGGCCAACGCTGCGCTTTCATGGATCGATCCCGGCATTCCTTGAGCAGGTGCGCTCGCTGATGCAGCAGGAGCAGCGCATCCTGCTGGCCGTACCCAACCAGGGCGAAGTGGAGCGGCTGGTCACCCTGCTGCGCGAGTATGGCCTGCCGTATCGGCTGGGCAGCCGTATGCAGCACACGGGCAGCGAAACGATCTACGACGAATCCAGCTACCTCGCAGGTGACTACCGCACGCCCATCATCCTGCGCAGCCCCGTCGCCAACGGCGTCAATCTGCCCGATCACAACCTGTTCCTGTTCGGAGCGAACGATCTCTCCGATGAAGCCGATGTCACGGCGCGTCCGGTACAGGCTCGTCCCAAGTCGAAAACCGCTGCCTTCGTCTCGGACTTCCGGGACCTCACGGTTGGCGACTACGTGGTGCACGTAGAGCATGGCATCGCGCGCTACCTCGGCCTCAAGGAGATTGAACAGGATGGATTGACCGTCGAGTTCATGATTCTGGAGTTCGCGGACAATGCGCGGCTCTATGTTCCGCTGACCCGCCTCGATCTGATCCAGAAGTACCGCTCGACCGACGCAGGCCCCGCGCCGGTGCTGAATCGGCTGGGCTCGCAGCAGTGGGCCAAGACGAAGGCTCGCGTCAAGAAGGCCATGCAGGACATGGCCGACGAACTACTCAAGCTCTATGCGCAGCGCAAGGCCGCACAGGGCCATGCCTTTCCTCCGGATAATCAGTTTCAGCGCGAGTTTGAAGACGCCTTCGATTACAACGAAACGGATGACCAGCTTGCTGCCATCGCCGACATCAAGCGGGACATGGAGTCGACGCTGCCCATGGATCGGTTGCTCTGCGGCGATGTCGGTTACGGCAAGACGGAAGTCGCGATGCGCGCCGCCTTCAAGGCCGTGCAGGATGGCCGCCAGGTAGCGGTCCTTACCCCGACGACTGTGCTGAGCTTCCAGCATTACGAGACATTTCGCGAACGCTTCAAGCAGTTCCCGATCAATATCGAGATGATCTCCCGCTTCCGCACTCCGAAAGAGCAGAAGGTGATTCTGGAGCGCGTGGAGGCAGGCAAAGTCGATATCCTGATCGGCACGCATCGGCTGCTTTCGAAGGACCTCAAATTTCACTCGCTCGGCTTGCTTATCGTCGATGAGGAGCAGCGCTTCGGTGTGCGCCACAAGGAGCGCCTGAAGCAGATCCGGCAGGAAATCGATGTGCTGGCAATGTCGGCTACGCCGATTCCTCGCACCCTGCACATGTCGCTGGTGGGCCTGCGCGATATGAGCGTGATCGAGACTCCGCCAAAAGATCGCATGGCCATCCAGACGGTGGTTGCCAAGTTTGACGAGAAGCTGATTCGCTCCGCGATTGAAGTGGAGCTTGAACGCGGCGGCCAGGTCTATTTCGTCCACAATCGCGTGGAGACCATTTATGAGCTGGCCGCGAAGATCCACGAACTGGTGCCTGCGGCCCGTGTAATCGTCGGCCACGGACAGATGAGCGAAGCGGAACTCGAGCGCGCCATGCTGGCCTTCATGCATCACGAGTACGACGTGCTGGTGGCGACAACCATCATCGAGAATGGCCTCGATATCCCACTGGCAAATACCATCGTGATCAATCGCGCAGACCGCCATGGACTCTCCGAGCTATACCAGTTGCGAGGGCGCGTGGGCCGCTCCAACCGCCGCGCGTATGCCTATCTGCTCATTCCGCCGGAGCAGGAGCTTACAGAGATCGCGCGCCGGCGTCTTGCCGCGCTCAAGGAGTTCTCCGATCTTGGTGCGGGCTTCAAAATTGCTGCTCTCGACCTGGAGTTGCGCGGCGCAGGGAACATGCTGGGCGGCGAGCAGAGTGGACATATTGAAGCTGTCGGCTTCGAGCTCTATACCAGCATGCTGGAAGAGGCAGTGAGCAAGCTGAAGGGCGAAGAGCGCGAAGAGCATCCGACAACGCAGTTGAATCTAGGCATCAGCCTGCGCGTGGATGAGTCCTACATCGCAGAGGAGAACCAGCGGCTGCGTATCTACAAGAAGATTGCCGGCGCGCAGAGCGAGGCTGTCATCGAGGACGTTCGCGCCGAGCTGCAGGACCGCTTCGGCGAGCTGCCGGAGTCGGCCATTCATCTGCTCGAAGCTGCGAATCTGCGTCTTGAGTGCGAACGCATCGGCGTTTCGCAGGTAGACCGCAAGCGGGATCAGCTGCACATTCGCTTCACTGAGAAGGCGAACGTCGATCCTGGCCGCCTGATGCAACTGGTTGCCCGGAACGCGAAGCGCGGTGCGCAGTTCACCCCACAGGGCGTTCTCCGCTTCCCGCTGACTGCGACGAAGCCGGAAGAGATCTTTGCCGAAGTCCGTTCGCTGCTCGAGTCCCTTGAACTGGTGGAAATTGCCTCATAAGTATCAGTTATGGTTGCAAATAGAGAGGGCTATCGCGTGATTCGTAATCTGCTTGTCGTTCTACTGGTATTTGGAGGCATCATGAGCGCACCCCGAAACGGAATCGCACAGCAGACGGCGCAAGCCTCTTCTCCGCAGGCCGTCGCCGCGTTTCGTACTCTCGCCGATCAGTATTTTGATCAGGTCTACTTCAAGTACGCGCCCACGACGGGCACTCTGGCTGGCTTTCATCAATACGACAAGGATCTTGAAGATTACTCTCGCGCCGCTGTTGACGGCCAGATAGCCGCGCTGCACGCCTACGAGAAGAAGTTCGCGAGTGTGCCGTCCGGGCAGTTGGATGCAGTATCGCAGGATGACCTGACGTTGCTGCGCAATAACGTTCAGTCGACGTTGCTGATGCTGGAGGTGATCCGTCAATGGGAAAAGAATCCCGACAACTATTCAGGCGGAATCACCAACAGCGCTTTCTCCTTAATGGAACGCAAGTTTGCCTCGCAGGATGAGCGGCTGAAATCGCTTGTAGCCCGGGAAAAGCAGATGCCCGCGGTTTTCGCCGCTGCGCGCCAGAATCTGAAGAATCCGCCACGTATCTATACCGAGATAGCCATCGCGCAACTGCCGGGGATCATCAGCTTCTTCCAGAAGGATGTGCCGCTGGCATTCAAGGATGCAACCGATGCGACGACAAAGGCCGAGTTTGAGAAGTCCAATGTTGCGGTGATTGCCGCGCTCCAGAGTTATGAGAGCTGGCTGAAGACGGACCTGCTCCCGCGCTCCAATGGCGATTACCGTATCGGCGCGAAGGCGTTTCAGCAGAAGCTCCACTATGACGAAATGGTGGATACACCGCTGGACAAGCTTCTGGAGATTGGTTTCGCGGATCTTCACAAGAACCAGGCTGAGTTCAACCGCATTGCCAGGGAGGTGGAAGCAGACAAGACCTCGCGGCAGGTGCTTGAAGAGCTTGGCGCGGACCACCCGGCTCCCGATCAACTACTGCAGAGCTTCCGCAACACATTCGACGGCCTGATTCAGTTCATCCAGCAGAAGCAGATCATCACGATTCCCTCGGATGTCCGGCCAATTCTGGAGGAGACGCCACCGTTCATGCGCGCCGTCACGTTCGCTTCCATGGATACGCCTGGCCCCTTCGAGAAGGTGGCCCACGAAGCCTATTTCAACGTCACACTGCCGGAGAGAGACTGGACCGCGGAGCACGTCTCCGAATACATGGCCAGCTTCAATATTGGAACCATTCTCAGCACCTCGGTGCATGAGGCGTATCCGGGCCACTACATTCAATTTTTGTGGGTACCCCAGGCGCCCAGCAAGGTGCGCAAGCTTCTCGGCGCCAACACAAACGTGGAGGGCTGGGCGCACTATTGCGAGCAGATGATGCTCGATGCTGGTTACGGACAGCCCGGCGCCGGGGCAAAGGACGCGCGCGAAGCGAAGCTGCTGCGCCTCGGCCAATTGCAGGATGCATTGCTGCGCGATGCGCGTTTTATCGTCGGCATTCGGATGCATACGGGAGATATGACCTTCGATCAGGGAGTCGATTTCTTTGTCAAGGAAGGCTACCAATCGCCGGCAAGCGCATTGGTGGAGACGAAGAGGGGCACGTCGGATCCCACCTACCTCTACTACACGCTGGGTAAATTGGAGATCCTCAAGCTTCGCGCCGACCTCCAGAAGAAGCAGGGAGCGAATTTTTCTCTGCAGCAATTCCACGACAACTTTATGAGGCAGGGATTTCCTCCCATCGCAATCGTTCGCAAGGCAATGCTGGGAGACTCTTCTCCAACGCTGTAGCAAGTTTTCAACACTTCAGCGTCGTGTAGCGTGCATCTTAATTCCTGAAGTGTATGATTTTCGACGCGTACTGCTGGATGATTGCCACCATGGGACAAGCGGAATACTTCGCCGTGCGTATCATCGGCCGTCTGCGGATCCAACCAAGTGAGGATTGAGGAGAACCATTTGATGAGAACGAAGGTGCGCAAAGCCGTCTTTCCCGCAGCAGGCCTGGGTACACGCTTCCTGCCGGCCACCAAGTCCATTCCGAAAGAGATGCTGGCGCTGGTGGATAAGCCGATTATTCAATACGGCGTGGAAGAGGCAATCGCTGCAGGGTGTGAGGACATCATCGTCATTACGGGCCGCGGCAAGGACTGCATTGAAGACCACTTTGACAAGAGCTATGAGTTGGAGACGCTGCTGGAGAAGCGCGGCAAGAGCGACCTGCTCGCCATGACGCGCCAGGTTTCCAGTATGGCGCGCATCATCTCGGTTCGGCAGAAGGAGTCCCTGGGGCTTGGTCATGCCATTCTTGTCGCTCGAGACCTGATTGGCGACGAGCCTTTTGCTGTGATTCTTCCCGACGACGTCATCGATGCGGAGGTTCCATGCCTCAAGCAGATGATCGATGTATACGACGACGTGCAGGCTTCCGTACTTGCTACGCAGGAGGTGGAAGGGCCGAGCATCTCGTCCTATGGAGTTCTGGACTGCACCCCTCTTCGGGGAAACCCCAGCGTTCTGGAAGTGAAGGATCTGATTGAGAAGCCGAAGATGGAAGACGCACCTTCAAAGAACGCCATCATCGGCCGGTATATTCTCTCGCCCAGAATCTTTGATCTCCTGGAGCAGACAAAGCCTGGTGCTGGAGGCGAAGTGCAGCTGACCGACGGCATCAAGGGACTGCTGAAGTATGAGAGAGTCTACGGCTATAAATTTGCCGGCAAGCGGCACGACGCGGGGGACAAGTTTGGCATGCTGAAAGCGACCGTCGAGTTTGCGCTGAAGCGCGAGGATCTCGGACCGGCCTTTCGCGAGTACCTCAAAGGGCTGTCCCTCTAAAGCCAAACCCGGAGGCCTCCTTCAGATGGTCTCCGGGTTATTGGTAACCTTTCCATTTTGGCTTCCCAGCCTATATACTTCTCCGTTCCCTCATTTGACCGCTGCTTCGCGGTATCTTTTGGAGAAGATTTCATGCCTCGTCTCGCCTTCCGCGCTCCGCTTTGGCACGCTCTCGTGTCGAGTGTTTCGCTTCTTGTGTTTTCTGGTTGTCTGTTCGCATCTGCGGCAGTTCAGGCGCAATCGCCTCAGGCCGCTCCTGTGCTTAGCGAGAAAAGCCTAGGTGTGATCCAGCGCCTCGATTCTCTGCGGGAATTGCCGGTAAACGGCTGGGCGTATCACGAGGGTGATATCGCTCATGGGGAGTCGCCAACGCTGGACGATTCCGGCTGGTCCAAGGTGGAGAAGCGCGCAGAGTTTCCAACTGGCGCGATGTGGTTCCGCAGATGGATTGAGGTTCCCAAAACGCTGAACGGCTATGACCTGACCGGTGCGCGCATCTGGTTCCAGTTCCGCGCGGGAGCCAATGGGCCCATTCCGCAGATCATCTACTTCAATGGCCGTCGCGTGGCGTTGGGAGAGGACCTGGAGCCGATTGTGCTGTTCGAACCGGCGAAGCCAGGTGAGAAAGTCCTGGTTGCCGTCAAGCTGCTTGCCACAGTCGACAAAAAAGAATTTCATTCGGCCTCAGCCCGAATTGATTTCGCAGAGTCGCGCCCCAACCCCGAAGTTCTGGTTGCCGAGGCACGCTCCGCCCGCGCCCTGCTACCCGCACTTGGTGCCGCAGGCGATATGAAGCAACTGGAAGCAGCGCTCGCTCAGGTGGATCTAAGCGCGCTGGATCACGCCGATCAGACAGCCTTCGACGCCTCGCTTCGTACGGCGCAAAGTTCGCTCCAATCGCTGAAGCCGACTCTGCAGACGGCAAACATCCGGCTGGTTGGCAACTCGCATATCGACGCGGCGTGGCTCTGGCCCTGGACGGAGACGGTGGAGGCGGTCCGCAAGACATGGTCCACGGCTCTGCAACTTCAGCGCGAGTATCCGCAATATACCTTCACCCAGTCCGCCGCTGCCTTTAGCGACTGGATGTGCGATAAGTATCCCGACATGTGCAAGCAGATGAAGGAATCCTACAAGGAAGGCCGCTGGGAGATTGTGGGCGGCATGTGGGTGGAGCCCGATCTGAATATGCCGGATGGCGAATCGCTTGTGCGCCAGATCCTGATCGGCAAACGCAGCTTCAAGGAGACCTTCGGCGGAGACGTGCGCATCGGCTGGAATCCAGACTCCTTCGGCTACACCTGGCAACTGCCGCAGATCTATAAAAAATCCGGTATTGATTATTTTGTGACGCAGAAGATGGGCTGGAACGATACCAATCAGCTTCCCTTGAAGCTCTTCTGGTGGCAGTCGCCCGATGGCAGCCGCGTCCTCACTTACTTCCCGCATGATTACGTCAACCAGGTCGAGCCCGTACGCATGGCCGAGGATTTTGCCGCGGCTCGCAAACTCAATCCAGGAACGACGGAGATGATGCACCTCTACGGAATCGGCGACCACGGCGGCGGCCCAACCCGCGCCATGCTTGACTCCGGCATGAAGTGGACCGGTCCCGATGTCGTCTATCCCAAGGCGAAGTTCGGAACTGCGCAGAGCTTCTTCTCCGACGTTGAAACGCATCTCGACACGAAGCATGCTCCTGTTTGGAACTACAGCACTCTCGCCGCCAAGTCGGCGGCGTTGCCCACGCCGCCTGCGGGCGAGGTGAGCCTCCCCGTATGGGACGATGAGCTTTACTTCGAGTATCACCGCGGCGTAATGACCACGCAGGCAAAGCATAAACGCAATATGCGCGAGGGCGAAGAGATGCTGCTCAACGCTGAGAAGTTCTCCTCGCTCGCGTGGTTGCAGGGGCTGGCGTATCCGCAGGCGAAGTTTACCGATGGCTGGAAGAAAATTCTCTTCAACCAGTTTCATGACACAGCCGCCGGGTCCGGCATCGCCGTCATCTATCGCGACGCAGACAACGATACGAAGGTTGTGCGGCTGGAGACCGAAACAGCACAAGCTGCCGCGCTGCAGACCTTGACCAGTTACATCAACACCAGCGGCAAGGGGGTTCCCGTAGCAGTCTTCAATCCGCTTGGCTGGCAGCGCTCGGACTCTGTGGCGTTCACTGTGCAGATGCCGGAGTCCACGCCCTCCATCCAGATCGCGGATGCGGCAGGCAAGGTGCTCTTTGCCGACGTGAAGCTTGTGAACCCAGCGACGAATAGCTTCCATGTGCAGGTTATGACCGATGTCCCAGCCCTGGGCTATCGGGTGCTGTATGCCCGTCCTGCGGCTTCTGGCAAGGCAGAAACGTCGGACCTGAAGGCGACAGACCAGACTCTGGAGAACTCTCTGCTGCGGGTTGTCGTCGATCCGCACACCGGCTGCATCACCAGTCTGATCGATAAGAAGAGTGGCTTCGATAGCATCGCCAAGGGTGGATGCGGCAATCAGTTGCAGACATTCAAGGATCTGCCGAAGGACTACGATGCTTGGAATATCGATCCCGGCACGCTCGACTCCGCTACGCCAATCGATAAAGTCGATTCCGTTCAATTGGTCGAGACGGGGCCCATGCGCGGCAGCATCCGCGTCACGCGGACCTGGCAGAACTCGAAGTTCGTCCAGGACATCTCACTTGAGGCAGGATCGCCGATGGTGAAGGTGACCAACAACATCGACTGGCATGAGACGCATGTCTTGCTGAAGGCAGCGTTCCCACTCGCCGCATCGAGCGCCAAGGCCACTTACGAGATTCCTTATGGCACGATTCAGCGTCCCACTACGCGCAACAACAGCTTTGAATCGGCGCAGTTTGAGGTTCCCGCAATGCGCTGGGCCGACCTGGGAGATGCGCAACACGGCTTCACGCTGATCAATGAATCCAAGTATGGCTACGATGCCAAGGACAACGTTCTGCGCCTCACGCTGCTGCGTTCGCCCGTATGGCCGGATCCTGACGCGGATCGTGGCCATCAGCGCTTTGCCTTCTGGCTCTACCCGCACGCGGGTGATTGGAAGACGGCGCTGAGCATGCGGCACGGCTATGAGACGAACTATCCGCTGACTGCGGTGCAGGTATCCAATCACGCCGGTGAGTGGCCTGCGGAGCGTTCCTTCGTGAACGTTACGCCGGAAAACGTCGTATTGACCGCGCTCAAGAAGTCGGAAGACGGAAACGCCCTGCTGCTGCGCGTCTATGAGTGGGCAGGGAATTCTGCAACCGTGACAGCTACAATTCCCGAAGGCGCAAAGTCTGCTTCGGTAGCGGACATGATGGAGAACCCGATTGCAGGGGACGTCAGCTTGTCCAGCAAAACGTTAACCTTCGCCATTCACCCCTATGAGATCCAGACGATTCGGATCGAATATGGTGCTCCGGCTCCAGCAGTCGCCGCAAAGTAGAGGACCAATCCAGTAAACAAGGGGCCCGCGCCACGGAAACCGGTGGCGCGGGCCTCTTATTTCGTGAATTGATCCAGCGAGGCCGATCCCGCGCAGCTCACTTCCACTTGATGTTGCAACCCAGGCTGGGCCTCTGCTCTGCGCTCACAGCCTTGCCTGCCAGCACTGCGTCGATCGCGTCTCGCATGTCTTTGCAGGTCACAGGAATATCATTTCCCGGGCGGCTGCCATCGAGCTGGCCTCGATAGGCGAGCTTGCGCTCGCGGTCGAAGAGAAAAGGGTCAGGAGTGCAGGCAGCGCCATAGCTCCGCGCCACCTCCTGCGTTTCATCGAAGAGATACGGGAAGATAAACCCTGTTGCCGCCGCCTGTTCGCGCATGCCTTCGGGTGCATCTTCGGGGTAACTGGCGATGTCGTTGCTGCTGATAGCTGCAATGCCGAGTGGCTTTTGCGCATAGTCCCTGGCGAGTTGAGCCAGCCCTGCCTCTATGTGCTTCACAAAGGGGCAGTGGCGGCAGATAAAGATCACCAGCAGAGCATCGCGATCGGCAAAGTCCGCGAGCGTGACGATGGCGCCCGTGGTCACGTCGGGGAGTGCAAAGTCCGGCGCGGGCGTTTGCAGTGGAAGCATTACGGATTCGGTTCGTGCCATGGCGTATCCTCCTCGCATTAGACGACCTGGGCCTTCTGGCAGGCTTGCCGCCCTTTAACCCGTCTAGAACAGTAGTTGCTTGCGCGGTAGCGGCAGGCCAAAGTGCTCATAGGCAAGCCGGGTTGCTACGCGGCCTCTCGGCGTACGATCCAGGAACCCGATTTGGATGAGAAACGGCTCGTAGACTTCTTCGAGCGCGTCCTCTTCTTCCGCCAGCGTTGCCGCGAGCGTATTCAGCCCCACTGGGCCTCCATCGTATTTCTCAATGATGGTGAGCAGCAGCTTGCGATCCAGTTCGTCAAAGCCGTGGGCATCCACTTCCAGCAACTTCAGGGCAGCCTGTGCCGTTGGCCGGTCGATCACGCCTGTGCCTTTTACCTGTGCGTAATCCCGCACGCGCCGCAGCAGCCGGTTGGCAATGCGCGGCGTACCCCGAGAGCGCAAGGCTATCTCCGCAGCGCCATCGCGATCAATGGGAACCTGCAGGACTTCCGCCGAGCGCTCGACCACAAACCGCAGTTCGTCTTCGGTGTAGAACTGCAGCCGCAGCAGGATTCCGAAGCGGGAGCGAAGCGGCGACGAAAGCAGGCCGGGCCGTGTCGTTGCTGCAACAAAGGTGAAGGGCTTGATGTCCATCACATGGGTTCGTGCCGCCGGGCCCTGGCCGATGATGATGTCCAGCTTGTAGTCTTCGAGCGCCGTGTAGAGCTTCTCTTCGAGAACCGGCTGCAGGCGGTGAACCTCATCCAGAAATAGCACCTGGCGGTCGCGGAGGTTCGTGAGAATCGCCGTCAGGTCGCCCTGGATCTGTAAAGCCGGGCCGGAGGTCTGCTGAAAGCCGACGTTGAGTTCGTTGGCGATGATCGTCGCAAGCGTCGTCTTGCCCAGGCCCGGAGGACCGAAGAGCAGCACGTGGTCCAGCGCTTCGCCGCGGGTCTTCGCGGCTTCGAGCGCAATGGCGAGTTGCTCCTTCGCCTTCTCCTGCCCGATGAACTCCGCCAGACGCCGCGGCCGCAGCTTCAGTTCGAAGGAGTCTTCTTCCTCCGCACGGGCGGCTGAGATTAGCCGCTCTGGGTTGTCATCCGCCTTAACCATTTGTTTCGGAGTCTAACGGCTCAGGGCAGCCCAAAGCAATCTCGCCGCCGGGGCGGACGCCGGAGCGCCCAAAGGAGCGCCTGAGAAGCCCCGCCTCAAACGGGGCTCTTCGGGCGGGGTTTCCCGGGTTGTGTCTCTCAGGTTGGGCTTGTGGGTTGCTTCAGTGAATCTCCGTCACCGTCAGCTCTACCTGCATCTTCTGCCTGGAGCTTATGTCGTCGGAGGAGAAGATGGTTGTGGTCTTGCCCAGCGGCACAACCGTCATGGCTTCCCACCGGTTTTGACGAATAACAGGTGGCAGACCCCCGCTGTCGCTTGACCGGGATTTGGTTTCGGCTCCGCTGGTTGCGTGCGCGCTGCTTTCCTGTGGCATGTCCGTGGCAAACGTGCTGACCTCGCCCTTGATGTACATGGCAAGCTCGTTGCCTCTCATGCTCAGGCGGTTGCAGTCAATGTTCACTCCCGCATCCAGGTACTGGAATTGTGAATGGTCTCCCCCTTGCAATACCGGAATCCGCGCCCCCGCACGTATGGAGCAACTGCTGCCGCGTTGGTCGGAGGCGGAGGTGATGAAGGATCGGCTGTTGAGCACCTTGCCGAGCTCTACCTCCTTGACCACGAACTCCAGATGGAAATAACGTGCATCCGCGCTCTTCGCTTCATCGCCGGATGGTAGAGCTCGCATTGCATTGGTTGCAGGCTTTGCTCCCGCATCGTTGTCCTTGTTCTGCGCCACCGCGCTTCCGCAGACCGCCATTGCTGCGGCAGCCCCCAGAACCATCCACAGCCTGGTTGTCTTGTGCATCTTTCTCCTCCGAATGCTCATGGTTTACTGCAACGGCTCTATCTGAATTGCTGCGATATGAATTGGCTCAGCACTCTCGGCCTGAGCCTCGGTTAGGGCCTGCGTTACTTCCGCCGGATGCTGCTGGATTGCAGCGATAATCCTGCGTTCTTCCGCCGTCAAAGGCTGCAGTACAGGAAAGAACTTGCTTCGCGCCGGGCTGGACTCCGTAACGGCGGGAGCGGCTGGTCCAGTTCTGTGGCTGCGAACGGGAGCGATGTGCCTTCGCAGCGGCTCCGGCAACTCTGACGTCTCCGAAAGCTCTGGGGCCGCGACGCCCTCTGGCCTGCCAGCCGGCTCGGCTGAGGTGCGTTGTGCCACGTTTGGCTGCAGGGAAGCGACTCCCGGGTGGGCAGCATCTGTTTTGCCGGGCCGCGTTGCAAAGAGAGCTGCGAGGACTGCCAGAATCGCCACGCACGCACAGGCTGCTGCCCATTGCCACACACGAAATCGTGGTGCGACGCGCGGCTCCCTCGCTCGGCGCAGCACGCGTTCCTCCATGCCCAGCCGAGGTTCGGCGTCCGCATAGCTGGCGAGGCCCGCCTTCAGAAGGTCATCCAACTCGTCCTGCTTGTTACCTGGCATAGCGTCCATCCATCATTGCGGCTAACTTCTCTTTCAGGATTCCGCGTGCACGCATCAGCCGCGTCCGCACGGTTCCTTCTGGAATGCTCATGACGGCTGCAATCTCAACCGAACTCAACTCCTCGACCGTGGAGAGGGCCAGAGGTTGCCGCAGCTCTTCCGGCAGGGAATCGATCAACTGGTGCACCAGTCTGCGGGAGTCGGCTGCCATGGCCGCCTGCTCTGGAGTTGGCTTGCTCGAAACTGGTTCCAGGAGATCCGCGTCGTCCTGCGAAGTGTTCTGCGCTCGCTTCGGCAGCTTGTCCACGGCGATGCGCCATGCCGATCGCGCCAGGAAGGCCCTCTCGTCCTGCATCTCCTGCCACGCGCCGGATCGATAAAGCTTCAGGAATGTGTCCTGCACTGCATCCTCCGCATCGTGGACGTTTCTCAGCACGGCATACGCAACCCGGAAGACGAAGCGGGATTGACGATGGACAAGCTCTCGAAACAAGTCTTCGCGCAGCTCGTCGTTTCTCCCCAACCGCCAACCTCCGCTCTGTCCGTCATAGCGTCTCACAAGCAAAGACCGCCCTCGTGTGCCATTCGTTCAACTATTTTTCCGGGCCGTTCACGGGGTGGCTGCGATTTAAACGATCTGTACATCAGGATGCAAGATACTTTTGCAGCTTCAAGGAGGTTCTAGCTGTATCGCGGAGTTCACATTCCCAAATCACCAAAACCTTCCAGCTGAGCGCCAGGAGTTTCTTACGGTTCGTCCTGTCGCGCTCTTGGTTTTTCGTGAGCTTTGGAAGCCAGTATTCGATTCTGGTCTGTGGAATGCGGCCATCTACGCAATGCTTGTGCTGATGCCAAAAACATCCATGGACGAGAACCACTTTCCTGAGGCGCGGAAGCACAATGTCCGGTCTCCCGGGAAGATCTGCACGATGAAGGCGAAAGCGATAGCCGAGCCGATGGATTATGGAGCGAACTGCGATTTCCGGGCGAGTATTGCGGCTTTGAATTCGCCGCATATTTTCGCTTCGCGCCGCGGATGGAAGTTTATCCATACGAAAAGGCTACAGCGGAAACTTTCGCAGTAGCCATTCAAGCACTTTTTTCTGATCATCGGCCGTTGCCCTGCGAACCTGAATGAGGAGTTTCTGTAAAGAGGGGCGATCCAAGGTTAAGTTTCGCGCTCCCTCATTGCAAATCGAACAAATTGCCCTTAAATTCCCCGCTTCGTCTTTTCCACCCATGGATTTATCGACGATGTGGCCGATATGCAGTCTTGTCTTCCTTCCAGGATCGTATGGGTGGTCTTCGCCGGCAACGGCCCCGCACATTTGGCAGGTAAACCCATTTCGATCCAGGACATATGCACGTAATTCCTTTGATATTGCCCGTTCAAAGGCTGGCATCGGCTTTGGATCATTCAAGAGATATTGACCGGGCTTAAGATCGCTTCGATCATTGTTCGTCAGAATTTGGAAGCCCTCTTCTGTTCGCAATTCCCGGACGCGCCGAGCCCACTCTGTAATATCCCCCGCAACCTTGCGCAGTTCTTCGGAGTTCATCACCTTGCCAATATTCCTGAGGAAATGAGCCCGTAGTTTTGCGCGGGCACCATTGGATTTCTTTTCAGTCATCTTGCTCTCACCAAGCGGAGACCAGCGTTGAGAGAGCGGTATATCTGCCGGCCAACCGCCTCAGCCACCGGGGGAGGAAAGGCATTTCCAACCTGTCGGTATGCTGCGGTCTTTGCACCGGCAAATTGCCATTCATCAGGAAAGCCCTGAAGTCGTGCCGCCATCCTCACTGTGAGCCTAGGCATGCCGACAAAGTCAGCTGGAGGAGCCTCATTTGCTAGTCCGTGCCCATCGACAGAGAGTGTTGCCCAAGCTCTCTTGGAACGAGTTGGGCCAAGGTCGGGTCCTCCATGCTTGAGGCTGCCACCAACTAGGGTCGGAGCTATTTCATCGGCACGGCTCCGCCAGAGATCGGCTCCCTTCCACCCCCGGCTTGCCATCAGGTCATAAAGCGTTTCACCTACGGTTTGAGGGCGCTCCGGATTGCACTCCGGCCATTCAAAATCTTGTCTGTTATGGTGAGCGACGGCAACAAAGACAACGCGGGGCCGAAGCTGACTCACGCCGAAATCAGAAGCATTGAGGAGTTTCCATTGCGCCCTATAGCCAAGGGCCTTTAATTCTTCCACTATGTATTGCCGGTAATCACTGAAAACGGCATCGAGGATACCGCGAACATTCTCGATCATCACAGCACGCGGCTTGACTTGCTCAATGACTCGTATCGCCGAGGGGAAAAGATTTCTCTCATCATCTTTGCCCAACTGTTTGCCGGCGACGGAGAACGGCGGACACGGTAAACCTCCGCACACGAGGTCAACACCCGCAAATGCAGCGGCATCAAAATCGCGCAAGTCGCCTTGAATCACGTTCCATTCAGGTCTATTGATGCGCAGGGTCATACATGCGTGCCGATCGAGTTCAAGTAGCGCCTTATGGTGAAAGCCGGCGCGCTCCAAGCCCAACGCTTGACCACCTGCACCGGCACATAGTTCCAAAGCTGTTAGTTTCATCTATCCACCGATCGTACGGCACAGAAGCTGTCTTCGGTTGCCTCTCAGATAAAATAACCCACAAGTTCCCCTTCTGGTCGATCAGTAATAGAAGAGTCCTGATTCGATCATGCTGGACTCCTTCGCCAACTCTTCCGTTTACACTGTCATGTAAGTTCATCACGCAATGACTTTTTCCCGGATACGGAAATTTCGTTTCGAGCGGCCCCAGCAGTTTGCCGCGCTGCTCCTGCTCCTGCTGCTGGTGCAGTGTCTGTGGGTCATCCGCCACCAGACTCTTACCGACCGCGACTACCAATTTGCCCGTTGTGGCCGCGAGATGTGGGAGCGGCCTTCGCCGCTCGCCGGATACTTTACCAGTTGCGGCAATATCCATGACGGTACGCTTGGCTATCGCGCTGCGGGCCTCCCGCTCACGGTAGAGCGTGTCTTCGCCGGGCAATCCACGGAGACCTCCACCTGGGAGGGCCGCCATCAGCTCGGTTCTGTGGTGTTGCTGATGCGGCTTGCCTTTGTGCTGGCCGGCATAGGCCTGGGCGGTGCGCTGTGGTGGGTTACGCGCAGGCTCTATGGCAATGAGGGGGGATTTGTGGCGCTTTCCCTCTACTGCTTCTCGCCGGATATCGTTCGCGCCTGCACCTCTGCCAATAACGAGATCCTCGCCGCCTTTGGTCTCTATGCCGCCGTGTATACGGCGATCGGAGTGGCGCACGCCATGCAGGGGCCACAGCACAAGTGGAGGCCGCGACTCATCCTCCTGACCGCAGCCTTCGGGTTCACCGCCGCGGCGCATGTCTCGGCCGCGCTGCTCGCGTTTGTGCTTGCCTTCCTATTTCTCGCGTACCTTGCTGAAGGCCGCCGCGCGTACATCATTCCGATTCTGATGGTCACTGGCCTGGGCACGCTGCTGCTGCTCTTTGCCTCGTATGCGTTTCGGCCTGACGCTTTCAGCTATGTCTTTCGCAGTGGCGTGGCGCGAATCAGCTTCTCGTCGTTGCCTGCGCAGCTCTACTTTTCCAATGTGCTGAATGCGGGGATAACGCTCGCGGCGGCAGCAGCTCTCGCGCTGTACCTGGTGCTCAAGCATGCACGATATTTCGGCAATACCACGCCGCTGCTGGTCGCGCTGCCACTCTTTTTTCTGGTAACGACCGGGGTGCAGGCGCAACCCTGGATCTGGGCGATTCCTTTCCTCCTGACCTTCGTTTCCGGGGTCTTCGCCGATGTTCTGGAGAGTCGGCATCGACGGGTATTTCTCTTCGCCACGGTCAGCGTTTTGCTGGCTCAGGCGGCGCTTTGCGTGGCGGGTTTGCCCCTCCTCTGGCGATAAATTGCAAGTGACTCGCATCATTGGAGTTACTGGGGCGCTACGCGCTTGCTTACGGGTAACTATTTGCGTATCATAGAGTTAGGTTAGTTTCAGAGTCGGAATTTCCTGTGCGGGTCCCTGCTTCTTCTCTTCCGGCCACCTGAACCACCCCCACTCTTATGGCAGACGATCAGAATCCCCAGTTACCCCTCGGCGGAGATGGCAAGGACGGTCTTCGACCGGACGCTACCGGTGCCGCCAGCATTATCCCGATCAACATTGAAGACGAGATGCGCCGTTCGTATCTCGACTATTCCATGTCCGTCATCATCGGTCGAGCGCTTCCCGATATTCGCGACGGTTTGAAGCCTGTGCATCGCCGCATTCTTTACGGCATGAACGACATGGGATTGCAGTACAACAAGAAGTACACCAAGTGCGCCAAGGTAGTCGGCTACGTCATGGGTGTCTTCCATCCCCACGGCGACTCGGCGATTTATGACACCCTGGTGCGCTTGTCCCAGCCCTTCAGCATGCGTTATCCCATGATTGACGGCCAGGGGAACTTCGGTTCGGTGGATGGCGACCCGCCAGCAGCCATGCGTTACACCGAGTGCCGCATGATGCGTGCTGCCGGGGAGTTGCTCGCCGACATCGACATGGAGACGGTGGACTTTGCGCCGAACTATGACGAGTCAACGCTTGAGCCTACTGTCCTGCCGACTCGCATCCCTAACCTGATTGTGAATGGTTCGAACGGCATTGCGGTCGGCATGGCTACAAACATTCCGCCGCATAACCTCACCGAGGTGATCAACGCCACCATCGAGTTGGTGAACGATCCGCATGCAGGACTGGCGGAGGTTTTGAAGCACGTTCAGGGGCCCGATTTCCCGACGGGCGGCTTTATCTATGGCCGTGGCGGCATTGCGCAGGCATACAAGACCGGGCGTGGACGCTTCCTGATGCGCGCCCGTGCGGCCGTCGAAAACATGACCAAGGACAAGCAGGCGATCATCGTTACCGAGATCCCCTACCAGGTCAACAAGTCCAAGCTCATCGAGCGTATCGCCGATCTCGTCAATGAAAAGATCATCGACGACATCTCCGATATCCGCGATGAGAGCGACCGCGACGGTATGCGCATCGTCATCGAGCTGAAGCGTACCGCGGAAGCGCAGATTGTACTGAATCAGCTCTACAAGCACACGCAGATGCAGGAAAGCTTTTCCATGATCTTCCTGGCGGTGGTGAATAACCAGCCCAGGGAGGTGGGACTTGCCGAGGCTATCCGTCACTTCATCGATCATCGCGTAGACGTGGTTCGCCGCCGCACCGCTTTCCTGTTGCGCAAGGCGCGCGAACGCGAGCACATCCTCGAAGGCTACAAAATTGCCCTCGACAATCTCGACCAGGTGATCCGGATCATCCGTGGTTCGAGCAGCCGTGCCGATGCCCGCGAGAATCTCTTCCGCTTCGGCAAGAGCAAAGACATCGTCATCAAGCTCGATAAGGACACCACCAACCTTACGCAGGAAGTGGGCCTGAGCTACAAACAGATCGACGCTGTTCTCGAATTGCAGCTCTATCGTCTGACGCAACTCTCCATCGATGAAATTTTGAAGGAGTTGGCCGACGTCCGCGCACGCATCGCCGAGTACGAATCGATTCTTGCCTCGGAGAAGAAGCTGCGTCGCGTCATCGTCGCTGAGCTGGAAGAGATTCGCAAGCAGTATGGCGATGAACGCCGCACCCAGATTCTGGATGAGACCGCCGAGCTGCAACTGGAAGATCTGATCGCCGATGAGCAGGTTGCGGTCACGGTTTCGCACTCCGGTTATCTCAAGCGCACGCCCATCTCCACCTATCGCCAGCAGAGGCGTGGGGGGCAGGGACGACTTGGTATGAAGACGCGCGAGGAAGATTTTGTCTCGCAGCTGATCATCGATTCCACGCACGCCTACCTGCTCTGCTTCACCAACACCGGGCGAGTTTACTGGCTAAAGGTGTACGAGATTCCCGATGTAGGAGCGGCGGGTAAGGGCAAGTCGATCGCCTCACTGCTCAGCCTGCAGCCTGGGGAAACGGTGCGTAACATCCTGCCGGTGCGCAACCTGGAGGAGGAAGGCAAGTTCATCTTCTTCGCCACCCGTAAGGGAACAGTGAAGAAGACGCCCTTGAAGGACTTCTCCAATGTGATGGCTCGTGGAATTATCGCGATCGGCATTGACGAAGATGACGAATTGATTGGCGTCAGCATCACCGATGGCAAGCAGGTCATCTTCCTGGCGACGCATGACGGCATGGCCATCCGCTTCAACGAGAACGATGTTCGCTCCATGGGGCGCCCGGCGCACGGCGTTCGCGGCATCGATCTGCAGAAGCAGGATTACGTCGTGGGCATTGCGGTTACGCCGCTGGAGCGGGTGAAGGAAGATAACGGGGCCGAAAGCCCCCGCCTGATTCTCAGCGTCACCGCCAACGGCTATGGCAAACGCACCGATGTGGACGAATACCGATTGCAGACACGTGGCGGCAAGGGCGTCATCAATATCAAGACCACCGCACGCAACGGTAAGGTCAACACCATTCAGCTGGTGGACGAAACGTCGGAGCTGATGGTCATCAGCCAGTATGGCAAGATCATCCGCATCGATACCAAGACCATCCGCGCGGCGGGCCGCTCGACGCAGGGCGTACGCCTGCTGCATCTGGAGGAAGACGATAAGGTTGCCGCTGCTGTCGTTATCCCGCCGGAAGAGGCAAAAAATGAACCGGAAAACGGGACTCTCCTGCAATAGAGGGTTCCGCGGCAAATACGCCACAGTAGCAGTGACATTTCAAGCAAGGGCATCGAGACATCGGTGCCCTTCTTCTTTTGCGGCTTAGGCTTATGGCCTGGCGGAGCATGGAAAATGCTCTATACTTCGCTCTCAGGGAATCTTTGCAAGGAGACGGAGAAATTGGTCGACTACCAGCAATTGGTCAGGCACTACAGCAGCATGTATGACGAAGAACTGCAAACTCTGGCCGCGCAATATGACGATCTGACGGAGGTCGCCCAGCAGGCTTTGCGGGAGGAGTTACAGCGGAGAAAGATGGACTTGCCGCAGCGTCGCCAGGAGCCATCCGGCGAAGTGCCAGCGGCCGTTCCCCTGGAAGTCGATATGGCCGCGGATGGAAATGCCTTGGTCGGCAACTTTCGCACCGTGGAGGAGGCAACGATTGCCTACTGGGCTCTGGAGATAGCCGGGATCGCAAGCAAAGTGGTCACTCCGCAGACACCCCGCCTGCAACTTGCCCCCGAAGATGTAGAACGCGCGCAGCAGGTGCTTGCCCAGCCCATCTCCGACGAAGCCATGGAGCAGTATGAGGCAGCAAGGGAGACCGGAGATTTTCAGTCTCCGGAATGCCCGCGCTGCGGCACCCCGGATCCGCTCCTCGAGTCCGCCGATCCCGTCAATGAATGGTTCTGCGAGTCCTGCGGTCACCAGTGGAAAGACACGCTGCATCACGGCACGGAATAAGAAATCGCCTGCCATAGGTATCTATGGCAGACGTAATTTATCTGCCGCGATGTATCGCAGCTAGTTCTTTACTGTCATCGTGTCGGAGTTGACGGACTTTTTCCCAGTTATGCCTTCGAGTCCCGCAAGGATACCGCGATACTCGTTCTTGTCACACTGCATCGCCAAGCCGCCCTTTTTGTCAGTACTGGCCCACGTCAAACCAACGAAATGCTTCTTGGATTTACTCAGAGCCATCAAGGCTCCAGCGCCCAGGGTGAAAACGCCAATTGCAATAGCGGATCCCACGCGCCGGTGGACATCTTGTCCGTAGCTGATCTCCGTCACGGACGAAGCAGGTACGAGCATTACATCTTTTCCATCTCGTACAAATCGTATGGTGTCCGCCTCAATGTACATCTTGAGAGCAGAGCCGGATTTCACACCTGTGAATGAGCCTCCATCGTAAGTCACCTTATAACTGTTGTCAGCGGCGAAGGCTACGATGGGGATGGTAAGGCAGAGGATCAGAGCGAGCACGCACTTCATCAGACCTGTTTCTTTCATGGTCTCCTCAGTTCAGATAGAAAGCTGTTTGGATTGCGACTGGGAGGCTAGCAGGTTTGAAACACGCAGAGGAAGTGGCTAAGCAGTTGTTAACGCAGGCATTAACCACTCCTTGTCGGGTGTTGCAACCTAATCGATTGGCGACCTTGCTGACAAGGTAGAGGTTCTGGAACCTCTTACGCCACCATATTTGTCAGTGTGCCGAGCCCTTCGATCGTTACCGAGACCTGATTCCCGGGACGCATCGGCCCTACACCTGACGGGGTTCCGGTAGGAATCAAGTCTCCCGGCTCCAGCGTGATGGCAGCAGTGATGTAGCGCAGCAGCGTGGATACCGGAAAGATCAAGTCCAGTGTTGTGCCATGCTGGCGGAGTTCGCCGTTGAGCCGCGTCTCTACCGTGACGCCCTTCACCGGGTCGATCTCGTCCGATACCAGCGGCCCCACCGGGCAGAAGGTATCGAAGCCCTTTGCCCGGGACCATTGGCCATCTTTCTTCTGCAGGTCGCGCGCGGTCACGTCATTCACGATGGTGTAGCCGCGGATGTATGGTTTCACGTCCTCTTCAGGGCCGATGCGGCTGGCACGGCGGCCGATCACGACGGCCAGTTCTCCTTCAAAGTCCACCCGTTCGGAAACAGCGGGAATCCGAATCGTGCCGCCGGGCGCGAGCAGGGAAGAAGGGGCCTTGAGAAAGAGCAGCGGCTCGGCGGTGAAGTCGTTGCCCAGTTCCTTGACGTGGTCACTGTAATTCCTTCCGATACACACGATCTTCGAAGGCATGACCGGAGCGAGCAAGGTTGCCGTCGCGAAGAGGATCGGCTCAAACTTCGCCTGGGATAGGCGGGTGACGTGGTCCTCCTGTGGCGGAGGAAGCCGCCGCTCAATCCATAGCTCGCCATTGCGGTCGACAACCTCGCCGTACTGTGGTCCCTCTTGCGTCTGGAAGCGGCAATACTTCATGGATTCCTCTCTCCTTATTGCAGGTTTATTGCGGCAGGGATTCTTCTGCCTCGGCGGAGCGTGCACTCTCATTTCCACTGGTGTCCAATGCGCTGACGGAATAGCGATAGCGATGTCCGGGAAGCGCGGAGGTGTCACGGAAGGAGGGAGCTACCAGCAGGATGCCGGCTGGCGACACGCGCTCTGGCTGACTACCATCTTCCCTGCGATAGACCACATATCCGGCCAGATCCGTTTCGGTATTCGGTGACCAGGATAGATCGATTCCATGCTGGCCCTCCGCTGCGATAGCTGCCAGTTGCTGCGGCGGGTTTGGAGGAAAGACGTCCTTGGTTTCTATCTGGACGGTGTTGCTGGGGCCGCTCAGAACCTCGATGGAATGACCGTTGAGGCTGACCGGGGCCACTCGCTCCACCCAATACTCATAGTGGCGGCCAAACAGGGCGCTTCGGTCCAGCGCTTCGTCGCGGTCTTCGCCGGATGCGGGTTTCACCAGCAAGCTGAGCGTGACGGGTTCAGGAGCGCTGCCTTCGGAAGACTTCTTCTCCGGTGCAGAATCCAGCAGCTTCCTGTGGATGCGAAACACATTGGGCCCGCGAAACACGTTGGACCCTGCGTCCTCTGCTGAGGTCACGTCCTGCTTCCAGCGCAGGTGAACTCCGTCCTTTGTCATCTCCCCGGAGAGTTCCCGCACGGACGAGGGAGATGCGCCAGCAGCCGAGTATGCCTGATTCGATCGGCCAGCGGAGTGCCCCAGGTGGTTTTGCAACTCCACGGTATACGTGAGGATCGCCGGAGGCCCGGTTTGTAACTGTGGCGGTAGCTTGTCCGCAAATGTACCGGAGGCGCCAGGGAGCAGGGCCAGATCTCCGACAAGGTCGCCTCTTCCGCTGCCGTTCGTTCGCCACACATACACGCTCGTCTTGCCCTGGAGCGGAATGTTGTCGGTGGATCGGCGAGGCATGGTCCACTTCAGTTGGACGGTATCTTCGCTGCGGGTTGCGCTTAGATCTTTCGGCGGCTCCGGCAGCTTCAGCGTGGGTGCCTGCGGTGCTGCGGGCATTCCACAACCCGCGAACACTCCGGCTGCCAGAAAAACCAGCAATGCCGTGGCGCGACAGATGCGAAACGCTTTCTCGTTGTCTCTTCCTGGCTTGCGAATCATCTCCTCTTCAGCCTAGCAGAGGAATTCTGTTACTTCCGTAGCAGAGAGCGCAATGCGGGCTCGAGCTCCTCGTGCTCCAGGCGGAATCCCGCTTCCAGGATGCGCCGCGGAAGCACGCGCGTGCTGGCCAGCATGGTGCTGTTGGCCATCTCGCCAAAGATCAGCCGCAACGCCGCTGCCGGAACGGCGAAGAACGCGGGCCGATGCAACACTCGACCCATGGCACGGGTGAACTCCAGATTGGTAACCGGGTGCGGCGTGACCACGTTGATAGCGCCCCGCAGATCTTCTCTTTCCAGGGCGAAGCGAATGATGCGCACTACATCGGGCAAAGCCACCCAACTCATCCACTGCTGGCCGCTGCCGAGCTTGCCACCCGCGCCCAGCCGGAAGACCGGCAGCAGCTTCGCCAGCATGCCGCCCTCGGCTGCCAGCACTACGCCAAAGCGCAGGTGGAGCACGCGAATGCCGAAGCTCTCGGCGGGTTGCGCCGCGGCCTCCCACTCCCGGCAGAGATCGGCGAGGAATCCGGTGCCGGGGGGCGAGGTTTCGTCCAGGATGTCGCTGCCCCGGTCGCCATAGATTCCTATGGCAGATGCGCATACCAGCACGCGAGGAGGACGCGGCAGACGAATCAGCAGTTCGCAGAGCGCCTGCGTAGAGGCGACGCGGCTCTGCCGGAGCTGCTCCCGATAGGCCGGAGTCCAGAGGTGCCCCGCAATGTTTGCTCCTGATAGGTGAATCGCCGCGTCTAAGGGAACGGAAGCCGGAATTTCAGGGAATCGTTCCTCCGGAGAGGATGCTTCAGGATTCCAGTGGATCTCTCCCGCCTGGGTCGCGGCTGACCGGACCAGGCGAAACGTCGGAATCGATTCCCGTGCAAAGGAAGCCCGGAGGGCGTTTCCGATCATGCCCGAGGCGCCACTCAGAAGTACCGGCATCTTGATGCTCCTTTCCTCGCGGTCTGGTTCCGATGCGATTGCCGCGGGAGCTGGTTTCACCATAATGGAAGGTATTGCAGTACTGGTAACATTTTGCTCCGCTGACGCATCTATTAAGTGTGGTCAAAAGGATCTGCTATGAACACCAAGCCCGAGATGAAAGACGAAGGGACCACTCCTGCGGCGATCGATCCTAGCAGCGCCGAGAATTTTATCGCGGAAAAACATATCGGGGAGCGAATTAAGCGTCTTCGATTGAAGAAATCCATGGGGCTTGTGGAGTTGGGGAAGCACACCGGCCTTTCGGCCAGTTTCCTGTCGCAGCTTGAGACCGGCCGTGTGGTCCCTACCCTCAGGAACCTGGCGCGCATCGCCATGGTCTTCAGCAAGGATCTTTCCTACTTTTTCGAGACGGAGCCGCATACCCTTTTTCGGGTCCATAAGAAGAAGGAGCGTGTTCGCCTGCCACAGACCGGGGTGGACGACCCCACCTACTACTTTGAGAGCCTCGGCTACATGGTTCCCGACCGCCAGCTCGATCCCTACTATGCGGAGTTCATTCCGCTGAAGAAGATGGCGGAAGTGCGCCCGCACGTGCATCCGGGCTACGAGTTCCTGTACTTGCTCGAAGGCGAACTTGAGATCCGCCACTCCGACAAGGTTCATGTTCTCGAACCAGGAGATGGGGTCTATTTTGATGCCAGCACGCCGCATGCGTACCGCTGCCTTGGCAAAACTCCGGCTACTGCGATTATTGTGACCATGCACCAGCAGGCCACTACGCAGCCGGCGATGAATCTGCGACCCATGGGAACAGCGCTGGGCGCCAAACCATTGGCTGCTGTGCTGTCTTCGAAATCGCCAGCCATGATGCGCGGCTCGATGCCGCCCGTCCGGCCGGTTGGATTGGAACAGGACAACGGCAAGCCCTAGAAAATTGGCTGTCGATGGTGGTGCTAGAGCTCTTCGGACGGGTTATTTTCGGTCAAATTGCGGAAAAATTCGGCGATCTGACGCCAGTTATCCACGCGATGGTAGCCGGAGACGCCGAGATTGTGCGGAGCGGAATACAGGATTCCCTGGCCGACAAATCGCCGGAAGTTTCGCGGTAGATCGTCAATCAGGTAGTGGGCGCGCAAGATGCCTTTGTCACCGCAGAAGACGTAGTTTACCGGGGAGATGAAAGGGAAGTGCCGCTGCAGCCACCGGTATTTGGGACCGAAGGAGTTGGGGAACTCCATGGCTGCCGTGGCGATATAGACGTCGTATGTCTCACATAGATCAGCCAATACCTTCTGGCTGTCCGGCACGACCGGCAGATCCTCAAAGAAATCTTCTGCCTGCAGGTACGCATTCAGCCTCTCGTGCCGGTCGGTGGAGACGATGTCCCACATCCACTTGCCGGCCAGATCCGCCTTGGTGACCGACTCCCCATGCTCCTGGTTATAGCGCGCGATGTGTTCGCTGAGCGTATCGGCAAGGACTTCGTCCATGTCGACGGCAATGCGCTTCTTCCCCCTCTGGGCCACTTCGTGGAGCTCTCCTCTAGGAATAGTATGCGGTCGGCTGCTCCTCAACTGGAGAGGAACAGCTGTAAATCGAGCAGGTTAGGACCGGATGCGCTTCAGGCTTCTGCTTTTTCCGTGGCTTGTGCCGCGCCTTCTGCTGGAGCTTTCTTGGTGCGCTTTCTGGTCTTGGATGCCGCTGGCTGGGGCTCACGTACCGGCTCTTTCGAGGCGTCGTAGTACATCAGCCGTCCACAGCTCTCACATGTCAGCAGTGCACCTGCCTCGCGAACCATGTTCCATAACTGGGGGCGCAAAAACATCTGGCATCCGGTACATTGCTGCCCTTGTGCGAGGGCCAGGGCCTTCTTTTTGCCGGAGGAGATGCGATCGTAATTTGCCAGTACCGTGGACTCGACACCGGCGCGGCAGGAGTCCCGCTTCGCCTTCAGATCTGCCAGTTCGGCTTCCTGCGCGGCAGCAGAAGAGCGTGCCAGCTCCTTCTCCGCTTCTACATGGGCCGTCTGGGCAGCCAGCTCCGTCTGTGCTGCGGCGCGCTCGGCCACCAGCTTTTCGGTGCGATCCATGCATTGCAGTTCCTGCTCTTCCAGCTTGCGAATTTCGCCCTCAGCAAAGGTGATTTCGTGCTGCAGCGCTGCGTATTGGTCGTTGTTCTTGACCCCGGTCAGCTGATCCTTATACTTCGCGATCTTCTGCTGCTGATCCTTGATATCGCTCTCCAAAGCGCGTTTTTTCGCCTCTTCGGCCTTGACGGCCTTTTCATGTCCGGCGACGGAGAGTTTCTGGCTTGCAAGTTTCTGTTCGAGGGCGGCAAGGTGCCCGGGCAGCGCAGCTATGGCTTCCTGAAGATGAGCGATTTGCTCGTCGGCTGCCTGAAGGAGGATAAGACGTTCGGCTAATGGATTCATGCGATACTTAATAGTTTAACACCCGCCGTTTTTACCGACCCAATCTCTCTATCTCCCGCTCCGCATAAGATGACCTCTCCTTCCTGCCGCAGAGGCGGAAACGCATGCAAATATTGAGGCCAAAATGTTGATGGGGCAGGCTCCCACAAGGAAGATTCTGCGGCTGTATGGCGGCGTGTAATACACTGCATCCTTAATAAAGCTTCGTAGGGGTCTTTCCTTTGAATAGGTTCCTGTCATTTTTCTTCCTTTCCGTCCCGGTTCTTTTCCTTGGCTTCCTCGCCCTTGACTCCTTTGCGCAGACCGCGCCTCCCGCCCGGCCCTTCACCGTTGCCGAAATCTATAGCGAAAGCGGCTTGACGGGGAAGGCTCCGGAAGGCCAACTGTGGTCGCCGGATGGCGCTCGGCTTACCTATGTCTCGGAAGAGGGCGATTTAATGCAGGTGGAGGCGGCAACGGGCAGGGTTTCCGTGCTGGTGGGACGCAACAAGCTGGCGAGCCTCATCAGCGCCAATGCTCCGGAGAAGGACAAGGATCATCGCTCGCGCTACAACATGCCTGGGTACATATGGGCCCCGGATTCGCGCCATTTACTGTTTGACTCCAACGGCCAGCTCTGGCTCTACGATTTGCACATCGGCACGGGCGTTCAAGTGGCATTTTCCGGCATCGCCAGCGGCGACGATCCCAAGTTTTCGCCTGACGGCTCGATGCTCAGCTTCGTTCGCGATCACAATCTGTACATCTGTCAGTTGCGCAAGGCCGGGACACCCACCGCGTCGGTGAGCAATAACCGGGATCCTAACGTGTTCAACGGCCAGGTGGATTGGCTGTACCTGGAAGAACTGGGCGTACGGAGCAACTACTTCTGGTCTCCGGATTCGCGCCAGGTGGCTTATTTGGAGATGAATGAAGGAGCCGTGCCGGAGTATCCGTTGGTGGACTGGATTCCCACCCATGCCCAGGTCGATCTGCAACGATATCCGCAACCGGGGGATAACAATCCTGCGGTTCGCGTGGGAGTGGTGGGCGGCGGTGGCGGCAAGACGGTCTGGATGAAGCTGCCGTTCCACGAGGGTCAGGACTACATACCCCGCTTCGGGTGGGCCACCCGCAAAACGCTATGGATTGAAACCATCAGCCGCGATCATACGCACCGCAACCTCTACTTTGCCGACGCTGCCACCGGAAATACCACTCTCGCGCTGGCGCTGAAGGACGACAAGTATTTTGACGAGTCCTATGACATCACCTTCAGCGGAATCCACATTGCCTTGACCAGTTGGCAGGATGGTCACTCGCATATTTATCTCTACTCCTTCGACGCGGCGAACCCCACCACAGCGAAACTCGAGGCTCAACTGACCAAGGGAGATTTCGAGGTCAGCTCGATTGCTGGGCTGGACGAGAGTCATCACACGGTCTACTTTGCCTCCAATGAAGGCGATGCGCGCCAACAGCAGGTGTGGGCAGTGCAGATGGATGGCAGCGATAAGCGAAAGGTTTCGCAGACCGCAGGCTTTCACGATCCGGAACTGGCTCCCGAGGCGGCTTTCTATGCCGATACCTACTCCAGCCAGATGACGCCGACGACCGTGAGCCTGTGCACCAGTAAGGGCGCGTGCAAGCCCTTCTGGCAATCCAAATCGCTCTCCGGATATTCGCTTACTGCGCCGGAAAATCTGGAGACGAAGGCCTCGGATGGGACGACGCTTTACGGATCACTACTGCTGCCACCCGGCAGGACAGCGACAGCGAGTGTGCCTCTGATTATCAATCCATACGGGGGGCCGCACGCGCAGACGGTGCGCGACGCGTGGTCCAAGGGATTTCTTTTCGATCAGCTACTGGTGCAGCACGGATACGCAGTTCTCCACGTGGACAACCGCGGAATGGGAAGCCGAGGACGCAGCTTCGAGCAGGCTGCCTATCACAACTTCGGGCCGGTGCAGCTTGAGGATCAGTTCCGTGCGCTGGACGATGCTCTGGCGCGTTATCCCCAGCTCGACCGGAATCGCGTTGGATGGTGGGGATGGAGCTGGGGCGGCACGTTTACGCTCTACGCCATGACGCATTCGTCAAGAGTTGTGGCAGGGGTTGCGGTTGCTCCGGTGACCGACTGGCACAACTACGACTCCACCTATACCGAGCGCTACCTGGGAACGCCGGCGAGCAACCCCGATAGCTACCATGATTTCTCCGTGGTCAACGAAGCGCAGAATCTTAAGGGACGGCTGCTCCTGGTGCATGGCACGGGCGACGACAATGTGCACGTGGGGAACTCCATCCAGTTCCTTCAGCACTTGATCGATGCTGATATCCCTTACGATTTGCAGTTGTATCCCCGCAAGACGCACTCCATTGCGGGCGAAGAATCGCGCACCCATCTCTTTGAGCGAATCCTTGCCCACTTCGACCGGTATTTGATGAATGCGCACCAAAATGCAACCACGGCAGGTACAAATTCAGGAGAGGCCGAATGACGCACCCCGCGGAGCAGCCGGATTCGCACAACCTGATACGCGCCCGCTCGCGGGTGGGCGACTTCGATCTGACGGTATTGACCGATGGCTTCTTCTTCCTCGACGGCGGCGCAATGTTTGGCGTTGTGCCCAAGCCGATGTGGGAGAAGCGCGCACCGGCGGATGAAGAGAATCGAATCCTGCTTGGGACCAATACTGTTGTGGTCCGCACGGGCAAGCATACGGTGGCGATTGAAACCGGACTTGGCAATAAGCTGTCGAGCCGCATGCGGGAGATCTTCGGCGCGAAACAACTGCTGCCGGAGTCCTTTCGTGCCGCGGGAATCCGGCCCGAGGAGGTGGATATCGTCATCAATTCACACCTTCATTTCGACCACTCGGGATGGAATACGACGAAGACCGCGGACGGCCGCATCGTGCCGACCTTCCCTAACGCCCGCTACTTTGCGCATCGCGGCGAGGTGGAGCATGGGCATCTTCAATTGGAGCGGGATGGGGTCAGCTATATTTCGGAGAATTACGATCCTCTGATTGCAAGCGGCCAGATGACGCTGCTGGATGGTCCCTGCGAGATCGTGCCCGGCATCTCGGTCGATATGTATCCCGGACACACTGCGCAGCTGATGGGCATCTCTATCGACTCCGCGGGAGAGCGGGCCTGCTACATCTCCGACCTTATCCCCACCAGCGCACACCTGGATATCACCTGGGTGATGGGCTACGATCTGGACCCGGTCACATGCATTGCGCAGCGAAAGCGCTTTTACTCCCGTGCGATTCCAGAGAAGTGGCTCGTGCTGTTCACCCATGACCACCACAGGCCAATGGGCTACGTCGAGTTGAATGAGAGGGGCAAGCCGCAGTTGCGCACGCCTTGATGTTGGCGGCCTACAGCGGGATGTTGCCGTGCTTCTTCGGCGGATTCTTGTCGCGTTTGCTATCCAGCATCTCTAATGCGGAGATGAGCCTTCGCCGCGTGTCCCGCGGAGCGATCACGGCATCGACAAATCCGTGCTCGGCGGCGATGTAGGGATTCGCGAATTGCTCGCGGAACTCTTCGACCTTTTGTGAGCGTGCCCCCGCCAGCACCTGTGCTCGTTCGTCCTCGCTCAATGGTCCTTCGCGATCCTCGGCCTCCTTGACGACTCCCGCCAGCTCGCGCCCATAGACGATATTCACCGCGCCCTCCGGACCCATGACTGCGATCTCCGCCGTCGGCCACGCAAAGTTGAAGTCGGTGCGAATATGTTTGGAGCTCATCACGCAGTAGGCTCCTCCATAGGCTTTGCGCGTGATTACGGTGAGCTTGGGCACGGTCGCCTCCGCATACGCGTAGAGCAGCTTGGCTCCCTGCCGGATAATGCCTCCGTACTCCTGCTCGGTTCCTGGCAGGAATCCGGGCACATCTTCCAGGGTGATCAGGGGAATATTGAAGGCGTCACAGAAGCGGACGAATCGCGCGGCTTTCACGCTGGCATCGATATCCAACACTCCGGCGAGGAAGGCGGGCTGATTTGCCACAAGCCCGACGGGCCGCCCGTTCATGCGGGCGAAGCCAACGACGATGTTTCGCGCGAAGTGCTCGTGGACCTCAAAGAAATAACCCTCATCGACAATTCGCGTGATCACATCCTTGATGTCGTAGGGCTGGTTGGATTCTGAAGGGATCAGGGTATCGAGGCTTGCGTCGGCGCGATCGGCTGGGTCACTCGACGCCTTGCGCGGTGGATCTTCCAGATTGTTCGCCGGCAGAAAACTGAGCAGTTCGCGAACCATCGCCAGGCACTCGGCGTCGTCCTGCGCTATGAAGTGTGCAACGCCGGAGACCTCGCTGTGTGTGGTTGCGCCGCCCAGTTCTTCCTTTGAGACGATCTCATGGGTCACGGTGCGGATGACATCCGGTCCAGTCACAAACATGTAGCTTGTCTTATCGACCATCAGGGTGAAATCGGTAATGGCCGGGGAATACACGGCTCCCCCGGCGCATGGCCCAAGGATGGCCGAGATTTGCGGAATCACGCCGCTGGCCAGCGTGTTCCGCAGGAAGATGTCCGCGTATCCGGCAAGCGATACGACGCCTTCCTGGATGCGTGCTCCGCCGGAGTCGTTCAGGCCGACCACCGGCGCGCCCACGCGCATGGCCATATCCATCAGCTTTACAATCTTGGCCGCGTTTGTTTCGGAGAGGGAGCCTCCAAAGACGGTAAAATCCTGCGCGAATACGAATACCGTGCGCCCATCGATGCGACCAATCCCGGTCACGAATCCATCGCCGGGAATGCGTTTCTCCTGCATGCCGAAGTCGGTGGAGCGATGCACCACCAGCTTATCCAGCTCCTCAAAGGTTCCTTCGTCCAGCAGCAGAGCGATCCGCTCTCGCGCCAGGAGCTTCCCTTCGGCGTGCTGGCGCACACGCCGCTCGGCACCGCCGCCTTCTTCAGCAAGGCGGTCTCTGCGCTCCAGTTCTTTCAGGTGGTCTGTCCGAAGGATCTCGTCGCTCATGCCTGCGGATTATAGATGGGGAAGAAGAGAAACGAGGAATTCACTGCAGGAGTCATTCGATTCCGGGTTTACAGGATCGAATGTGCGAACGGCCTGCTCTGCGGCGGGTTAGAACGTCTCGCGGTGGAACAGCTTATCTTTCTCTTTGCATGGCGAGCAGACAGCGCTCAGAGCGCAGCCTAGCAACAGCGCTGCACTCGCTGTCACCAAAACCGCAAGGGTCAAGGCCGCGTGCTGAAAAAACCACTCCGATATACCGTCAAGATTTGGATACCACATACTCAACCCCATTCAGCTTAGAAGGATTCAAGTGGCGTTTGGGTTACCATTGTGCAAAAAAAAGAATCTTTGTGCAATGAAAAGTTATCGCGTGTGGTCCCACGAATATTTTGGGTTGAATAAGCGCGAACAAAAGGCGAATATAAGGCGTGGCGGCCTTTCCTAATCCCGCAGGCCAGAATCAGCCGCTGGGTCAGCCCCAGCTCAACTGGCTCTTCCTCGATCTGAATTCCTACTTTGCTTCCGTAGAGCAGGAGCTGCGCCCCGAATTGCGCGGAAAGCCGGTGGCCGTCGTTCCCCTGATGGCCGACACAACTTGTTGTATCGCCGCAAGTTATGAGGCAAAGGCCTTTGGCGTTCGGACGGGGACGCAGGTGGGCGAGGCGAAGCGGATGTGTCCCGGCCTGCGGCTGGTGGAGGCGCGGCACGAGGAGTATGTGCAGTACCACCACCGCATCATAGAGGCGGTCGAACGCTGCATCCCGGTATCCGCTGTCATGTCCATTGATGAGATGGCATGCCGCCTGATTGGCCGGGAGCGGCCACTGCTGGCGGCGCTGGAACTGGCGCGCCAGGTCAAGGCCAGCATCCGGGAGCACGCCGGAGCGACTCTCCGCTGCTCGGTGGGCCTCGCGACCAACCGGTATCTCGCCAAGGTTGCCTCGGACATGGAGAAGCCCGATGGCCTGGTCGCTCTGACATCCGACATTCAGGAAGCTGCCCTCCTGCAGCTCACGCCGCGCGATCTTCCCAGCATAGGAGCGCGCATGGAGAAGCGCCTGCAGAAGGCAGGGATTCACACGATGAAGCAGCTTTTGTCCCTCGACCGGGAGCAGATGCACGCTGCCTGGGGCGGTGCTCCGGGGGAGAAGCTGTGGTATTGGCTGCGCGGGGAGGACTTCAACGATGCCGAGTTGGAGCATCAGAAATCCGTCGGCCACTCCCATGTGCTGCCGCCGGAGCTGCGCACGCCGGAGGGCTGCTACGCGGTGGCGCATAAGCTTCTTCATAAGGCGGCGATGCGGCTGCGCACGGCACGGCTCTGGACGACGCATGTGTCGCTCGCCATCCGCTATGCCGTGCCCAGGGCCACTGCCGCATCGCAGCACAACTCCGGAATTCCGCAGTCGGCCTGGTCGCAGGGACTGGCGGTGATCGAGTGCCAGGATAATCAGACGCTGGTAGAGGCTCTCAAGAAGCTCTGGGCAGCCAGGCCCACTGGCGCAAACTTCGAAAAGCCGTTTTATGTTGGCGTCGGGCTGGGCGGTCTGGTGCCGGACCATCTGCATACCTTGAGTCTGTTTGCGTCTCTTGACGCGGAGTCACGCCGCACGCGGCTCTCGGGCGTTATGGATTCGGTGAATCGCAAATATGGCACCGATACGCTGTGCGCCGCGAGCATGCTGCTGGCGAAAGCGGCGGCACCAACCCGCATCGCCTTCACCAGCATTCCCGATCTCTTCTAGAGCTCTTCAGGGCAGCCGAAGGACAACTCCCGTGCTGACCGTCTTGGGGTGGAAGGTATTGTCGAAGGCGGAGAGTCCACCGTAGCTGAACTCCACCACGCGCCAATCCAGCCGCGGGAAAAATGTGTAATCCACTCCCGCAAGGAAGTTGTAGGCGAAATTGGTCGATGAAGACTGGTTGAACTTGGCGTAGCCGACACCGATCGCTGCCTCGACATAGGGCTTGACTGGCAGAACATGGGGCGTAACGGCAACCCTTAATCCACCCAGCCCGTTATTGTATTGGGTGGACCCTCCTCCGCCGAGAAACTGGCCGCGGAAATCAACCCCGGCGCTCGCGACGCCAAAGTGCCATCTATCAAAGTAGACGCCAACGGTTGGACCGTAGATCCAGTCGGTGCTGGAGTTGATCTTGGCGCCGGTAAACGCCGCGTAAATACCTGTCTGAGCACTGGCCGCAAGCGAGCAGAAACATACCATCAGGAGCAGAAGAAGACGAGTGGATTTCATTGGGGGAGATACCTCATTTCTAAGAGCTTATCTGCGTTTGCCGCTCAACGTTAGATAGGAAGTAGAGACGTGGCATCCTGGATGCCTCTGCCCGTTTGCGCCATTCCGCTTTCGCGGTGTTTCTGGTAAACGGGGCGTGCACGTGGAGCAGCCAGGACTCGTTAGGCTGAGACTCGTGAAGCGGGACTCGTTACACTAGGACTCGTGAACCAGGAATCTTGGGGAAGACTGGCGCCTTCGGAATATCGCGGAAGACTGGCGCCTTCGCCTACCGGCTTGCTCCATGCCGGCCATGCCCGCACCTTCTGGACCGCATACCAGCGCAGCCGCGATGCCGGCGGCGTGCTTGTCTTTCGCAATGAGAATCTGGATCCCTATCGCTCGCGACCCGAATATGAGCAGGCGATGTTTGAGGACCTGCACTGGCTGGGCATTCGCTGGCAGGAGGGGCCTGACATCGGTGGTCCGTTTGGACCCTATGCCCAGAGCCAGCGTCTGCCGCTCTATCATGCCGCGTGGCGGAGCCTGCTGCAAAAGGGCGCAATCTATCCCTGCCAGTGCTCGCGTAAGGACCTGGAGCGGTCAACGCAGGCTCCGCATGAGGCGGCGAACCCGGAGCCTGATGACGAGCCTGTGTATCCCGGAACGTGCAGGCCAGATGGCCGACAGCCGGACCACTCCATCGCTCTGCCAGAGCAGGGTGCGGACCTCTCTCCCGCGGGAGTGAACTGGCGTTTTCGTGTGCCCGATGGAGAGGCGGTCGAGTTCGAGGACGGGTACTTTGGCCCACAGCGCTTCGTTGCAGGGCGCGATTTCGGCGACTTTCTGGTGTGGCGGCGGGACGACGTACCGGCCTACCAACTGGCCGTTGTGGTGGACGATGCCGCGATGCGGATCACTGAGGTCGTTCGTGGCGCGGACCTTATCAAATCAACGGCACGCCAGATTCTGCTCTATCGTGCTCTAGGCTTGCCGCAGCCGCTCTGGTACCACTGCCCACTGGTGACGGATGCTCTGGGCCACCGCCTGGCGAAGCGCCATGATGCTCTGGCGCTGCGCACTCTGCGCGAGCGCGGGGTCACTGCCGGGGAGATCGTGGCGGCGGGATTTTCGATTGCTCCTGAAATCGCTCCCTGAAACTTGCCCCTGAATCTTCGTGTGCCTTTGCAGTATGCTCGGAAGCGTAGCCCCTCATGTCAGAGTTCGCCCAATCCGTAAAGCAGCAGGCGGATATCGTCCGCGTCATCGGGGAATACGTGCGCCTGAAGAAGGCTGGGGCGCAGAATTATTCCGGGTTATGCCCCTTCCACAAGGAGAAATCGCCGTCTTTCTCTGTCCATGCGGTGCGGCAGTTCTACCACTGCTTCGGCTGCGGAGTTTCCGGCGACGTTTTTTCGTTTGTGGGCAAGATCGAAAACGTAGGCTTCCCGGAGGCTGTCCGCATCGTCGCGCAGAAGTGCGGAATCGCTCTTCCCAAGCGCGAATACAACTCCCCCGAAGAGGCGCGGGAGAGCCGTCAACGCGGGAAGCTTCTCGAACTCCACGAGCAGGCAACAGTGTGGTTTGAGGAGCAATTGCGCTCGCCCGAGGGGGCCAGCGCGCGCGAATATCTTACTGGCCGCGGCCTGACGCCGGAGGCTATCGCCAAGTTCCGCATTGGTTACGCACCGGATAACTTCAACGCGCTGCGCGAGCGCCTGCAAGGCTCCGCCGACGTGGAGTTGCTGCGTCTCTCCGGCCTGTTCTCGTTCAAACAGCAGGAGGATGGCTCCTCCGGCCCGCTGTATTCGCGCTTCCGCAAGCGCATCACCTTCCCCATTGCGAATGAATCGGGGCGCATTATTGCCTTTACCGCGCGGGCGCTCGACTCCGGCGACAAAGCCGGGCCGAAGTACCTGAACTCGCCGGAGACGCCGCTCTACTCCAAGGGGCAGGTACTTTTCAATCTCGACAAGGCGAAACAGACCATGCGTCAGCATGACTTCGCCATCCTGGTGGAGGGGCAGATGGACTGCATCTCCGTCTATCTTGCCGGGATCCAGAATGTGCTGGCCACCAGCGGCACAGCCTTCACGGAGCACCATGTCAATCTGCTCAAGCGCTTCACTGGCAAGGTCGTCGTCAACTTCGATCCTGACAACGCCGGGGCAAATGCTGCCGAAAAGTCCATCTCCCTGCTCACGGAGGAGGGATTTGAGATCAAGGTGGTCACGCTGGAAGATGGGCTGGACCCGGATCGCTACATCCGGGAGCGCGGGGCCCAGGCATATATCGCCGCGCTGCGTGGTGCCAGGCGCCAACAGGACTACCTCATCGACCGTGCCCGCCAGCTCTTTCCCGGCCGGAACTCCGAGTCCAAGGTAAAGGCGCTGAACTTTCTGCTGCCGCACATCCGGCGCATGCCCAATCGCCTGAATCGGGACGAATTTGCCGCCGATGCGGCGCAGAAGCTGGGGATCGACTCCGCCGTGCTGCGGGATGAGCTGAAAGAGGCTGCAGCCCGCCGCCGGGACCAGATCGTCTCCCATACCGCCGGGGTCAGTCCGGTGGAAAGGATTCTGCTGCGCGCTTTCTGCGGCGAGCCCGGTGACCCCGTACTGGCAATCTTTGTATCCGCGATGGACAAAGATCCAGCTTATTTTGAAGGACTTACGGTGCGCGCCGCGCTGGAGGGGCTGCGGAATCGCGGCTCTGTGCAGCCGCTGGAGGCGGTTCCCGAAGGTCGCACGCGCTCCCTGCTGGCGCAGGTGCTCCTCGAGGAGAGCGAACCAGTTTCCGAGCAGGAGGCTCAGTTTGTCCTCGAAAATTTACGGGCCCAGTTTCTCGAAGGCCGCCAAAGAGAGCTGCGCGCCGCTATTTCCGAGGCGGAAAAGAAGGGCGACTGGGGCCTGCTGGCCTCCCTTACCGCTGAAAAGCTCTCCGTCGACCGGGAATTGAGGGCGGTTGGCGCGGAGTGATTTTCGCCTCTAATCGCAGGTTTGACCCTGCTTCACGATAAATCGAAGCGAATCCCGCTCTATTTGCGTCTAATTGAATGGCGGATTGTGGCACAAATGAGGTATCCCTGCAATACGATCGTGGCAGTATCTGCCGTAGGGTTCTTCTGCGGGTCATGTTATCCTGTAAGTCTTTGAAGGACGTGCGTCTACCTGCCCTGCGCCTAATCGAGCGCCAAGGGATGAAGCCTTAAGTGGCCTGCCTCGCACCTTGTCCTCATCCGAGCACGGATCCGGTCCGAACACATTTCGCGGGAGATAATGCCGCTTGGCTATCGAAGACAAGTACGAAGAAGATATTCAGAAGTTGATTGAGGCGGGCAAGGAAAAAGGCTACTTGACCTATAACGAGGTCAACGACCTCATTCCTGGCGACCTGCACTCACCCGACGATCTCGATGACCTGATCACCACGATCGGGACACAGGGGATCGACATACTCGAAGGCGGCCCCAAATTCGGGGGAGAGAAATTCGAGGGCGAGGGCGAAGAGAGCGAAGATGTTGAGCTCGACCTTACGCCGGGCACACTGGAAAAAACCAACGACCCTGTCCGCATGTACCTCCGCGAGATGGGCACCGTTCCGCTGCTGACGCGCGAAGGCGAAGTTGAGATTGCCAAGCGCATTGAGCGCGGCCAGCTCCGCGTGCTGAAGGCAATCTCGCGTTCCCCGATCGTCATTCGTGAAATCACGGGCCTTGGCGAGGATCTGAAGCGCGGCGTTCGCAACGTAAAAGAAGTCGTGGTCTTCGACGAAGAGGAGCTCACCGAAGACATCCTGCAGGCGCGCGTGCGGCAGACAGTTTCCCGCATCGATATTCTGATCAAGCATCAGAAGAAGGCCGCGCTGCTCCTGGAGAAGCTGCCCTCGCTTGCCATCAAGACGAAGGCCAAGGAACAGCGCAAGACGCGTTGGGCCCTCGCCCGCGAACGCGTATACATCTCCCGCATTGTTCGAGAGTTGAAGTACACAAACCAGGAGCGCAAGCGTCTTCTCGATAAGGTCAACAAGACCGTCGATGCGATGCGCACTCTGGAGCGCCAGATCAAGTCGCTTGAGGTGAAGTTCGAAGCCTCCAAGAGCGAAGAGCTGCGCAAGGAATATCGTCGTCAGCAGAAGAATTGCCGCACCGATCTCGAGAAGCTGGAATTCGAGGCGGGTGTTTCCATCGCCGAGCTCAAGCGCACGCAGCGCGAGATGATCCAGGGCGATATGGATGCCGAGCAGGCCAAGAGGGAATTGATCGAAGCGAACCTCCGCCTGGTGGTATCGATCGCCAAGAAGTACACGAATCGCGGCCTGCAATTCCTCGATCTGATTCAGGAAGGCAACATCGGCCTGATGAAGGCGGTGGACAAGTTTGAGTACCGTCGCGGTTACAAATTCTCGACCTATGCGACATGGTGGATTCGGCAGGCCATTACCCGCGCCATTGCGGACCAGGCACGCACGATTCGTATCCCCGTGCACATGATTGAGACGATCAACAAGCTCATCCGTACCTCGCGCCAGCTGGTGCAGGAGCTGGGGCGCGAACCTACCTCCGAAGAGATTGCCCGCCGCATGGATATTCCCGTGGCGAAGGTTCGCAAGGTGCTCAAGATCGCGCAGGAGCCCATCTCGCTCGAAACACCGATTGGCGAAGAAGAAGATTCGCACCTTGGCGACTTTATTGAAGATCGCCAGGCCGTCTCTCCTTCGGATGCGGTCATCAGCGTGAATCTCAAGGAGTACACCTCGCAGGTTCTGCGTACTCTGACGCCTCGCGAAGAGCGCGTGATCAAGATGCGGTTCGGCCTCGAAGATGGGTCGGAGCACACTTTGGAAGAGGTGGGACAGAGCTTCCAGGTGACACGCGAGCGCATTCGCCAGATCGAAGCGAAGGCACTGCGCAAGCTGCGCCATCCTTCACGTTCGCGCAAGCTCAAAGCGTTTGTCGACGGCGTGCGAGAGTAGAATCAGTCACAACTGAAAGAAAAGGCCGCGAACCTGAACAGTTCGCGGCCTTTTTCTTTTGGTGGGTTCTTCCGGTCAACTTGCAACATACGCCTTTGCGGCGTCTTCGATTGTCTTCCACTCTGCATCGCTCAGCTTCAATCCGGCCGCTGCGACATTCTCTTCCAGGTGGGCGACGGATGAGGTTCCAGGGATGGGCAGCATCACTGGTGACCGGTGCAACAGCCATGCCAACGCAATTTGCGCAACAGTTGCGTTGTTCTCCTTCGCCACCTTGTCGAGCACGCCTCCCGGTGCAAGGAGCTTGCCTGCAATCATCGGGAACCAGGGAATGAATGCAAGACTGTGCGCGATGCAATATTCCAGGCTGGACTCGTAGGAATGTTCGACGATGTTGTATCGGTTCTGCACGCTAACTACATCGGCTGTCTTGCGCGCATTTTCGATCTCGTCCGGCTTCACTTCTGAAAGGCCGAGGTGGCGAATCTTCCCCTCGTCCTGCATCTTCTTCAGTTCCCCGAGGCTCTCCTCTACTGGAACCTTCGGATCGATGCGATGAAGCTGATAGAGATCGATGCGCTCCAGTTTCAGCCGTCGCAAGCTCATCTCCACACATTGACGAAGATATTCGGGGCGTCCTACAGGGAGCCATTTATTGGGTCCTTGCCGCGTTAGACCGCCCTTGGTGGCAATCACCAGATCCGCCGGATAGGGATAGAGTGCCTCTGCGATCAGGCGCTCGCTCACCTCTGGCCCATACGCATCGGCGGTATCAATAAAGTTGACGCCCAGCTCCACTGCCCGCCGCAGGACACGCTTTGCTTCTTCGGGATTTTTTGGTTCTCCCCAGATGCCGTCGCCGGTGATTCGCATCGCGCCGTAGCCCATGCGATTTACTGTGAGATCACCGCCGATAGTAAAGGTTCCACTTGCTGCCGCATTGATCGTTTTAGTAGCCATACCCATTGGACTCCTTTCTGCTATTGCAGCGTCAAAACTTTTCTAATCTAGATGACGGTGGCTGAGAGGTTACGGAGATTCTCGTTTCGTTCAAGAGGGCTGTTTAATTCTCCGGACTCGCCGCGGTAAAGCTAGAACAGCATGGCCTGGTTACGGGCTGAAACTCCATCAGCTCCACGCGCGTGCCATCGGGATCGTAGAGATTTGCCTGCCATTTCCCATCCCTGCCCATCTGCGGGCCATCATGGCGCGGGCTTAAGCGATCTTCTCGAATCAGAGTGGTGACAGCCTGCTCCATGTTGGCTACGCCCAGAGAAAAATGATTGAGAACGCCAAGTTGGCGCTGGTCGATCCGAGTCAGGGGCGTCGTCGAGCCATCCCCAACCATCATATATTCCACCCAGTCATGCCCGTCGGGAACCTGCTGCGAGATCCAATCCACCTTATCCGGCTGCATGGCGCCATACCAGTATGGACGAAAACCGAGCAGCGTTTTGTAAAAGCCATCTTCAGCGGCGCGACTATGCACTAGGTATCCGATATGAATCACGCGGCTGCTGATCGCGTGCGAACTGTTCGTGACCGCGGAGGCGATTTCCGGTTGAACAAATTGAACCGTATTCCCCTCGGGATCCTTCGTTTCGAACCAGCGGATATTGTTGCTGCCGCGCAATTCCGTCACATCGTGCACTCCATGTGCGAGCAGGTAGTCGCGCAGTGCGCCGGCGTCCTCCGTGTTGTATGCGACGTGCGCCATTCTGTTGATGGATTCACCGGCGGGCAACGGCAGCACTTCTACAAATTGTGTGCTGCTGAAGTAGTAGCGTGCGCCACGGCTGTCCTCGGGATCCGCGGCCTTTTGGTTACCTAGTATGTTCGCATAGAAAAGGTCGCTGGCCGCAAGGTTGCTGGAGTAGACGCACATGTGGGAGATGCCGGTAATGCGCGGTCGATCCTTCTGTTGACAGACTCCGCTGGCTAACGACAGAACCAGCCAAAGAGCAAATCCAAAACTCTGCATGTGTGTAGGCGTCATCGTAAAACTCCTGATTCTCAGCAATTATTAGCCGCCAGCAACTATAGCAATGGCGTCACAAGGTTGGAAGCGCGAGTAACTCCTCAAGGAAAGAGTTTGCTTTATGCTATTCTTCCGCGCATGCCTCTTCGCCGCTGCTTTAGCCTGCTACTATTTTTCGCCTACACCGTTTCGCTGCTTCATGCTCGCGTGCTTCGAGTTGAGATTACATACCGCGGCGATGTTCTGCGCGGCCAGAGCTTCGGGGATGCAGGAGCGTATGAGCGCATCACGGGTCGCGTGATCTTTGCGGTCCCGATTGCCAATCCCCACAACCGTGGCATCGTCGATCTGGAGAATGCTGTAAATCTTAGAAATGGCGAGGTGGAGTTCTCCTCGGATTTCGTGGCGATTCGCCCTCGGGATGCGAGCAGGAGCAACGGCACCATGTTGCTTGAGGTTCCCAATCGCGGACACGGACGGCTGCTCTCTGTCGTTGATGGTGGCAATTGGGATCTTAAGCAGGATGCGGGCGACGGCTGGCTGTTGCGGCATGGATACAGCATTGTCGCGTTAGGCTGGCAGTGGGATGCGGTCGGAGACGATGCGCTGCGGCTCTATGCCCCGATCGCAAAGCAGCAGGGCAACACCATTACAGGCTTGTTGCGCGGCGATTGGATGCCCTCGAAAGTGACGGACGAGATGTCGCTGGGGCACTTGATCCTGGGGAGTCTTGGAGGCAAGGAATACCCGGTCGCCGACGCTGGAGATTCGCGGAATACTCTGACGGTTCGTGACTCACGAGAGGCGAAGCGCACTGTGATCCCGCGCTCGCAGTGGGAGTTTGCACATACAGTCGACGGCAGGCTAACGCCCAGTGATCGCTTCATTCATCTGAAGGGCGGCTTCCAGCCGGGCAGAATCTACGAATATGTATACGTGGTTCGCGACCCTGTGGTTGCTGGTCTTGGCTTTGCCGCGGTGCGCGACTTTGCTTCCTACGCAAAACATTCTTCCGCTGCCGTAGTTCCTGCTGCGCGGGTATATGGCCAAGGAATCTCGCAGAATGGGCGATTCCTGCGCGACTATCTCTATCAAGGCTTTAACGCGGATGAGGAGGGAAGGATCGCGCTCGACGGTGTGTTGGCTCATGTTGCGGGTGCTGGCCGTGGCAGCTTTAACTATCGCTTTGCCCAGCCTTCGCGCGATGCACAGCCAACCTCCTCTGTCTTCTATCCGACCGACATCTTTCCTTTTACGGATATGCCGGAGAAGGATCCACTAACTGGCGCTGCGATGGGATTGCTCGATCGCGCTACAAAAGAGAACGTCGTGCCGAAGATATTCTTCTCCAATACATCCTATGAATATTGGGGTCGTGTAGCTTCGTTGATTCATACAACTGCGGACGGCGGGCGTGACATGCCTCTCTCACCGAATGTCCGTATCTATCTCTTCACCGGGTTACAACATTTTCCTGGTCCATTCCCGCCTGCTCGCGGTCGGGGAGATCTGCTTGGGCAACAACCCGAATCGCCATTGCCCATCCGGTATTTCTGGCGCGCCATGATTGCGAGCATGGACGCATGGGTTCGCAATCACGCGGATCCGCCAGGAAGCAACTATCCCACGATAGCGAAGCGAACCCTGGTTCCACTTACGGCGTACGCTTTTCCTGCGATTCCTGGAGTAAATCGGCCGCACGAGGCGAACCGGGCCTATCGGCTGGACTATGGCCCGGACTGGCCCAAAGGCGTCTTCAGCGCTCAGCCTCCCAAGGTCGGCAAGCCATACCCGGTACTTGTTCCTCAGGTCGATGTCGATGGAAACGAACTTGCCGGTATACGCCTGCCGGAGATTACGGTTCCGCTGGCAACTTATGCGAGTTGGAATCTGCGCGACCCCTCTATTGGCGCACCGCAGGAGCGTGTTTCGTTCGAGGGCTCCTATCTAAGGTTTCCCCGGACAGAGGAGGAACGCCGCAAAACACATGATCCGCGGAGGTCGATTGCTGCCCGTTACCCCGACCGCGACGCCTATCTCGCTCGCTATCAGCACGCGGTGGATGAATTGGTGAAAGAGCGCTGGATTCTCGAGGAAGACCGCTTCGCCTATCTGCAACGAGCCGAAGAGGAATGGACCGAAGCCACAAAATAGAGGTTTTTCAGTCCTTTATGTTTAGCCACTCAGCGTGATGCGGGCGAGCTTTCGCGAAGAGCGGAATTTCGCTCTGCGACTCGCACGTACCGCGGAATTTCTGTAACGTCCTGAGGGTATGATTTCCTGCATGATCCGTTCTTTGATCCTCCGCGTCGTTCTGCTGACAATTGTTTGTGTCAGCCTGGGCTCTCTTGTTTCTCACGCGCAGATTGCGCTTCCGCTGCATACCAGCGGCCATCAGATTCTGGATGCAAAGGGAAACCCGGTGCGTCTCAATTCGGTGAACTGGTATGGATTCGACGAAAAGGAGTATGTCGCCGGTGGACTCGATCATGCGCCGCTGGCTGCGATCGTGAAAGAAATTCATGCGCTCGGAGTGAATTCTGTACGGCTGCCATGGGCGAATGAGACGTTGGAGCGGAACCCATTGGTGGCTGACTATGCTGTTCAGGCCAATCCGCAACTCAAGGGCAAGCATGCAATGGATGTTATGGATGCTGTGATCCACGCGTTGGCCAAAGATCGCATTATGGTGATTCTCGACAATCACGTTAGCCGGGCCGACTGGTGCTGCAGTGAGAAGGATGGAAACGGCCTGTGGTACAGCAGCGCATATCCCGAAACGAAGTGGCTGGCGGATTGGCAGACCATCGTGCGCCGCTACAAGAACGAGCCATGGGTCATTGGTGCGGATCTGCGCAATGAACTCAGAAGCGGCGCGGTCTGGGGAGGCACGGACCCCACGCGGGATTGGCACGCAGCAGCTGAGCGAGGAGGCAACGCCGTTCTGGCCGCCAATCCTCGGCTCCTGATTATGGTGGAAGGCCCGGAGTACTCGACCAACTTCATCGGTTTTGACAAGCTTCCAGTTCATCTCAAAGTAGCCAATAGACTCGTCTACTCTCCGCATGCCTATAACATCGCGCAACATCCCTTCGCCAGTTACGAAGAACTCAAGCAACTCTACGATGCGCGCGCCGGATTTCTCTTGCATACAGAGCCCGGCGTGCCGCTATGGGTAGGCGAGTTTGGCACCTGCCAAACTCTCGATTGCGGCGCCAACTCAGATTGGTTCCGTCTGTATATCCGCTACATCAAGGAGAACAACCTGTCGTGGAGTTATTGGCCGCTGAACGGGACGCAATCGAGCGGTGAAGGCCGCAAGTATGATTCGGCAGAAGGATATGGTCTGCTGTCGTCCGACTACCAGCACATTGCCGCACCGAAAATTGTGGAGCTGTTGCGCACTGTTGAGGATCAGCCGCAGCGATAAGTCATTCGCGCGTGGACCCGGCAAAGGATCACCGGCTCCACCGGATAGCAAACTGCACGACGCGAGGATCGGAGACTGTCGTTGCAATGCTTCCGAATGCAGGCGATCCAAAGCTGCCATTGGGCTGGCCGAAAGCTGGAGTGTTTGTCACGTTAAATACCTCAGCTCGAAACTCGAGATCGGTCTTTTCGGAGAGCGCGGTGTGCTTCACCATCGCCAGGTCAAGGTCGCGAAATGCGGGCCCTCTTACGGGATCGCGCGATGCATCTCCGAGCGCAAATGGCTTGGCCGCCTGAAATGCGCTGGTGTTAAAGAATCTGGCTGGAGTTCGCCGCGCGTCTGGCAGGTTTACCTTGCCGATGATGTCGGGCCTTTGCAGCACAAAACCGGCGAACGCGAGCGTGTTGGTTGCTTGCGTTATCGCCACCGGCATGCCGGACTGCATCGTGAAAATTGCGTTCACGGCCCATCCTCGCAACAGAGCTTTTCCAGGGCCAAAGCTGCCAGCATGGCGCGTGGCAACTGTTGGCAGTTGATAGGTTGAGCTGGCAACGAGGACGTTGGGCGTGTCTCCGGTGGAGGAGTCCCGCTCAAGGTATGGCCGATAGGCATCGGCGGCAACCAGGCTGTTCGAATTCGGCGAAGACAATACGGTCGATGAGAATACGGCAGACGCATCGTCGATCAGCTTCGAATGGGTATAGCTGAAGAGCATCGAGAGTCCCTGAGACAGCCTCTGTTCTACCTTCGCCTCGATGGCGTTGTAGTTGGTCTGCCCAGTGTTGTTGCGGTAATACGCGACGTTCAGGAATCGCGGATATGGCTTGATCGATTGTGCATAGGAGATCGTCTTTCCGCCGATCGACGAGGAGGCTGGAATCTGTCCGTAGTAAGGATTCGCCACCGGAGCCTGCAGTGCGGCACCGAGCGATAGCTGCTGTGCCGTGAGCTGGTTGATGTTGCTGTCAGGAATTCCAACCCGGATGATATGCGATCCCACGTAAGCAACCTCAAAGCTGAGGTTAGAGGTCAACTCCCGCTGCACGGCAAGGTTCCATTGCTGCGTATACCCTGAGCCCTGGCTTTGCTTGACCGTGTAGACGCTCTGTCCTAATCCCGCATCCGGCGTCAATGCGAGCGGCGCTACAGAAGGGCCAGCAGAGAGTGCAAAGGCTGCGTTGACGCTGTCTTGCGTCTTTTGCGCCACGTTCTGAATAAAAGGAAATTGCGGCGTGGTGAATGGGGTGGTGATTCCGGATTGATCGATAAAGACGATTCCGTAGCCACTGCGAATCACCGTTCTGGGATTGAGCAAATATGCGAGACCGATGCGTGGGGCCACGTTATTCCAATGCAGTTCGCGTGCGCTTCGTGGCACACCGTCGCGCCCGAGATACTGCAACTGCTGTGTCGCAAGATTGAATACAGCACCTTGATTGTTCCGCTCGGTGGAGGGGTGGTGCAGCGTCCACCTGGCACCGACGTTTACCGTGAGATTTGGGAGCGCCTTCCAGTCATCCTGCAGAAAGTACTCTTCAATAAAGTCACGCGGGCGAATCCGGCTGCCCTGGAGATCGATCTGGAAACTATCAACCTGGCCAAGAAGAAAACTTGCGATTGCATTTCCGGTTCCGTTCACCCCTTGCTGATTGGTTCCCGTAGTCGTAAAGGCAAACGATCCACTGGGGCTTGGCGGCGCAATCGCATTCAATTGGTACCAGCGTAGGTCTGCGCCAAACTTTACTGCGTGTGCGCTGTGGTTGAATGAGAAGGTATCAACCAGTTGCGTAACCGCTGTCTGGTATTGCGAGAAGGTTCCAGCAGACGGCCCAAGTTGCTGGATGCCGGTGATCAAGAACGACGGAAGCGCATTGCTGAAGGCGGCGTTCTCCGGAATTCCCGGAATGCTAAGTACCTGCGATGCGCTTCCACCCAATATTGTTCCGCGGATCGCGTTCGCGCGACGCGTGTAACCGAATCGAAAGTCATTGAGCATACGATCGCCGACTGTGTGTGTCTCATTAAAGACTGCTTGCTGACCAGTCACATTCGATAGCCCTGCTACATTTCCAGTGCCCAGCAGCGTGCCCACGATCGCGCCGCTGCCATCGGGTAGAGGAGTTACTGGCTGCTCGACCTCATGGAAATAGGAGTAGCGAAGGAAGGCCCGATCCTTTTGACGAAACGCGCCATCTATCCTGGCGTCCAGCTGATTCTGATGTACAGCATCGTTTGCCGTTCGGGTGTAGTTATTCGCCGTTGCGGTTGGGTTTGTTGGCAGCGGGAAGCGGCGCAACAAAGCCGCCGCTGTGGGATCGAACGGCTTATCAATGACATCGTTCGGGAACTCCTTGCGCACGTATCTGCTGCCATTGAAGAACGTCGTTGACGGGTCATAGATATGGGCTCCCGTGAAGATCCCTTGACGCTGAGCCATTGTTGGTACAGTGGATAGCCGAGTGACGCCTTCGAGAAACTTCTCTCCCTCGTAGCCACCGAAAAAGAAAAGCCGGTTCCTCAGTATTGGCGCTCCCAGAGTGGCGCCATATTGGTTGCGCCGGTATTCCGGTTTCCTCGCGGGGTAGCGCGAAAAATAATTGCGCGCATTCAAAGCCTCGTTGCGAAAGAAATCATAGAGGCTCGCGTGGATCGTGTTCGACCCAGACCGGGTGGAGAGGTTGACCACTCCGCCGTTAAAGCGGCCAAACTCGGCGGGCACGTTGTTGGCTTCCACGGTGAATTCCTGGATGTCGTCGAGGATAGGGAAGAATGCCACCTGACCTGGTTCCGGCTGTAAGGCGGATATCCCGTCAAAGAGATATTCATTCGTGCGCGGGCGGCCGCCGTTGATGCGTGGAAGGACGGTTCCTGGCGGCAGGGAGACGCCGGGCGCCAGGGTTGCAAGCTGCACAAAGTTGCGTCCATTGAGCGGGAGCGCTGTCACCGTGTGTCCGGGAATGGTTGTCTGAATGTTGCTCGTCTCAGATTGCAGGAGAGGTACATCTGAGCTCACAGTCACGCTCTGGAGCGCCGATCCAACAGTAAGCGACATATCTGCGGAATCCGTAGCTCCGGTCAGCACCGTGATGCCTTCGCGAATCATTTGTCTGAAGTTGTTCGCCGTCACGGTTACGCGGTAGAGGCCAGGGTGCAGTTGCGGAAAGACATACTCGCCATTGGGCGCACTGACAGCGGTCCGCGATAGGCCCGTGTCTACCTCCGTGGCGGTAACGCGTGCTCCTGCAATGACCGCATTTGCGCTATCGGTGATGCGGCCCTTGAGGCTGCCAGAGATTTGCCCGTGCGCGGCCGCAGAGGTGAAGAGGGAAGCTGCAACGAGTAGAAGGACGGTCTTCAACGATGATTGCACAGGCTCTCCTTGGGGAAGAAAGGGGAGTGGGGCGGATCTTCGATTGCACACGAGCAACAGAGATCTATTGTCGAATAAGAGGGGCCCAAATTGAGACTATATGAATGTAGTCGACTGAAAACGTATAGTCAACGAAGCGCCAGAAAAGGGGGCATGATGTCGACGCGAAGGACGGGCCGGGAGTGTGATGAAGGGAGAAGAGGGCCCAGGCCCAGCTAGACTCTCTCGATCATGACCTCGGTGGATTTGATCAACGCAGCCGCATTGTCGCCTTTTTTGAGTTGCATCTCGCGGACCGCGTCCGACGTGATGATGGCGGTAATCTGATGTTCTCCGAGATCAAGGACGACTTTCGCGAGCAGCCCATCCACTTTTATGTCCCGCACCTTGCCAGAGAGCTGATTGCGACCGCTCACTTTGCGATAGCGGTCTCTAGACTTGGCTGTGGGCTTTTCGTTTTCATGCTTGAGAAAGGGCTTGAGCGACCGCATGGAAAGGCGATGATGCCCTCCGGGGGTTGTTGTTGTCTTAAGCTTTCCAGTCAAAATCCATTGCTTGATGGTTGGGTAACTCACACTCAGCATGCGAGCAGCTTCTCGAGGAGTAAGCAGGGGTTGCTTTTCAGCCATGGCGCGTTTTCCTCCGACGGCCAATTATCGCACCGGGAATAGCGTTATGCGATACAGGTCGCTTGCCTTTCAGGAGTACTGACGCACAGACGCTTTGATAGTGACGCATTCCTGCCCCTCCGATTTTCCGCAGGGGCGAATTGTATAAGCGCCGACCGATGCTGGAACTATGAATGTCTCCGCGTAGTGGACGATGAAGGGCGAAAAGGCGCCGGTCGGGCTTTCGACGATTGCCTCTGCTCCGTCAACGAGATTGAGTACGTTAACGCTATCTTCTGTGTGATGCAATACGGTTTGGCTGAACCAATGGCGTCGGGTTTCGATGAACTCACGTTCGTGCAGACCAGTCGACTCTTCTCGCCATCCTGGGCCCGAGGATAACGGCGTAACACGGTCAATCAAGTTTTCTCTGACCCAGTTTGTGCGGCGATTCCATTGGATGTTAGCTGCTCCACGATCGATATGTATCGGACGCGGAAGTCCATCCAGACCAGTTCGGTTCCAATCCCAAAGCTTGAAGGTGAAGATATACGGTGTTGCGCTGATCTCCAGAACCATTACATCTTTTCCGGAGCAATGAATGGTGCCGGCGGGAATAAGAAAATGGTCATGCTTGCGTGCAGGCCATGCATTCACGAATGAGTCAGCGGAAAACGACGATTGGCCATTCTGTGCGGCGCGTAACTCACTCAGGAACAAGTCCGGGTCGGCGTCTTCTTTGAGGCCAAGATAGACGCAAGCGTCTTTGTCTGCATCCAGAACATAGTAGCTTTCGTCCTGTGTGTAGGCCATGCCGAAATGGTCTCGTATGTATTCCGTCAGAGGGTGAACCTGCAGGGACAAGTTGCCTCCGCCCATGGTGTCGAGAAAATCGAATCGTATAGGGAATTCGGCGCCAAAACGGCGATAAACATGTTCACCCAACAGTGGCCGGGCCTCTGCGAAGACCACGTCAATCGCTGGAATTTCAACCCGAAGTTGGCCGAAGCCAAGGAGCAGGCTGTTCTCCTCTGGAACACAGTCGAAGCACCAGGCATGGTTGGGCGCATCCTGAGGCAGATCGCAGACTCTTTCCATCCAATGGCCGCCCCATGGGCCGGGATCGAAATATGGGACAACCCGGAACGGCCTGCGGGCGGCGATGTGAAGGGCTCGGCGGAAGACATCTCCCGCAATCAGTTTTGGGGAGTTGGCAACGTTGGTGTCAAGCAGGAAGTCGATGCGATGGAGCAGCGATTGCTTGAGTCGATCGGCAGCACGCCACTCCACGAAATAGCCACATTTGTACTTGTTGCCGATGGTGTCTGAATAGTTTTCAAGGCCGAGATTTGCGAGGCCGCCTGCACGCCAGCGCAGTTGAATCTCCCATCGAGCGAGGTCCGCATACACCAACGTATAAGGCTCTGTAGCGATCAGCGATGCGCCGGTGCCCAGGACAACGACGAGGCCTTCTATCTGGCGAATGGCGCGTTGTTGTTGAGCAAGCAATTCGGGATCGAAGTAATCCGATATTTCGATGCTGTTCATCCGGCCAAAAACTCGATCATCTCCGAGGACCGGATGCAGGATCGCATCGAGTTGAGCAGCGGACTTATAGCTGTCACTCGCCCGGATGATGGCCCTGGGTCGAAGATGCGATTGCAAAGCCTGTTCGATCTCATCGAGCGACACGCCTGGATAACACTCAACACAAAGTATGCCGGTATTGGTATGGGCCGCGATTGCGTCTGCGACTTGATCCCAGCCGGTCGCGCAATCCTCCGCAGGGCCGATTGGAATAAAAGGATGTTTGTCGTAGGAAGACTGATATTCAGGCGGCAACAAACTCCTCCGACAAGAGCGGTATAGAGCCCAGGAAACCCGCGCATTCAGTAAGAGCAGCAGCGCGTATTTGGGGATGACCCCATGGGGTCCATGCATGTTGATTTACGTGTTGCTGGATGGCCGGGAGAATAAGATGCGCGCTCTTCATAACACCTCCGCCAATCACGACAATCTCCGGGTCATAGGCATGGATACCTGCGACCACGTTAGCAGACCAGACATCGATGCAATGTTGACGAATCTCCTGCACAACGGCGTCGTCTCTAACCTCATCCGAAAAGAGAGTGCGGAAGTCGATCACGGGTGCGCGGGAGAGCACGCTTGAGGCATAACCCGGCCAATCCCTTGCTACGAGAGGAAGCGACCACCCGGAAGCTTCTGCTTCGGCACAGCCGATGTTCCCACAGGCACAGCGTCGTCCTTTGTAGCTGACTGGTATGTGACCTCCAACGCATCCTGCCTGATGATGTGCTCCGCGGAGAAGTTTGCCATGCATCATAGCGGAGCCTCCGATCCCCGTGCCCAAAGTCATCATGACAATTTCTTCAGAATCTTGTGCGGCTCCCGCGTAGTGTTCACCCAGCAAGGCCATGCGGGCGTCGTTTTCCAGGCGGAGAGGGAGGCCGAAGGTGTCGCGGCTCCAGCCCTCGAGATCCAGATTCGGTGCGTCCTCATACTTCTCAAGAGTGGAAAAAATCTTGCCTGTTCGCGTGTCAACGATGCCGGGATAGCCGATCGCGATACCGGCACAGTCTTCAGGGCGAGTTGTGTTAGCGCGCAATAGCGAGTGGAGAGTATCTGTGATGCGGGGCAGCATGGAGGCCAGGCTCTGCGCCCTCTGAGCAGGAATTGTGAATGAGCCTAGTAACCTGCGATCTTCGACGAGGGCACATCCTATGTGTGTCCCGCCCATGTCGAGGGAGAGTGCTTTCATCTGTTTCTCTCAATCTGCAGAATAGAAATGCGGTATAGAAATAATGATTTCCAATAACAATTGGAGTTATGACTTAGGGACAGCATCAGGACACCCTGTTGCTGGTTGCAGCAAGAATAAAAACCGCAACAACCAGGACTGCAACACCACTTAGTTGAATGAGCAGAGGTTTTCGACCCGCATGCTTCCACTCTCCCGTAAGCACTCCCAGCAGACTCGCGGTGATCACAATAAGAGACATAAAAAGCGGCCAGCCGAGGATTGGACCGAGAGCCCCAAGATGCGACGTCGCAGCTCCATATAGCCACGTGCTTCCGAACCAGAGCAGGGCCATCGTCGCCGCGAGCAGCCAATAAGTAAATCTTCCATCGGCGAGTTTGTCGGCTGTGTTGTTTTTTCGCATTCGATACATGCAGTACATCAGATTTGGAATGGAGCCGGCGACCATCAAGGGAAGCCATACTGCGTTTGCGGAGTCTGTGACGCTGGCCCCCCGACGCTGTGCGGCCAACAAAAGCGGACCGCCAAACGCTAGCCCGAAGTTTATGAACGACGCGCCAAACCCGCAGGCTATAGCAAGTACAAGACCCTTGGTGTGCCCTGTATGCTGCGAGGGCATGCCTATCTTCAGGGCCGTCTCACGGTATCGCCCTGCGATAGCGCAGATCGCAACGCCTATCAGCAAAAATCCCACCCCGCTGAGCAGGCCGTGTCCCGCAGGAGTATTCAGGCGCTCGGGATGCAAACGAACCAGAGGAAGCAGCGTACCCACAGCAGCGGAAGTGCCGAGAACAAGCGAAAAGGTGAGTGCGATACCAATCGACTCTACGGCGAGACCGAAGAAGACCTGGGCAATGCCCCAACCAAATCCGAACCCAGCGACGGACAGCAGGGTGGAATGGTCAACCTCTCGGTATACCGACCCGAGCTGCGGCACTGTAGGCACTGTAACGACCAGAGGCAGTACGAGCAGGGCAAAAATGGTCCAGGCAAGCCATGTATTCTCCCATGCCCACCGCTTTGTGAACTTCATTGGCAGTGTAAATGTTGCGTTGGTAATGGCCGCGAGAGTCACCAGAGCGAAGCCCGATACTGTGCTGTCCACTGGTCATCCTTCCGAGGCGGTGCGATCTGCGCGGAGAGTCACAAGGTCCCAGGCAGCAACCGTGACATTGTCATGCTCAACAGGATGCAGAGGCAGCTCACTGGAATCGCTGATCCACATACCCGGAGCTGTATTTGTGGACCAGGTCAACTTTGCCTTCCGATCCTCGCCTGAGGCGCCAAACAACTTTACGATCCAGGCTTTGCCATCATCGCTGGGCTTGAATGTCACGGCCAGGACATCTGCAGGTTCGATCCGCAGCAGTGAGGGGGCTGGCGGCTTTTCACTCGCTGGAGAAGCCAGGAGTGGTTGCGTGAGTCCAATGGCCAGGCAGCTAGACGCGGAGGGATTGTATCCGTTGTGCGGACGCAGCGCGTAGCGGAACTCTACTACGCCTTCCTGATAAGCGCGATAGTTGGTTCCCCAATGATTGTTCATTACCCATGAATAGAACTTCTGAGTAGGCTCGATATGCTCGCGCCAAATTGTGGGGTTCGTTTGAGAGCCCAGCATGGTTGCCGTGATACCGCCGACTTCAACCAGAGGCGCGTCGAGCGATACCCACGTGACTCCCTGGTTTGTGTTAGCGATATCGATCCACCGACCGACGGTCAGCCAGTTCTTGCATGATCCTGGAAGCTGGTCAGTCTCAGGCCGCATCATGCCGAGCGGAATGTCCATGCGCATCTTGCCTTCCGGCACAGCAAAGGGGAATGCAAACTGCACGCTCTCCTTTGCTCCGCGCTGGGCAAACTCATCGCCCGGCCCACCTTTACCCGGATGGGGGTTCATCGCTGTGCGCTTCTTATCGACAACATTGATGAGCTCCAGCCAGTCCGCTTCTGCAGTCAGGCGAATCTTACGAACCAGGCTGTCGCATCCGGGTGCGGAGGACTCGATTCGGATCGTGGCGACCAGCGGACCTGGTTCCTCAACACTGATCTTGACCGGACCGCTGCTCTGAATCTTTTGGAGATCTTTTCCTTCAAGGAGCAGATACTCGTTAATTCCCTTTTCCCCGCTTACGTTGACCAGATTTCCGGTCTTTCCCTTCAGGGCAAGCTCCACAATGTTGCCGGTCGCTGGGTCGACTCCCGCCCTCACGATGCCGTTCTCCAGCACTCCATTTCTGAATGCAACATGGGTCGCAGGAGCGCTGGATTTTCCAGCAACGACTCGGTATCGCGCAGTTCCAAATGGCGGTACATCCGCCAGAAAGGCGAGTTCTCCTGTCGAGAGCCGCTGCGATGGTATGGATCGTCCGTGCTCGTCCTTGACGCGGTCTCCTCCAGTCGACATCTCCTTTGAGAGAACAATCACTTCTTTTCGAGCCCAGGAAGTAGTGTTGTGCACATCGATTGCGGAGGGATCGTGGTTCGCTGTAGATGGGAGGCAGGCTTCGCTTAACAGGCTTTCGGAGTCCTTCTTTGCCACCACCGCAAATTCGCGCTTGTAGTCCCATTGCTTCGTGGTGAATGGATTCTCAGAGTCCGAAACGCTGCACCAGGCGCCCCATGTGTGTTCGGAGTAAAGTAGAACGTTCCTCCACGCCTCATTAAACTTCGCGGCTTTGTACGCTGAAGGAGCCAGCATGGCGGAGAGCGCACTTGCCTGGCTCAAGCGATCCGCGGCCAATCGGCTCATTCGAGTTTCGACCGCGGAGGACCCAGCGCCGTCCTCCCAATAAGGCGTCAGGTCGCCTCTGAATTCTGGTAGTTGACTGCCGTGCTTCCTCTCAAATTCGGAGAACGCCTTGCTTGTGGAAGAGATTTCAAGCCTCGGCCATTCGTAATTTGAATTCCACTCTTTAACGAACTCCGAGATTTCAGGATCCGGCTCGGCGTTGTCCCCATGGCCCGACCAGCGAATGTAGGAAATGTCATAGGGGAACTTAACGCTATCGAGACGATCCTGGTACTTGCCCACCCACTCCGGATTCATCTTCATCACAGACGACATCGCGTAGCCTGTCCATGGCACCCATACAAGTACCTTCTCTTTGCCGGATGGAGAGACCCACCAGAAGGGCTTGTCCTGCCACTCCACCATGAACGTGCCAATACGATCGAAGTAGTTAGGCGCCGCGGAAAAATAGCGAATCCCCGCCTGCGCCATCGCCGTCACCGTTCCCCACGTATAGCCGGGAACATCGCTTATCATCGCGGAGTCGACTCGAATGCCGCACTCGTTGCCTAATTCGGATGAGTAGCGAAAGAGCTGCAGAAGTTCTTCCGGGCGGCAGAGGCCGGTGAGCTCATTCGCATACATGCCGTTCAGGCTCACCCATCCCTTTTTCACCGCTTCGAGGAACTCTGCCTTTTCCGCCGCCGACTTGCGCCGTATGAAGAGGTCGGCACCCCAGAGGACTTCCAGATTCCAAACAAATCTGGCGCCCTCTGGATAAGCGGCGGTTTTGCGCGCCAGCTCAATTCCTCGGGTGATATTCGCCATCTGCTTTTCTTCGACGTTGGCCTGTAGATCCGTGTAGCCAAGATCGTGGTGTGAGTGCGGCAGTATGTAGACGGCCAACTTGCGAACTGGTTGCAGGGCCACGGTGGTTGAAGTCATCTTTCCGGCAATATCAACTTCAACGGTCGCATGCTGTGGAGAGATCACCGGATTGGTAAAAACGTTGAAGGTATGTTTGCCCGCGGACACGACTCTGCTGTCCACCTCTCTACCGTTCAACTTGGTGATCGCTGTAGCGTCCGGACCGGAGTGTTCGATGGTCAGCTGTACCGGCTGCAAAAGCGTGCCATCCTTCCTGGCCAGTGCTCGAATCGGTACGGCAAAGGACTCGCCTGCTTTTGGTTGCTGCCCTGCCCCAAGTATCGACCACGCAGGATTCGTGCAAAGTGCGCTTCCCGCAACAATCGATAATCCTTTCAGAACTTCACGTCGTTTCATCTTCGATGCTCTCCCAGTCCTGCTCATGCATACTGCGTGACGATACGTTTGCGAGGCCTAAACAAATGTGTTTGCTGTCACATCGCGCTTCAGAAGCACTTGGAAATCGATGGGCTCTACTGCTCTCTGCCCGGGTTCCCGGGAGCTTGAAAAAGCCCCTGAACGCGCTCTTTGAATATCTTCTTGTGGAAACGTTGCCATAAGTGATATCGTGACCATCGCCGGGGAAAACCATACCAGTACTGACGTAGATCGGACAAGCCTTAACTAGAGAGCAACAGGAACCTCGTGCAGAAACAAATGAAGTTTTTTTGGAGCCAACATATGGATAACGGGCGTCAATTCGAGCCACACCGTCGGTACAAATCTTGCAGACTTTTGGTCTCTGGATTTGCACTCGTCGTATTTACTTGTTCCCTCATCTTTCTTGCGATGCCCTCACGTCTGAGTGCTCAGGCGCTGAGCGGCATATCCGGTACCGTTACCGATTCTTCTGGAGCAGCGCTTCCGGGAGCAAATGTTACGGTGACGAACGTTGACACCAACGTGGAGAAGTCGACAACAACCAGCGCAGCTGGCACCTTCAACCTGAGTGACTTGAATCCGGGCTCCTACACTGTCAAGATCTCAGCGCCCAACTTCCAGACCTCGATCAAGCAGGGTGTGCGAGTCGAAGCCAGTCGTGTTTCAAACGCAGACGCCACTCTCAATCCCGGTCAGGTCAATGAGCAGGTGGTAGTGCAATCGAACCTGATCTCGCTCAACACTGAAGCACCTACTCAGGCAACTACCCTGGAACCTGTTCTTGAGCAGGCATTGCCGAACATCATCAGTGGTGGCCGCGGCCGTCAGATCGACGCCTTCATCTTCCTGGCGCCGGGAGTAACAGGAGATACCTTCAGCCACCGCATTAACGGCGGCGTGGATTTCCAGAACGAAATTTTGTTCAACGGCGTGCCGGTTGCCCAATCTGAAACCCAGGGCTACCAGACAATCCTCAATCCTCCTTTCGAAATGGTGTCCGAATTCAGTGTGGTCCGTGATACCTTCTCGGCGCAGTATGGACTCGCCGCCGGCGGCGTGAACTATCGCTTCGCTACTGGCACCAACGATCTCCATGGCGATGCATTTGAGATCCTGCGCAACGACATGTTCGATGCAAAGGGCCCCTACAATGCAACAGTTCCTGTCGATAAGGAACACAACTACGGTTTCTCGGTGGGTGGCCCGGTTCGGATCCCCAAAGTCTACAATGGCAGAGACAAGACATTCTTCTTCTTCACCACGGAATGGGATCGGCTAAATCAAGGTGCTGGCGGCACCATGACGGTGCCAACCACGGCGATGAAGGCTGGTGATTTCAGCAATTTCATCGATCAGAACGGTAAAGTCATACCGATCTTCAATCCGAGCAATTCGAATTGCACGGCTAACGGAAATCGGCCTGGAACTCCATTTGTCAACAACGTGATTCCGACGGCATGCTTCAGCAAGAACTCCGCTTCGCTGCTGCAGTACTTCCCGAATCCGGACATCCAAGCCACTGGCGTTGCAGCCTTCACAAACAACCTGCACTCCCAGGCCGGAGTTAGCCCCAATCGGCAATATCAATTCGGGTTCACGATCGATCAGACCCTTACGAACCGGCAGACCATTCACTACAGCGAATGGAGAAACAAGTACACCTCTTACTACCATCAGAATCAACTTGCTCCTACGAATCCCCTGGTTGGAGAGAAGTACCAGCCGCAACTTGGTACGGGCTTCTTCCTGAACTACTCATACGCAATTTCGCCGAACCTAGTGATGACTGCCGGTGCCGGCTGGATGGGCGAACTGAACAATGAGCAGAACATCGCACCGAAGGGAAATTTCTCGGGATTAGTTGCCTCGGATGGGCAGATGCCGGCATTCAACTTCGGCGACGGGTCTTACGACATAGGCGATATTGGCGCAGCCGGTGATAATGGCGAAACCACTTCGACCAATCGTAAGCTCGGCCTCTCTTTTGCGAATAACTGGCTTTGGACCAGAGGCCGTCATACCTTCAACATTGGCTGGGAATTCCGCCGCACCTACCAGGACGATGGCGAATGCCGCAGCTGCCTGGGCAAACTGTGGTTCAGTGCAAATACGACCAAGGACCCGAGCACCTTTGGTCAACAAAATGCTCCCGTTTCTGGAAGCTCATTTGCCAGTTTCCTCCTCGGCCAGGTGGACCATCGCTATCGTGCGATTACCACGGAACTTCGCCTGCGCAACCTGGACGTGTCCCCTTACATCCAGGACGCGGTCAAGCTCAATCCAAAACTGACCATCAATGTGGGCGTGCGCTGGGATATCATGCGGCCCTTTACCGAAAACAACAACAACGTTGTCTTCTTCGACCCAACCGTTCCGAATCCTTTGGGTCACCTTGCCGGTGCTGCTTCCCGCCTGGGAACATGCCCGAATTGTGTCGGTTGGAACCATGCCGATACGACATGGACGCACTTCAGCCCACGTCTTGGATTTGATTACAAAATCAACGACAAGATGGTGCTGAACGCTGGCTTCTCACAGAACTACCTGGATGGCGGAAGTTACGAGTATGGAACCAACAAAGTTGCCGTGAACTACGGGAACCTGTTGAATGGCGTCATTTCCGATCCCAGCTCAGGCAGCACTAAGGCAACCTATGGAAACTGGGATGGCAACGTGCTGGCTTATCCTACGGCCAAGACATTTACAGCCGACATCGCAAATGGCACGGACGCTTATGCGTTTTGCAAAAACTGCACACGTTCACCATATCTGCTTGCCTTCAACGTAGGCTTGCAGCGCGAACTTCCGCATAACCTATTTTTGAACGTGGCGTACGTCACCAACCGTGGTGTTCATCTTTCCGGTCAGATGAACCCCTATAACCAACTGGCTTCGAAATATCTCTCGCTGGGAAGCCTTTTGACTGAGAGTATTAACTCTCCAGATGCGAAGGCTGCTGGATTGTCGGAGCCGTTTATAGGCTTTTCAAACCTGTGGGGCGACAATGCTACCGTTCGGCAGGCGCTGCGTCCTTACCCGCAATTTGGAAACATCACGAACGATTTCGATTACAGTGGTGCATCCAGATACAACGCAATGCAGATCGAACTGGATCGCCGCTTCAGCAACGGGTTGAGCGCTCTTGTCAGTTACAACCTCTCCCGAATGATGTCGAACACGAACTCGGGCTTTACTACCTTCGTGGCCCGGCCGCTCGATAAGGCCAACCAGTCTCCAGAGTGGACGGTCGACAACAACGACCAGACACACATCTTCAAGCTGGCTGGTACCTATGAACTGCCGATCGGTCCAGGGAAGCACTTCCTGAACACGAAAAATGTTGCCGGTCAGGTCCTGGGCGGCTGGCAGATCAGTCCCACGATTGCCTACCACTCAGGAACACCGATGCAGATCGGTGCCAGTTCAGATCCTCTGATGAGTGGCGGAAATCGCGCAAATATCATCCCCGGCGTCAAGCAGTTCTTTGGCTATCACAATCTTGATGCAGGTACACTCGTTCTCAATCCAGCCGCATTCCAGGATCCAGGTAACTATGCTCTCGGAAACTCGCCGCGCGAGATTCCGTCGCTTCGTACCCCTTGGGGCTTCAATGAAGATGTAGCTGTCGCCAAAAAGTTCTTCTTTGGCGAGAAGACCAACCTGGAACTGAGGATGACTTACTTTAACGTTCTAAATCGTGTGATCCATGGCGGGCCGGATACAACCATAACGGATGCAAACTTCGGCACGGATATAAAGAACATGGCCAACACGGAACGACGAGGTATGGCGCAGTTCAAGTTGAACTTCTAAACCATTACCACTCACAGCCGAACGAGCCTATGCTAGTTGTATGCATAGTGCTCGTTCGGCTTTTCTTTGTAATCAGGCCGCTCGATTGGATTCCCAGCCTCAGACGAGCTAGATAAGACGTAGCCACCTATCAAGGTATGTCCCATGGGCGTGATCGACTTCTTTCTAAAATATTTGGCAGCGCCCGCTGGGCAATATCGTGCGAAAGCACTGCGAAGATGCCTGTCCATCGCGGTCGCGGCTCAAGCACTTCTCCCAGCACTTCTTTTCGGCCAGGTCATGCAAAAGCCTCTTAAGTTTGAGGACGTTACAGCCGCTGCCGGTATCCGTGCCGAGATGCGTTGCGGTAGCCTGGAGAAGAAGTGGATTCCCGAAGCTAATGGGAGTGGAGCGGCGTGGCTCGATTATGACAACGACGGCCTGATGGACCTACTAATAGTCAACGGTTCGGGAATGGATGACCTTCGTGTTTCTGCCTCGGGCCGTATTCCTACACCGACAAGCCAGGGCGTTTATCTGTTTCATAATCTCGGGAATGGCCACTTTGAAGACGTAACGAAGAAAGCAGGTCTTTCGAATCCATATTGGGGAACCGGCGCGAATGCCGTTGATTTCAACAATGATGGCTACACGGATATCCTGATCACGAACATCGGCGTCGATCTTCTCTACAAAAATAATGGGAATGGTACGTTTACTGAAGTAGGAAGAGCCGCGGGCCTAAGCCAGAAATTCGCGTGGCATACGGGAAGTGCTTTTGGAGATGTGGATGGAGATGGCAATCTCGATCTTTACATCGCAAGCTATATCGACCTCGATTCATTCCCGCTCGATGAGCCAGCCCCGGTTTGCAGCTTTCAGGGTAAACCTGCGTTTTGCGGACCCATGGGAATAAAAGGAGGGCATGGCGTCTTCTACCATAACAACGGTAACGGAACCTACACGGACCAGACGAAGCAGGTTGGCGTCGACAAGGTCAGGCCATCGCACAGCTTTACGGCTGTCTTCAATGACTTCAACCACGACGGAAAGATTGACCTGTTTGTATCGAACGACTCGGATCCAAACTTTCTTTTTCTCAATCAAGGAGACGGTACGCTGAAAAATTCAGCGGCCGATTTAGGTGTTGCTTATAACAACGACGGAAGAGCCCAGTCCAATATGGGCGTGGCGATTGGCGACTACGACAGCGATGGAAAGTCCAGCGTCGTCACCACCGCATTTCATCAAGACTATTTCCCTATATTCAAACCTGACAAGAGTGGCATGTATGAAGATGTCTCCCCTATGAGCGGGCTCGCGACGGAGTCGATGCCGTATCTCGGCTGGGCGTGCGGCTTCGCCGACTTTGATAACAGCACGGGAACATACCTCTGGACAGCGAATGGCCATGTCTATCCGACGTCGCCGCAATACAACCAACCCTTTGTGATTTTCCGTCAGCAGACACGATATGCACCCATCTATCGCTATCCCGAAGTGCCAAATAATTCCTATCGCGGCGCGGCGCTTGGTGACTTTGATAATGATGGCAGGATGGATATCGTCATCGTTCCCATTGTTGGCCAACCTGTTCTTCTGCAAAACCGCACCCTCGCCGAAAATTCATGGGTCGGTCTACAACTCCGCGGGACGGTCAGCAACCGGGACGCCATTGGTTCTGCAATTCGTCTCAAAAGCTGCGGAAAAACACAATTCAGCTACATTACGAATGGCGACGGCTACATGTCTCACAACGATTCTCGAGTCCATTTTGGGCTGGGCACGTGTACCAAAATCGACGACGTTGAGATCACCTGGCCGAGTGGCAAGATCCAGTTGATTCATGACGTTCCCATTAATAAATATGTGAAAATCGAGGAGTCGGGGAGATAAGCCTCGTTGCACGCAGAAGGGAGCTTCTACCGATGAGTAGTTATCAGGGCCATCGCAGGAACCGCATTCCGGGTAGAGGATGGATCGCTTCAATTGTGATCGGCATGCTGCTTATATTCCTGGAGACATCTCCACTGGCGCAGACAAAAACATCCAGTACGGATGCGCGTGTGCAGCAACTCTATCAGCAGGCGAGCAATGCGAAGCTCCAGGGCGATTATGCATCGGCGATTTCTCTCTACGAAGAGATTCTTAAGCTCCAGCCAAAGCTTGCTGCGGCCTACAACAACCTGGGCGCCTTGTACGTTCAGAAAGGCGAATACGCGAAAGCAACCGAGGTGCTAACTCAAGGGCTCAAGATCAATCCCAATATGCACTCCGCTTCTGCGTTGCTTGGAATGGCGTTGTTCAATCAGAATCGCTATGCCGACGCGCGTCCAAGGTTGGAGGCAGCGGTTCGAGAAAACAATGCAGACGTTGACCTGCACATGCTCTTGGTGGATGACCTTACAAAACTCGGCGACTTCGAAGCCGCAGCGGTTCAGTTACAGGACGTGACACGCAGCCATCCGGACAATTCGCGAATGTGGTATCTCCTCGCCAAGATTTATACGCGACTGGGCCAACAAGCGTTGTCAAAGATGAATTCGCTGGATCCGAATTCAATATGGGTACACGTGACCTCTGCCGAACTGATGGAAGAAATGAAGAACTATGAGGGAGCCGAGGTCGAATACCAGAAAGCGATCGGCATGGCGCCTTCGGAAGCCGGGCTTCATTACAAGCTTGGCGATATGTATTGGAGCCTCTCGCGCTGGGACGAGGCCCGGGACCAATTCCGGGCCGAACTGGCGAATAATTCACGTCACTGCATGGCACAGTGGAAATTAGGAAATATTCTGAAGCAGAAGAGTCAGTTTGACGAGGCGCTCGCAGAGGTTGATAAGTCTCTCGCTGTGTGTCCCGATCTGCCAGAGGCTCGTCTGGATCGCGGACAAATTCTGCTCAAGCTCCGGCGCGCGGATGAGGCATTGCCATATCTGCAAGAGGGAATTAAGGCGAACCCTGCAGATCCTGGGCTTCATTTCTCTCTAGCGCAAGCCTTACGTGCTACGGGCAAGACGGCGGAGGCCAATGCGGAGTTGAAAATTTATACTGCACTGCAGGATAAGGCCCAGGCGGACGCTGCACAACATACGGAGGAGGTCATCAAGCTCCGGGAAAAAGCGAAGCAACCCTAACGAGGCGTGGCCTCGGCGCTTTGCAGATCCACTCCAACGCGCTCGCCGTTGATGAGCACCGATCCTGCATCGATCAACTGCTGCCCCGTGCAGTCGTAGCTTTCATAGCAGTGCAACGCACGAAACGGAAAAAAGAATTCGACCGCTTCGGAGTCTGTTGATGCAGATCCTTTGCTTCCTTCTATGTGAACTGTCGTACTGATGCCGATTCCGTCAAATTCCTGTTCGCCCTTGAAGTAGCCAAGCAGAGGACGAATCAGATGAGCGATGTGATCATCAAAGGCCAGAGCGGCCAACTTATAGTGCGAACCAGCCGCAGTTGCGGGCAGGGAAGTATTCACAGAAAGCTCAAGATAGCTGCCTTGACGAAAGGCGACAAACGCAGGCGGCGCATAGGAGACAAAGTGGGCCTGCGCGTTGAGGTCCTTCGTCATGCGGCTGATCAAATCCGCATTCGAGGTCTGCAGAGCAGCGAGCGCCTGCTTCGATGTATCTCGCGGAATTACCGGACTATCCTCGCGCTTCGGTGCTGTCATTGCAGCGGGTACAGGGTTGATTGCTGCGACAGAAGGATTCACCGCTTGCACAAGAGCTGCTTCGGTCTGTGCCAGTGGAGCTTCCTGCACAATGGGGGCCTGCTTGTGGCGGGCTGCGGTTGCGGTTCGAGTCCCTCCTTCACTCAGCCAGATGCTCAATGGCTCGGCATTGAGGAATACCTGCGCATTCAGCATGGCAGCCTCCTGCTCGCCTTCGCTCTTCGCCTTTACCAAGGCGATTGCGGTACGTTGCGGGAGGTAAGTCATCATGTTTTCCGGGCGCTCCATCGTAAGGCCAATGGTCTTCCGTACGATGTGGTGAGAGACTTCAACCGCGTAACCCTGCACGGCGGAGTTTTCTCCGAAGTGTGCGACGGCGATCTTCAGAATGGGTAAGACCACCTCGAGCAGAGTATCCTTCGCGCGCTGTTCCACGTCGAATTTTGGAGAGTAGGCGGCGAAGTAGTTTCCGGAGATAGCCAGGACAACCTGGTTATCATATCGATCGAAGCGGATCGAACTCTGGGCTGTCCGCAGTTGCAACGGCTCATCTATATCCAGCTTCCGGCTTAGATAAAAAGGAAAATCGAAGCGGTGAGCGAGAATCTCCTGGCCCACCAGCTTGAGACTTCCCATGTTCTGTCGCTGCAGAATCTGCAACTGAGGATCCTGGATCTCAATCGGCGGGACGACCTGCGCGGAACACACGCCGGCGCAGAACAAAATCAGGCATAGCCATCGCGCTTTATTTTTGCGCATACGCCATTCCCGGGGCCTGGTACGGCGGCTCCGAAATGAGTCGAATATATGCGACCAAAGCCTGGGTTTCCGCATTGTTAAGAGTGTAGCCATACGGTGGCATCAGTGCGGACTTATTCAAGGCTACGCCACCATGATCGATGATGGATGTCAGTTCGGCGTCACTCATCTTGTTCAGCGTTGCTCCGTCGGAAAATGTGTGTGGCTTTACTTCCAGATTGTCGTAGTTGGAGACTCGCTCTGCAGACGACTCCGGATTGTGGCATCGTGCGCAATATCTCTCTCCCAATTGATAGCCCATCTCCTCCTGGTATCCAAGAGCGATCTCGGTTATGTCGAGCGCAATCTCCTTTTGCGCTTTTGACTTGGTTATCGCCTTTATTGGATATCGCGCGGCGATTCCTCCCATGGTTACGTTGGTAGTCGCCTGGCCGCTGGAGTCGGTCAACACGATGGACGGATCAAAGCTTGCTCCATAAGGGCCTTGGAACTCCACCAGCGCGCCAGCAACGCCAGCATCCTGCTCATCATTTACCTGTACCACGAGAGGCTGACTCAATGTGGTACCAACGGCGCCCTCCTGCTTTCCTCCGCTCGACTCTATTAATGCAGAGCCATAGGCCGTTGGGTGCAGAAGCGTTGTAGAAGGCCGCTTGTGCGAGCAGCCTATAGCAATCAGAGGAAATAGAAATAAGCCAGTCGCCAGGGTTCTGTTCATCGCTTTGCCTCCTGCCTGGCCGTGCCTTTCTGGGTCATCAGAAACGCTGTCAGCGCACGCGCGTCTTCCTCGCTCATGTTGAAGTTTGGCTGCGCAGTATCTGGCCGCAGCGTTTGAGGATTCATCAGCCACGCATAGATCCATGCGGCGTTCAGGCGGGAACCGACCTGGGTAAGTGTCGGTCCTATATATCCCTTGTCTGCCTTGCTATCGACGATGTGGCAGGACTGGCAAGCGTACTTCGAGTAGAAGAGCTGCCTACCCTGTTCTATCAGCGATGCCGGGTAGCCACCGGAGGGCATGGATTCGCGGTCAATGGCTGGCGATTGGTAAGCCGTCATCATGTAGTCGGTCAACTCCGATGCCTCTGCATCCGTCAGGTTGAAGCGCGGCATGCGGCGAATCAACGATGGACGAAGCGTATTCGGATTCTTGAGAAAGCTATTCAACCACGCTCGCTGCACGGAGCTTCCTTCCATGCTCAGGTCAGGCGCCATATCTCCGCCACGGCCGTTGATGCGATGACAACTCTGGCACGCAAGCTCCTCCATCAACCTCCCTGCGCTCCCTGCGGGGCGGTAACTCGAAGTCGGCGTTGAGGCCACGGTAAGCTTGCGCGGCAGGTTGTGGCTTTGATCGGTGTAGGAGAGCAGAGCCGTCGTGATGGCATCTACCTGCGCCGGTGTGAAGGTATATTGCGGCATCTTCAACCCCGCGCCAAAGGCTCGAGGCTGCCGAACCTTTCCCGAGATGTAATCCGGCAGAGTATGTGGCATACCCGAGATAAAGACGAGCTGTGCAATCGGCTTGCTCCCTATGCGGCTCAACTCCGGGGCAAAGTTGTCTGGCTTCTTCACTCCGTTGATTGCATGGCACGATGCGCATCCGTATTCGGTCACCAGTACTTTGCCATGAGCTATCTCCACAGGAGTGGCCGTGCTCAGGTGAACATTGGCGAGCAGGCTGGAATCGCTCTTGCTCGCGAGGAAGTTGCTCAACAGTGCAACTTGCTGCGCTGTAAAGCGATAGTGCGGCATCAGCGTAGTGGGATCGTAGATGCGCGGGTTGCGCAGCCACGCCTGCATCCATTCCGGCTTGACCTTGTTGCCGATATGCGTCAACTCTGGTCCGATATCGCCACCGACAACATTCCCCGCGGCGTTCTGTATCGCGTGGCATGAGGCGCAGAAGGACTCGCCATACAGGCTCTGCCCAGCGACTGGATCGGTTGATGCCTGGGACGATGCTGCTGCCACCGGGACTGTGTCTCCCTCGGCGGGCGTGCTGCTGCTGATCAAAAATGCCGATATATCCCGTGCATCTGCATCGCTCAAGTTGAAGTTTGGCATGGTTGCCGAAACCGAGTAGGACTGCGGATCTTTGAGCCAGGCATAGATCCATTCGCGTGTCGTCTTGTCCGCGACATGAAGTAGCGAGGGGGGATCATCCGTGGCCGTCATCGTGCTTCCATCGGGCAGCCGCAGTGTATGGCAACGAACGCATCCATTGCGCGCCAGCAGTTCTCTGCCGCGATTCAATTGGGGTGTGCCGGTGAGCGGAGTGTGATGGCATTGGCCGCAGGATGACTCCATGTAGCGTGCGGGAAGCATGGGTTGCTCCCATGCCAGCGTGCTGTAGTGTGCCTCTGCAACCGTTGTTGCCGCACCTTGTCCACGATGGCATAGCACGCATCCAAACTGCTCTGCGGAGTGAGGGATCACGGGATGACGGCGGAACGGTTGTTGCGTTACGCCTGCCAGGCTGGCTTCCTTCAAGCCTTCATGGCATGTCGTGCAGCGATCCACGGCACCCACTTCAGGAAGCCATATCTGTTGTATGTCCGGGTGGAAATGGCGTTGCAGCGTAACAGCGTCGCCGCGTCCGTGGATGAGCGCAAGATACTTCTTCTGGTAATGACGCCACTCACTGAAGTGGTTCTTCGCCGGCGCTATTGCAAGAACGATCACCAGCAATACGCTGACTACGCCAAATGCGCGGAGCGGATTCGCAAAAAATGTTTGCCAAGCTGAGACCAATCTGTTCCTAGACGGTTGCACTTAACTCCTCCAGGGCCATACCCAGGACCAGCCTGGACCGCGAAAAAAAGTACCCACAGCGGTGAGCACGATCATTTCAAACAAAAACCATGTCATCACCCAATAAGAGAGCGGCTTCGATGCAAGATAACGACGAAAAGGAGACAGGGATTGTGGCGAGCTATGTGCCGCAAGAAACATCAGCGCAACCATAATCAGCGTGGGCACGAGCGCCACATATACACCAAAGAACCATAAGAAGAGAGACAGGACGACTGCCACGGCATAGAAAATACTGAGACGCCGGCTACGGTCCTTCAAGAACAGACCCTCGGCCTCGATATTGATGTTGAAGTAGGGAATGACGACCAGCGCAATCACCAGCAGCGTGGGAATCAGGACCCCGGCAACTACCGGCGGAAAGTAGTGCAGCATCTCCTGCAGCCCGAGAAAATACCACGGCGCTTTGGCAGGATTGGGCGTATGTGAAGGATCTGCGAGGCCCTCAAGAGGCGCATTGAACAGAAGAGAGATTATGACCAGCACGACGGTTAAGAGTTCAATGGCCAGAAGGGCACGGATCAGTGCCTCGGGATATGTCTGTACCTGATCTTCGTCGCTGGCCTTTACCTGCGCCGACGTGCGACGTGTGACAAAGACGACACGCCGAGGCGCTTTGCGGACGTCCGATCCTAATCCCGCAACGAAATCCTTTGGCTCGCTCATCTCGTCTCCTTCGCGGCCACTGTTGCTTCTTCGGTAGTCATCCGCGCAGGTTCGCTTTGTTGCACGTAGAGCCCGCCATCTTTGCGAATCCTCCAGAAGTGAATCGCGACAAAGAAGATGGCTGCCAGCGGCAGAATGACGCAGTGCAGCACATAGAACCGGAGCAGTGCGTTGGCGTTCACCAGGTTTCCGCCCAGCATCAGGAAGTGCACTTTCTTGCCCACCAGCGGGACTACCGCGGAGATGTTCGAACCGACGGTGATTGCCCAGAAGGCCAGTTGATCCCATGGCAGCAGATAGCCTGTATAGCTAAGCAGTAGCGTGATCAGAAGCAGCATGACTCCAATCACCCAGTTGAATTCGCGAGGCGGACGATAGGCGCCCCGGTAAAAGACCTTGAACATGTGGGCAAATACCAGAAAGACCATCGCATGCGCCGACCAGCGATGCAGGTTACGCAAAAACAAGCCAGAGGAGACGACGAATTGCAGATCCTTGATATCGTCATAAGCCTGCGGTACGGACGGGTGGTAATAGAGCATTAACAGGATGCCCGTACTGATCAGAATAAAAAGTGTGCCCAGCGTTAGAGTGCCAAGGAACCATGTTGAGCGAAAGGTGAGCATCCGCTTTCGCACCTTGGTGGAGAAGAGGTGCAGGAAGAGGTTCTGCTGAATCGCGAGAGCGCGGTGCAAGGTGCTGGTGCCCGCTCCACTGCGAAACACCGAGCGCCACACCCGTGTGCCGCTGAACTCGTCGAGATATTTATCGATTCTGCTGGCCATCCTACACCCTCAAAAACTGCATGGAACGAATGTTCGTCGAGCGGTCCACCATCAGATCGCCATCATCGCTTATCCATGTCCGGAGCCAGGGAAGAGGCGCCGGGGCGGGGCCAGCGATCTTTGCGCCTTCCCGATTGAACTTGCTGCCATGGCACGGACAGGCAATGATGCCGAGTTCCGGCTTCCACGCCGTCAGGCAGCCAAGGTGCGTGCATACCGCATTCAACGCGAAGAATCCTTCGTCGGAATGGACCAGGTAAATCGCGGAATTCACATCGAGCGTGACGGAGTTCAGCGCGTAGTTTTCCGGTTTGCCCGCATTGATAATCGGCGAAGGCTCATACAGCACATTGGGCGAGAGGAACTCATACGCAAAGGCCGCCGTGCCTACGGCTGCAATGCCCAGAGATCCAAGGCCAAGTTTGGCGAAGAATGCGCGACGGTCAAATTCTTCGGCCGACACTGCGGTAACGTTTCGCTTCGCTTCTGTCATCATTTACCTCGGACTCCTGCCCATAGCGGGCGCTTTCGTTCGGAATGGTCCATCGATAGTTTCGATAGAGATGAGGCCAGTCGGCTCGGCGGGTATAAGGTTGTAGGACTCCATCGTGATGGTCCCTACCGGGCAACGTGCGGCACAGAGTCCGCAACGAATGCAGCGCGTCTCGTCTTTCAGCATTACGGAGCCGGCCACGATTCCCAGTTCATCCGCCTTCACCTCATCCAGCTCCACGCCGAAAAGCTCTTGCTGCTCGCGAAGGTGCTGAACCACCTCCGGCTCAAATTCAACGCGATTCATCGAGACAAGATCCAGGCAGTTTTCCGGACACACATCGACGCACCCGCCGCAAAGGATACACAGGCTGCCATCGAGCGGGTTGCCTTCAAAGACGGTATTTACCCAGCAGTGCAGGCATCGTTGCGCTTCCTCGATCGCAGTTGCTTCGTCGTATCCAATTTCAACTTCGGTGACACCGGTGCGGCGCTCCAAGGGAAGCATGGGAACGGGCTGCCGTATCAGATCCAGCAACTGTAATGGCATCGAATACCGCTTCATTACCTCTACATCGATAAGCGGGTCAGGATGTTTTTCGCCGCGCAGGTACTCGTCGATGCCCACGGCGGCTCGTTTTCCATCCGCTACGCTGTCGATGATCAGCCGGGGGCCGAAGACGCAGTCGCCCCCGGCAAAGATGCCTGCGGCTGAAGTCATCAGTGTTTGCGGATTCACCGCGATTAAACCGCGTGGGGAAATCTCAACCTGATCTTCCGGTTTTAGAAAATCAAGTTGGGGCGATTGGCCGATCGCCATGATGATTGTGTCGCATTCCAGCCGCGTCTCACTGTTTTCATAAAACGTGGGATGGAAGCGCCTGTTTTCGTCGAAGACCGATTTTGTTTTCAGCGCTTCCAGGGCTACGACCTTACCGCCTTCGCCAATCATCCGATTTGGGCCCAAGCCGGGATGGATAAGGATACCTTCTGCTTCTGCCTCCTCGATCTCATCTAGCGCGGCAGGCATCTCCTCGCGATTTTCCAGGCAGACAAGATGCACCTCCTGCGCTCCCAGACGCATTGCTGAGAGGGAGATGTCGACCATCTCACGGGTTGCCACGGCGCTCACGTTCTCGCTCGACGGCTCGGCATTTTCCACTCCACCCGGGTGTTGACGAATCACCTCACGCGCGGCGGAGCGTGCTACGTCCATGGCGACGTTGCCTCCGCCGATCACGATCACCTTTTTGCCGATGGTGAACTTGTAGCCCAGGTTCACGTTCAGCAGAAAATCAATCCCTTTGTAAACGCCATCGAGATCGACGCCGGGAATGGTGAGGTCGCGGCTGCGCTGTGCGCCAACTGCGATCAGCACAGCATCAAAGCCGTGGTTGCGAAGATCGGAGATCGCAAAGTCGCGTCCGGCAGCCTGATTCAGCCGCAGGTCAATATCCCCAGTTTCAAGAATCTCGCGTACCTGCGCTTCGACAACATCGCGCGGCAGACGATACTCGGGAATTCCGAGATAGAGCATTCCACCTGCGACCTGTGCCGCTTCAAAGATGGTGACCGAGTAGCCCATCAATGCGAGATCGTGCGCTGCCGATAGGCCAACGGGCCCACCTCCAACGATGGCTACTTTGAAGGGAAGCTTCTCTTGTCTGCGGCCGGCGTTTACATCGACAGGATGCCGCGACTCCGGACCATGGCGCTCGGTAAGAAAGCGCTTCAACGCGCGGATCGAGATCGGTTTGTCGATCGCTCCACGGCGGCAGGCAGTCTCGCAGGGATGCGCGCATACCCGTCCGCAGATACTCGCCAGAGGGTTGGGTTCGCGGGCAATCTTGTAAGCCTCTTCAAATTTCTCTTCGGCGATGAGTGCCACGTAGCGGCCCGCATTCGTATGGGCAGGACAAGCCATCATGCAAGGAAAGTTAGTGTTCAGCCATTCCTTGTCGACCTTCTTGTCGTTATAACGCTGCAGCATAAGTGCCCCTCTGCTACGTACCTGTAAAGAAAAGTATGGGGAGCGGCTAGAGTGACCCGCTCCCCCATCGCTCACTTGCTCAGTGTGAATTCGGCCGCTGTGTCGCCGGCAACCTTCACTGGAGTGGATTTGTTTTTTGCGCCTTCATGCCACGCGGTAACGGTGTAGCTGCCATCCGGAACATTCTCGATCTTGTAGTTTCCAGACTTGTCCGTAACCGCGAAGTAAGGAGTGGGCGACACAACGATGTATGCAGTCATCTCTGGATGCACGTTGCACAGCAGCGGTACAGCTCCGGGATTGTCAAATTTGAAAGACTTCTTTTGTCCCTTCGGCCATGTCCCCATATTGTGGCCAAGCTTTTTATTGCCGCCGACCGAGATCCAGAAGACGTTATGCGCGACGCTGTCACTGTTCAGAAACTCCACCGTGGTGCCCTGTTGTACCGCCATCAGATGAGGCATAAACATCAGGCCTTTCTGGTCCATCACCGGCTGTTGTGTGGGGGCGGGAAACGTCTTGCCGGCCACCGATTCGACATAGACTACGGACTCCCCGGCGACTCCGGAGACTTTTCCGTGGATTGATCCGGCGTATGCCGCCGCGCTTAGGAAGATGCTTGTCGCTAAGACTCCAAGAACTTTGTGCGTCATTTCTTTCTCCTGTTTGCGAAATTGTGAAATGTCGATGCCTAATAAACCCACTCCAGCCCTGCTACCGCAGTATTCGTGCGGAACGGACCGGTGAGCCGCTCACCGCTAGCCGGGTCGTATACGATCTGCTGCGGCCGGACCTGATATTCAAACGATGCTTTGATGTTGGCGTGGATCAAGAACTGGATTCCCGGAGTAAAACGGTTCCGCGTAGCCGAGTATGGAGAGAAGAAGGACGATGGCGGTAGATTTGCCGGGTCGAACTGAAGTGCGTTGACTCGGTCCGCCGTTGAACTGACCCGATCCCACCGCATGATCGCCATAATCCAGGGCCGCGCCAGATAGTCTGCTTCCACAAAGCCACCGCCGAAGGTGGCGGCTCTGGATGCGGTAAAGCCAGTTGGCAGGCTGCCGTTTGCCGGAGTGAAAGGCAGCAGATTCTGATCCCGTCCCGTGAGATAGACACCGAACACATTGAAATTCCGGTAGTTGAAGTTGATGTCGCCTCCCACTCGGTAGAACGGTTCGCGTGCGGTGATGACCGTCGGTGTTACTCCATCGGCAAGTGCGCCGCTGAACCGCTGCACAGAACGGCCATAGAAGTACATCGTTCCGAACTGCAGATATGTGTGATCGCGCGGACCCGATGCCCCGGCCGCCTGAACCTCGTTGCGACTCGCTGGATCCCGCTCCAGGTTGAAGCGGTACGAGACTCGTCCATACACGTCTTTGAAGTTCGAGTCCGAGACAAATGCCACGCCGTTAGCGGGTGCGATGTTTGCAGGCGAGGCGGAGGCGCCGGTTGTATTCTGGTCGACGATCGCCACGGAGTAATGGTACCCACCGTAGTTGTGCCCACCGCTGAACTCCGCTCCCACCGCGGGAGAGGTGAAGGCAAACCCATTGTTCACGTTCTGCTGAGGAGATAAGCCATTGAGGACGCCGACACTGGCTTCATCAAAGATGTCCCACCCACTCAGGTTCCAACTGCGTGCGGGACTGAACGGCAGGTCAAGTTCGAATTGGCCTACGCGTAAATTCAGAGAATCGGTGGGCAGCTTGAGCACGCGGCCCAGGTTGTAGAACTTAAGATAGCCATCCCCTAAGCCGCCATTGGAGTTGGCGCCTGCGACACTGATATCGTCGTCTGCCCAGAAAGCGATCCCTCCGCCAAAATTGCCCGCGGTAAAGATGCTGAAGTAGCCAGGCTGAAAGTCGGTTCTGGGGATAAAGGTGCCCGGGGTTCCAGCAGGTAACTGGGCGTTGAAGTTGTTTCGATTGCCGCTTACGGTCTGGAAGAAAGTGTTGAAACGCAGCCCAATCGGCGGCAGGCCGGGTATCGTGCCCGGATAAATGACCTGCGGCCACAGCTCCGCCTGTGCAGGCGCTCCCAACATGATGGGAGGAGCCTTCAGGAAGCTCTCATCATCTTTGGGAAACTTGAAGCCCGCATCCTTGAAGGCCTTTCCAAAGTCGTTGAGCTTGGGAAAGTCCAGGTGGCAGGTGCTGCAAGACGTACCATATTGACGCGAGAACGCTGGAATCGCGTAGCTTCTCGACGGAAACACCAAACCTACAAGCCCCGCTATAACCAGAGTCATAAATAGCCAAAGTCGCGTCGTCATACGTTCCTCCAAACGATGAATCATTTGCTGCGAAAGTGGCGAGAATTGTGAATGGACAGATATGGAAGAAGATGTGATGGGCGTCACGCGCTATAACTAATTTTGACGTGAGACATATCACCTATACGCTCCAGAAAATGCGCGATCAGAAACGTAATACATTGCAATCAAGGGGGTTAGCAGGAAGGCAGCAGCAGCCTGGAAAGAGGAAATACACGATCAAGCGCAGTCGCAGAAAAGTCGATATCGACCATAGCCTGGCCGCCTTGGAACCAGTCGATTCGCAATCAGAGACGAAATCGGTGCGGAACGGTAGGGGCGGAGGATCGAAGCCGACGCTGACCCGCCTGGAGGGAAGCAGCGGTATCGAACTGCTCAACTGATCTTTTCAGGGTAACCGCGTCATTACACGTAGTCGAATAAGGCCATGAAACCGAAATCCATGTGGAGCTGCTGGTGGCAATGGAACAGTGTTGCGCCGGGATTGTCGGCAACGAAATCAATTTCGGCTTCCTGATATCCACCGACCATCACGACGTCCTTTATCAGTCCCGCGGTCGCTTGACCTGCGATCCGCGTGACCTCAAAACTGTGCCGGTGCAGGTGTATCGGGTGAATATCGTCACTGGCGTTCTTCAGGCGAATGCGATAGCGCTTTCCCTCGTGGAGATGGAAAAGAGGCTTCGCCATCATTTGTTCCATTGGGTACGACACGCCATTGATGGTCCATAGATTGAAGCCATCTTGCGCGGCGTTCTGCTTCTCGAAGATCATCTCAAAGACTTCATCCGGTTGAGCAGCAACTGTGGTGGAGTTCCCAAAGTGTGCATAGTTCCACTTGAAAGGCTTTGGTGCGATCCACTGCGGTCTTCCTTTGGAACCCGCATATTCAAGGACTATTCCCATGCCGTGCCTCCGATCCTCATCGGAGAGATCGCCCATGATCCAGACGCCGGGATGATGCATCTCGACGATTGCGGAGATTCGCTCCGCAGTGCCCAGCCAGAGGGCGGGAACGCGCACAGGTCTTGGCAGCGGGTTACCATCCATTGCAATGATGGTGAACGTATGTCCCGGTAGAGCAAGACTGCGAATCTCACCCGCGCTTCCGTTGAGAATGTGAAACAGAACGCGCTCGCCTTGCTTCACGCGCACAGGTTCGCCGTGGCCGAGCATCCGCCCGTTGATCGTGAAGGACTCGTAACCAACTTCATAGCCCTGGGGCATTCCTTTGGCGAGCGAGGCGTTCATCGCAGTTTCGCCGGCACGCTTGAGCGCTGGCACCGTCTGGGCGGGTGAAAGAAAGTTCATCGCCATATCGCCGCCGCGGCTGAGCGTTGGCTGAAATTCTTTCATCGTGAGAAATACTTCGCGGTCGTAGTGCCCGGGATTGACCTTTGGCTCGATATAAACGGGGCCAACCAGACCGCTGTACTGACCTGCTGCCAGATCCGCACCAGCTCGGACGTGTGTGTGATAGAAGCGGAATCCGGATGGTTTCGGCACAAAGGAGATGCGGCGGCTGCCATGAGGCGGAATGAAGGGCGTGCCCTCTTCCGCAGATCCATCTACATCCGTCGAGACAAACTGGCCGTGCCAATGCAGTTGTTCAGGCGTATCGGTCTCATTTTGGAGATCGATAGTTACCCGCTGTCCTTCTTTGAAGCGCAGTAAGGGGCCGGGGAATTGTCCATTGTAGGTCGTAACGGAGATGATGCGGTTGGGCGCTAATTCTACTGGGGAAGTGGCAATCGTCAGGGTGTAATCCGCTTTCACGACGTCCCTATTAGCTGCGGATTGACCCAGCAGATACTTTGATCGCAACAGCGAGATGCCCGCCACCGCACTGCCAGTTCTAAGGAAGTCTCGGCGAGAAGGCTGAAATAAAGTCATGCGCATTCACCTTGCCACGCTAGCTTAGCCCAAAGAAATTGATTTCGCAGAGAAATGTCTTTTTGTCATCTGATCCCGGAAATCGAAGCGAAATTAAGGTATCCATGATATGGATAGTCCCTTTGAAGCCAGATAATAGCCAACGCTCATATTCCCCAGCTATGCCGCGACGTCAGCAGAAACCATCGATGTACAATTGCGCTATGTCGCGAAGGTATATCGTCGCCCTGGTTGCCGTTGCCATCCTCCTGGTCATGGTTGGCGCGTTAATCTATGAGGCCTTCGATATACACGACCCGAAACCTTTTCCCATTGATCCAGAATTTCTACTTATGATGTGCAGCGGATTGCTGGCACTGTGTCTCGGTACCATGCTGGCCATCCGCCTACTTGGCTTTTGCTTGTTGTTCTTTGAACTGCTATCCCATGGCTCGCTGGAATTGACCAATGGCTTTTGGCGTCGATACCAGACATTTGACGTTGAACGCATCCTCCTCTCGTCGCCTCCAGACGTGGTCTCCCTCCGCATCTAGTCTCGTTCTCCTGATACTGATTCCAGTTCCTTCGCGGACGGTTGTCTGTTCGCGCGCTTTCGAACCTGGCTCTCAGGAGTTTTTATGAAACATATCGCAGCGCTTTTGCTTCTGCCCCTTGGACTTGGTGCGGGCTGCGCCAGATATTCCTACCATGCAGCGCCCATCTCGCCTCCGGCTCTGGCCCAGAGTCTCTATAGCCGCAGTCTTGACGATCCTGACCTGCGTCTCTGGATGCGGCAGAGCGCGGATTTCCAGCCTTCCTCATGGCCGCTAGAGAACTGGGACCTGAATGCGCTCACGCTCGCTGCGTATTACTTCAACCCGGATCTTGATGTTGCCCGTGCGAACGTGGCTTCTGCAGAAGCGGCGATTCGAACTGCTGCGATGAAGCCCAATCCACTCGTGAGTGCTGGCCCAGGCTACGAGTCCGATCCGACGTCGCCCTTCATCATGGCCTTCAACTTTGATCTGCCGATTGAGACTGCCGGAAAACGCGGTTATCGCATTGCGAATGCAACTCACCTGAGCCGGGCCAGTCGTCTCCAATTAGCTGAAACCGCGTGGACAGTGCGCAGCCGGGTTCGGTCAGCATTTGTGGACTACCTGTTTGCAGTGCAAGCGTCTGCTCAGTTGCGGAGACAGGTATCGCTACAGGGCAAATATGCAGACCAGATCGAACGCCGCTTTCATGCTGGGGAAATAGCTTTACCAGAGGTGACCGCTGCGCGTATCGACCTGACGACACTTCGTCAGGCGCTTCGTGCGGCTGAAGGGCAGATGAATGTAAGCCACACAGCGCTCGCGGCGTCCATTGGAATCCCTGACTCGGCCTTGGCGACGAAATCGCTGCAGTGGCCAGGGATCGATGCGCCCCCAGCTCCAGCATCGCTTTCGTCGCAGGCAGTTCGCGAAGCCGCCGTACTCAATCGCCTGGATGTACGACGCGCCCTTGAGCAATACGAAGCTGCACAATCCAGCCTGCAGTTGGAGGTTGCACGGCAGTATCCAGACATCAATCTCGGCCCGGGATACAGCTACCAGCAAGGCATCCATGCTATTGCTCTGAATTTGTCGGCTGTGCTGCCTCTGCGCAATCACAACGAAGGCCCAATTGCTGAAGCGGAAGCTCAGCGCAAGGCTGCGGGCGCATACTTCCTTTCGATACAGAGCATTGTTCTTGCGGAGAGCGACAAGGCTCTTGCCCAGTATGCCGCCGCGTTCGCCACGCTACAGGAAGCCTCACGCTCGGTCGCTCAGCTTGAAGAGCAGCAACGGGCAGCGGAACGCATGTTGCGGTCGGGAGAAACAGAACAATTCACTGCGATTGCCGCCGAAGTGCAAACCGCCGCCGCGGAGCGTGCTCACCTTGACGCGCTGCATAAGGCACAGCTTTCTATAGGGCTATTGGAAGATGCGTTGCAGAGGCCCATTGATCCCACAAGCACGCCCTCACTTCCCACGAGCGCACCACGCTAGCTGAAAGGTTTACAGGATGAAATCCATGCTGCGCATCATCGTTGCTGTTGCTGCCGTCATCATTCTTGCTGGCGGGCTGATCTGGGGATTTCGTTCGAGGCAGAAGGAGCAGTCGGCAGAGGCTGAAACCGAAGCTCCGATGAAGGCGCCATCGCGAGTTGCATCTCAGAATGGAGAGACGGTCCTCACCTTCGACGAATCTGCACAAAAGAGAAATGGCATTGTCACCGCCACACTTCTCCGCAACCGGCAAAGCGCGGAAGTGCAGGCTACCGGTATCGTTCTCCAACTCCAGCCACTGCTCGACCTCAAGGCGAGCTACAACAGTGCTTCCACGGATCTTGCCAAGGCGCGGGCGATGGCGCAGGCATCACTGACCGAATATGAGCGCCTGCGACAACTGAATCAGGATGGCAAAAATGCTTCGGATAAGGCTGTCGAAGCGGCACGTGCAACTTCAGAGAATGATGCTGCAGTGGCCAGGAATGCAGAGCAATCCCTGGCCATCGTTAAAAACTCTACCCGGCTGCATTGGGGGCCGATTCTAGCAAACTGGCTGGAACACGGCTCCTCGAAGTTGGACGAGTTGCTGATGCAGCGCATGTTGTTGCTGCAGGTGATCAGTACAACCTCCGGAAGCTTCGCCGCTCCACAACAAGCGACGGTGCAATACGCGGATGGAACACACGGATCGGCGCACCTGATCTCGATACTTCCCCAACTCGATCCGCGGCTGCAAGCACCAAGCTTGCTATATAGCATCGCTGCACGACCGGCCCTCATTCCGGGAATCAACCTTGTTGTCTTTTTACCGTCCGGTCCAGAGCAGGATGGGTGGCTTGTCCCCAGCAGCGCGGTTGTGTGGTGGCAGGGCAAGGCATGGTGCTATGTCGAGGAATCACCGGGCAAGTTTACGCGCAAAGCCATCGCTACCTCGAACCCGGTAGTCAATGGATGGTTCGTGACCGAAGGGATGGATCGCGACGCGCGTGTAGTCATCGTCGGTGCACAGACGCTTCTTTCGGAAGAATTCCGTTCCCAGATTCAGCAAGACCAGGACTGATCGCATGTTGAATGCCATTGTTCGCTTTTCGCTTCGATTTCGCGGGGTCATTCTTGCTCTGTCTCTGGCGTCACTGGGATATGGCGTTTATACGCTGACACAGGCGAAATATGTGGTCTTCCCGGAATTTGCACCCCCACGCGTTTCCATTCAAACCGAGGCTCCGGGGCTCTCGCCCGAGCAAGTGGAACTATTGGTGACCCAGCCGATTGAAAACGCAATCAACGGCGTGACTGGCATTGAGTCTCTTCGCTCAAGCTCTATTCAGGGGCTGTCCATTATCAACGTGGTCTTCCAGACAGGGAAAGACATTTATCTCGAGCGCCAGCTTGTAGCGGAGCGTCTTTCGACGCTGGCAGGACAGTTGCCTTCAGGTGTCCAACCACCCATCATGACGCCGCTGACATCCTCGACAAGCAGTGTTCTTGTGCTGGGGCTTACGTCCGGCAAGCAGTCGCTTATGCAGCTGCGGACGGCCGCCGACTGGACTCTCCGGCCCCGTCTGCTCGCTGTTCCCGGCGTGGCCAGCGTCAACGTTTTCGGCGGAGAGGCCAGACAGATACAGGTTCAGTTCCATCCGGAAAAGCTGGTGCAGTTCAATCTATCGCTCAACGATGTCGTTGCTGCGGCGCAGAAAGCCACGGGTATACAGGGCGCTGGATTCATCGAGAACAGCAATCAGCGGCTCATCCTGCAATCCGAAGGACAATCAATAACTCCAGAACAGATCGCCTCCACTGTGCTTGTGCGGCAGAACGGAGCCAATGTCACCCTCGGGCAGGTGGCTGACGTAAGGGAAGGTGCGGCGCCGCCGTTTGGTGCGGCTTCGGTAGAAGGGAAGACAGGAGTAGTCCTGGTAGTTTCCGCGCAGTATGGGACCAACACCCTGGACGTCACCAGCCAGGTCGAGAAGGCTCTTCAGGAAGTGACACCTGTGCTTCGACAGGAAGGAATTGATATGCGGCCGGATCTCTTCAGGCCGGCAAACTTCATTACTACTGCAATTCATAATATTCGAAGCTCTCTTCTGCTCGGAGCTATCCTTGTCATTGTCGTCCTCTTCTTATTCCTCTTCGACATTCGCACTGCAGCCATATCCTGCACCGCTATTCCGCTGTCGTTGCTCGCGGCCGTAGCCGTCATGGATCGGATGGGGTTCACGCTCAACACGATGACGCTGGGTGGCCTTGCCATCGCGATCGGTGAAGTCGTAGATGACGCGGTGATCGACGTCGAGAATATCCTTCGTAGATTGCGCGAGAACGCTGCTCGGGAACGCCCACGGTCATCCTTTCATGTCGTGCTCGACGCCTCCATCGAAGTCAGAAGCGCAGTGGTCTATGCCACCTTTGCTGTGGCGCTCATCTTTACGCCCATTTTGACGCTTTCAGGAATTGCAGGAAGGCTCTTCGCCCCTCTCGGCGTCGCCTACATCCTGTCGATACTGGCGTCGCTTGTAGTTGCGCTCACGCTGACTCCTGCGCTATCTATGTTGATCTTTGGCGATCGCCCCCCTCGCAAGGACGAGCCTCCCTTCGTGCATTGGCTGAAGGCACGTTATGTTTCTCTGCTCGAACGGATAGAACGTGTGCCCAGGCTGGTGATTGGCGGTATGGCGATAGCCACGGTTTGCGGCATCGCGGCTTTGCCTTTCTTTAGTACAAGCTTTCTTCCCGAATTACACGAAGGTCACTACATCCTGCATATGCAGGCAGTGCCGGGCACTTCTCTCGAAGAGTCGTTGCGAATTGGCCGCGAGGTTTCTGCTGCACTTTTAAAACTGCCTGCTGTAAGAACAGTGGCTCAACGGGTCGGTCGCGCGGAATTGTCGGACGACACATGGGGACCGCACTACAGCGAACTCGAGATCGACCTGAAGCCGATGGGCGGAGAAGAGGAAGAGGCCGCGCAGGGAGAGATTCGCAAGACTCTGGCGCAGTTTTCAGGGCTTTCCTTTTCCTTGATGACTTTCTTGACCGAGCGCATTCAGGAAACACTGTCGGGCTATACCGCGTCAGTGGTTGTAAACATCTACGGCCCCGATCTTGATAAGTTGGATCTCGAAGCGCAGCAGGTGGCGCGCGTGCTCGGTAGCATTCCCGGAGCAGTCGAGGTGCAGATGCAGTCTCCACCTGGGACGCCGGAGGTTGCCGTCGCGCTGCGCACGCCGGAGCTTTTGCACTGGGGCTTCGATCCGGTCAGCGTGCTTAACGATGTCCACACGGCATACGAAGGGGAAAAGGTTGCTGACATCTATGAGGGGAATCGCGTCTTTCCTGTAACGGTGATTCTGCCGCCGAATGCGCGGACTCGCATGGATTCTCTCTCTGTTTTGCCGATCAAGAATTCAGAAGGCGTCTATGTCCCGCTCGGGCAGCTGGCAAATGTTTATGAGACGTCTGGACGGTATGTGATTCTGCATGATGGCGCCCGTCGTGTTCAGACCATTACCCTCAACGTGGCTGGCAACAACGTCGATGCGTTCGTCAAGAAAGCTCAGCAGCAGATTGCTGCGAAGGTCGCGCTTGCTCCCGGAAACTACATCCAATTTGGCGGCACGGCCGAGGCTCAGGAGCAATCGCTTCGAGACCTCCTAGTTCACTCTGCATTGGCTTCCCTGGGCATCGTGCTGCTCTTGTCTATCGTGCTGGCGAATCGGCGGAATCTTCTCCTCGTACTCGTCAATCTTCCATTTGCGCTGGTCGGCGGAGTCCTTGCGGTATTTGCACAAGGAGGCGTGCTCTCTCTCGGCGCAATGGTCGGATTCGTGACGCTCTTCGGAATCACGCTTCGTAACTCCATCATGTTGATCTCCCACTACGAGCATCTGGTCGGCGTTGAAGGCATGGAATGGGGATATCCCGCAGCAATTCGCGGTGCGTCGGAGCGGCTTGCCCCCATTCTGATGACTGCGTTGGTGGCCGCGCTCGGGTTGCTTCCATTGGCAATCGGAAGCAGCGCGCCGGGACAGGAGATCGAGGGGCCGCTGGCCATCGTAATTCTTGGGGGACTCGTGACCTCAACTGCACTCAACCTGCTCGTGCTACCGACGCTGGCGTTACGCTACGGACGATTCGAAAAACAATCGGATGAAAGATAGCTTTCTTTCTAGTTGCTTCATCGAGGTTCGACCATGCCAGGTTGCGCGGAAGGCACAGTCTACACAAAATGATTCCTACAACGTACAAATATAGAATGAGACAGCCGCGCACGACTCGAACTCGTAATGCCGAAGATAGCAAGGAACGCATCCTGCGTGCGGCAACCAAGCTGTTTGCAAAGAGTGGGTTCGATGGGGCTCGCGTTGACGAAATCGCCAAAGCAGCCAAGATCAACAAACAGCTCATCTATCACCACTTCGGCAACAAGGACAAGCTCTTCACTGCTGTATTGGAGCAGGCCTACCGCAGCATTCGGGAGCAAGAGGCAGCGCTTGACCTTTCAGGACTGCATGCAGATGAAGCAGTGCTCTCGCTGGTTGAATTCACCTGGAAATACTATTTAGCTAATCCTGATTTCATCCGCCTGCTGAATAGCGAAAATCAGCTGGAAGCACGCCACTTGAAAGGGTCGCCAAACACTCGCTCTATCAATAAGAGCCACATGGTCTTGATGGAATCCCTTATTGCAAGGGGAAAAAAGGAGAAGAGGATCCGCCCGGATCTGGAGCCGATGCAGCTAAGCATCAACATCTCTGCATTGGGGTTCTTCTACCTTATGAATCGTCATACGCTCTCGACCGTATTTGAGCGGGACCTAACGTCTCCAAGACATTTAGCGAAACGTCTTGAAGGAATGAAAGACCTGATCAGCCGGTGGATTAGGCCGTAAGCGGCGCTATCATTCCCGTGCTGATTTTGGATTTGTTCAAGGAATCGCTTGCATATCAACCAACCGGTTGGTTATTATTGCCTCCATTCTGATTCAAGGGAGGGGATGTTATGCCGAAAGACGCCAGTTTACGATCAGCGGCAATCGTTACAGGTGGCCTTAGAGGCATTGGTCGAGCTTGTGCGCTTGGATTGGCGCAGGCGGGGTTTAACGTTCTCCTCAATGACCGGGATGTGCCGGAGAACCTCAATCTCTATACGGCTATCAAATGTGAGTTTGATGCCATTGGTGCGGATTGCGCGTACTTTCCATGTGACGTTGGTGATCTTACCCGGCATTCCGCGATGATCGAAACCGTGTTGCAACAATGGGGCCGATTGGATTGCCTGGTAAACAATGCGGGCATTGCCCCACGCCAGCGTGGAGACCTGCTGGAAGTTTCCCCCGAGAGCTTTGACGACTCCATACGAGTAAACACGCGGGCCGTGTTTTTCCTTACACAGGCGGCTGCCAAGCGTATGCTGCATCAGCCTCCGCAGGAGTGCCATCGCAGCATCATCAATATCACCTCTAGTAACGCGGAAGCAGTGTCCATCCTGCGCGGCGAATACTGCATATCCAAGATAGGCGCATCGATGGCGACAAAGTTGTTTGGTGTGCGGTTAGCCAATGCTGGCATTGGCGTCTACGAGGTGAGACCCGGAATCATTGCCACGGATATGACTCGTCCGGTCAAAGGGAAGTACGATGCTCTGATTCGAGATCACCTGGTTCCTGCAGAGCGCTGGGGAACGCCTGAGGATGTTGCTTCGACCGTGGTGAGTATGGCGAAAGGCCAGCTCCGCTACACCGTTGGTCAGGTTGTTACCGTCGATGGCGGGTTAATCATGCCGCGATTCTAACTATACAAATGTCCTGTAGCTGCTCGAGAGATAAAGGCCTTCATGATTCCTGAAATTTTGTATTCACGCAAAGAAAGCCACGGAAAGACCTGGGCGGAGATAACACTCAATCGCCCGGAAAAAGGCAACGCTCTAACGCGGCCAATGCTGGATGAGCTCGGCCGAATCGTTGATGAGATAGCAGCGGATTCCGCGGTTCGTGCGGTTGTGCTTCGGGCGAATGGGCGCTTCTTTTGTACTGGAGGCGATATCGCTGAGTGGGGAAGTCTCTCGCCGGATGATATGGCCCAGAAATGGATCCTGCCTGGAATTGAAGTGTTTGAAAGGATAGCGCAACTGCCTCAGCCGGTGATCGCTCTCCTTCAGGGACATACGCTTGGCGGCGGACTTGAGCTGGCACTTACTGCTGATTTCCGCATTGCTGCGGCTCCTGCAAAGTTCGGAACACCCGAGGTAACTCTCGGCATGATCGCCGGTTGGCACGGTATCCGCAGCCTGGCGGAGTTGATTGGCGTTGGGCGAGCGCGGCAGATGACGCTTACAGGTTCGTTGGTAACAGCCTCCGATGCTCTTGCGTGGGGTCTTGTCACCGATGTAGCAGAGACAACCGAAGGACTCGACGAGCATTTGGAAATACTCTTAGCGACGCTACTGACGAATGCACCCATTGCCATGGCGGTGACGAAGAGTGTGCTGTCGTCCATGCATGCGGATCTCCGCCACTTGCATGCCTCATCCGTTGCACGGGTAGCCGGTACCGAGGACTGCAAGGAGGGTGTACTTGCTTTCCTCGAGAAACGCAAACCCTCTTTCCAAAATCATTAATAAGGACGACCGTTATGAGTTTCAATAAGCAAGTAAGCGCCGAGGCAGCCGCAGCACTCATCAACGATGGCGACACGGTGGCGATCAGCGGCAACGGCGCAGGAATGACCTCGGCTGAGGCGATCTTCGCGGCCATAGAGCGCAGCTTTCTTGAGACCGGTCATCCTCGAAACCTGACCCTGGTTCATTCACTGGGCTTGGGAGACCGCGGCGAAATGGGAACGAACCGTTTTGCTCACGAAGGACTTATCCGCAAGGTTATCGCATCGCATTTCACATGGTCGATTCGCATCCAGGAGATGATCCGGGACGAAAAGATCGAAGCCTACTGCTTACCAGGCGGCGTCGTTCAACATCTACTTCGAGAGATTGGCGCAGGAAGGCCAGGATTGTTTACCCACTCTGGACTCGGTACCTTCATTGACCCGCGTCAAGATGGCGGACGCTGTAATCGGATAAGTCAGGGTGAAGTTGTCGAACTGCTGGAGATTGACGGGCAGGAGGTGCTTCGGTATAAGCCCTTTCGCGTGGATGTTGCGATCGTTCGCGGCACCTACGCTGATACGCGGGGAAACATTTCGACCGAAGAGGAAGCGCTTGATCTGGATGTGCAGACGATTGCGCTGGCTGCTCGAAACAGCGGAGGCAAAGTATTGGCGCAAGTCCGGCAAATTGTGGAGCCGGGAACGCTTCATCCCCGCAGTATTCGAATTCCAGGCATCATGACCGATGCAATTGTTGAAGACAGCCAGCAGCAGCAATTTTATGGGCTCGACTACGATCCTACGATTGCTGGATCAAAGCGTGCGCATCTCGGCACCATCGCGGCAGAGATACCTACTAAGCTTGACCGTCGCATCATCGCGCGGCGAGCTGCTATGGAGTTGCGCCCCGGCGCATCGCTCAACTTCGGCTTCGGCATCCCGGGCGGCATCTTCGGCGTCATCGCGGAGCAATGTCTTTCGAATCAGCTATGGCTCAGTGTGGAGCAAGGTGTCCACAATGGCAGGATGCTTGATGACAGGCTCTTCGGGGCGGCACGAAACGCAGAAGTCCTTATCTCCTCAGCCGAGCAGTTCGATTACTACAGTGGCGGCGGTATTGATATCACTTTCCTTGGCATGGGGGAAATGGATGCAGCAGGAAACGTAAACGTATCTCATCTTGGTGGCAGCCTCATTGGCCCAGGCGGATTTATGGAGATCGCTCAGAACGCAAAGAAAGTGGTTTTCTGCGGAACATTCGACGCGCAGGGAAGCAAGATAGCCTGGGAGGATGGCATGCTGCGTATTGTGAAGCCTGGCAGCATCCACAAACTAGTGAACCGCGTCGGGCGCATCACCTTTGCCGCTGAGTATGCCAAGCGCCATGGTCAGGAGGTGCTCTACATTACGGAGCGCGCGGTCTTCCGCCTGGAAGCCGAAGGAGTGCGCCTCATCGAGATTGCTCCGGGAATGACCATCGAGCGCGACCTGATACCGTTTATGGACTTCAAGCCTCTCGTCGGCACTGTCGCCACGATGGACAACTCCGTATTTGTTTGAGCAACGCTATGGCAGACCAAAAGAGAATCAGTCTCAATCAAATTACGACCGAGCGCTGGACCGTCGAGCAGACTGTGGCAGCTTGCGTACGCTACGGCATACCCTCGGTTGCCTTGTGGCGGCATCGCCTGGCGGAAACGGGACTAGAGAAGGCCGCTCGCCTTGTTCAAGATGCAGGCCTGCACGTCTCTAGTGTGTGTCGCGGCGGAATGTTTCCGGCGCCCACTATTACCGAATGGCGCAAGCGCATTCAGGACAATCTGCGGGCGATCGAAGAAGCTGCGGAACTGAAGGCAGATTGCCTGGTTCTGGTTACAGGCGCAGATCCGCGTGTAAAGCTTGCGGATGCACGAGAGATGGTCAAAGACGGAATTGCAGCTATCGCTTCTTACGCGGAGAAGCTTGGTGTCTGCCTCGGTGTGGAACCGCTTCATCCTATGTTCGCGGGCGATCGCTCGGTGGTGAACACCATTGACCAGGCGCTGGACATTGCAGAGCTCTACCCCGCTTCCGTGGCAGGTGTGGTTCTCGATGTCATCCACATCTGGTGGGATCCTCGCGTATTTGCGCTTATTCAACGCTGTGCCGGCCGCATCGTTGGCTTTCATGTGTCGGATTGGCTGGTGCCCACTCCAGATATTTTGAAATGCCGCGGAATGATAGGAGATGGTGTAATCGATATCCGCAGCCTGCGGTTGGCAGTGGATGCCGCAGGATACAACGGACCCATCGAGGTCGAGATACTGAACCAGAAGATATGGGATACACCGGGCGATGAGGTCGTGCGCACGATGCGGGACCGATTTGAAAAGCTTGTGTAGCAAAAGGAACAGAGATGCGAATCGAAGCCGTGACCCCAGCAGACCTGCAAGGCGCCGTAGCGCGCACCTTCTCGATTGCTGCAGAAAAGACTCTGCGACTCGATCGGCGTTGGCAACCTGTAGATGGTGCGCCTGTGTTCACTGTGGATGGCAGGTACACCATGCGTGGCTGGACGCAATGGACTCAAGGCTTCCAGTATGGGAACGCGCTTCTCGCCTTCGATGTTGTCGATGACCCTGAACTGTTGCGTGTGGGGCTGGAACACACGCGCGACCACATGACGGAGCATCTTACTCATACCGGTGTTCACGACCACGGTTTCAACACGATGTCCACTTACGGCCAGCTTCGACGGTTGATACTGGAAAACCGAATCGAATATGATCCGTGGAAGATGCAATACCTTGATCTTGCAATCAAGGTGAGCGGCGCAGTGCAGGCATCCCGCTGGACGAGGCTCGCGGATGGTAGCGGATTTATTCACTCCTTTAATGGCCCGCAATCCCTCTTCATCGACACCATCCGTACGCTGCGGGTTTGTGTTGCGGCGCATGTCCTGGGGCACACGTTGCTCGCGGAGCAGGAGCAGCGCATTAATCTGCTTGAGCGCGTTTGTACCCACGCAGCAACCACCGCGCGATACAACATTTTTTGGGGTGAAGGACGCGACGCGTACGATAAACCCGAACTCCGTGGACGCACAACCCACGAGACTCTCTTCAATACTGCGAATGGAGTCTATCGTGCACCATCCTCGCAACAGGGATATTCGCCATTCTCAACCTGGACTCGAGGTCTGGGTTGGGCAATGCTTGGGTACGCGGAAGAGTTGGAGTTACTCGCATTGCTGCCGGCTCATCACTTCGGGGACAGCGGTGTGCCTGCCAAAACGGCAGTCCTTGGTCTTTTTGAAAAAGTAGCTCGTGCAACCTGCGACTTCTACATTCATCAGGCCGCCTGTAGCGATGGCATCTGCTATTGGGATACAGGAGCGCCGGGACTGCATCATCTTGAAAGCTGGCAAAGCCGCCCGGCCGATCCGTTGAACGCATTCGAGCCAGTCGACTCCACCGCAAGCGCGATTGCCGCGCAAGGCCTGTTGCGCCTCGGGCATTATCTCGGTAAAGCAGGCGAGCAATACACCGCCGCAGGTCTCAATGTTGCGAAGACCTTGCTGAACGAGCCTTACCTCTCAACCAATCCTCAACATGAAGGCATCTTGCTTCACAGCGTCTACCATCGTCCGAATGGCTGGGATTACATTCCGCCCGGTCGATCCATACCCTGCGGAGAATCGAGCATGTGGGGTGACTACCATCTGCTGGAGCTTGCCCTGCTGCTGCATCGCCTCGCAGAGGGAGACTACTACACCTTCTTTCAGCTGGACCGGAAATAGGAGCAAAGCAGAGTTATGGCACAGCGAAGAGTTGCGCTCGTTACGGGGGGCTCACGTGGAATCGGACTTGGCATCGCAATGGAACTTGCGAAGAGCGGCTTTGACCTCCTCATCACTGGACGCAGGCCGATGGAGTCCGTCGCTGCCGCAATGTCCGAACTCGAGCGCTTCGGTGTGGCAGCGCGATATATCACCTCAGATGTTGCAGATTCGTCCGCTCGTGAGCATCTGCTGACCGAAATAGATACCACCTTCGGCAGGCTGGATGTCCTGGTCAACAATGCCGGTATCGCTCCGCGGGTTCGCGCAGACATTCTGGATGCTGACGAGGATAGCTTCGATGAAATTATGTCGGTAAATCTGAAGGGACCATACTTCCTTACGCGAGATGTTGCGCGCCGGATGATCTCTCAGCGCAAAACGGACGAAGGGTTTGCTGGATGCGTCCTGAATATCTGCTCTATCTCTGCGGCAGTGGTGAGTACGAATCGAGGAGACTACTGTATCTCAAAGGCCGGCGTCGCTATGGCAACGCGCCTCTGGGCGACTCGTCTGGCAGAGTACAACATCAGCGTCTTCGAGCTCCGGCCAGGTCTCATTGCCACGGATATGACCGAAGGAGCCAAGGCGAAATATGATGCGCTTATCGAGGACGGGCTGCTGCTTGAAAAGCGTTGGGGAACTCCGGAAGATGTAGGCACGGCCGCCGCCATGCTTGCCAGAGGAGATTTGCCTTATGCCACCGGGTCCGTTCTTACACTGGATGGCGGCCTGACAATGAGCCGTTTATAGAGCGCATAGCTGCGGCAGATATTGTCGTGATCACTGCTGGTCATTGTCGCAATGCAAGAGATCGAACCTTTCTGCATAGTTAGGGACCAGTTGAAAACCTTGATCGCCGAAGGCACTGCCACTAGCATGCTCACCAGCGCAGAATAGTGTGATATGTGCATGATGAACAGGTTATAAGTCCACACAGAAAAGCTGAAGACTGTAAGGACCTACGAATTCGTGTCATTCATCGGTGCAAACCCAATCGAATATGCAACGTTCGCATAGCCGCACATCTGGAAGTTAAGCCCACCGTGGTTCAGGCAAACTACTTAGCATTCAGCCTGAACCACTTATGTTGCATGGTTGAGGCTCGGCTACCAGGAGCGCCCAACGTATAGCGTAAACGAACGTAGATCACCGTTTAGCTCGGGGTTCCAATAGTCACGATAGCTGCCGTAGTCGACGTCCAGCCCAGCACTGAAATTTAGCGGCAGCCGATAAAATACCTTCCCGTGACCAATCCACTGCGGCACATTCACTGCCGAGATCTTTGTGCTTGAAACAGTGGCTTCTTGCAGCGCAAGCAGGATGTTATTCTGGCTGAAGCACGAATTCGTGCCAGGTACGTAGTAATTTCCTCCCCATGCGGAGTCATCGCAATAGCCTTGCTGAATCAGAGAGCCATTGCCAAACTTCACTGCGTGATTCGGATTGACATCCGGACTCATATGGCTGCGCGCCGAGTTATAGGTTACTTTGCCGTCAACCCCGAGCCGATGCTGCAGGAACGTCGTGGTGACCTGTCCCCAGTAGGTTTGGCTCAGTTGGTTGTATGGCACCAGAGGCTCGCGTAGCAGGTAATCCATGTTCAGGAACTGATATTCATTAAAGTCCATGAACGTCTTGAGCTTGTTCTGCTGATAGGAGTAGCCGACAGACACATTACCGTGTTGCTCAAGAGGCACCGCAAGAGAGAGGGTCTCATTGTAGAAGCGGTCTCTCCTCTGGCGGAGAATGCTCTCGCTCGCCACGGTCGTATCGCCGGGGAAGGGAGCCAGCGATGTGTAGTGCCCCGCAGAGGGGAATGCATTCTGAACCCTGGCGTTGAAGTCATTGGTCAGTGTCAGGAATCTCGTGGGCGTGAACGTGTTGCGCAGAAACACGCGGCTTTCACTTCCCGGCGTAACAATATAGCCGGGCTGATGTGTGTTCGTGTACTCGTAGCCAACGCGCGTACCCAGCATCGCTCTGTTGTAGCGCAGCGCCAATCCGCCTGTGTTGTCCGTGGTCACGGGAACTACCAGCATCCAGTCGGTATTGTCGATGGAGTAGGCTTGCGGCCACTTTGCAGCGTTGGACCGTGTAATGCCGCTATGTTTGTAGTACAGGTCCGCATTCAAATGTTGCGTCAGATCCAGGGTCGTCTTGATTCCTTCCCAATGTTTGTGATGCGACACATTCCCGAACAATGAAAAGTACGGCACAAAGTCGTTGACGAAGCTTTGTTCGTGATAGTCGGCGATCACGCCTATGCGTGCGTTGGGCAGCCAGCTGACGGTTGCGTTCGCATTGACGGAGTTCGACTTGTGCTTCAGATAGCGGTCCAGAAAGCGCACGTACGACACGTCGCCATTCGCAGACAGGTTATGGGCGATGCTCCAGTTGGCATTCACGGAGTCGGACGAACTGCTGTTCGGCGAAGGAATCTGAATGTAGTAGTTCCCATCCGCGACGGGGGATGTGTCCGGCACGCTCAGGCCAGTCGTATCCATTGCGCCAAAGCTGCCCACCGGAAACTGCATCCGGTCATTAAAGCTGCTGTAGCCATGCTGCCAGGTAACCGAAGCTTGCTTGAGATTCAAGCGTGCCCCGCCAGACACGCCTCGCGTTGTCTGGTTGACCGGCTGATACTGCGAACTCCAGTGGCACACGATACAGCCCGAGTTATAGGGCCCCGCCGCGTTCTGATCGAAATAGTGCAGCTGCGTAGTGCCCACACGGGCTTGCCAGTTGCCATTGACAAACAACTCAAGATATTGCTTCGGCAGTTTGAGTCGGCCGGATACGTCGCCCAAACGACGCTTGATGCCATAGACGGAGCCTTCAGGGATTCCATCGATGATGTGGATTCCTGCCGGGTCAGGAAAGGGGTAGGTATTGATGAGTTGCTGCAGGCGGCGCGTGTCCTGCTGCTGTACCAGGCCTCGTGTATTGAAGCGTACTTGCGCACGGTTCGATGCAGTGAGTTCAGCGCCGATGTTGTAGTCATCCGAGCTGATGATCTTTGCATGTGATGTTAAGGCGGTGTGCTTGTTCAAGAAGACAGAGGCTTGCTTGAAGTCCGCACCCGCATATTCTTCCAGGCTGTCGTACTCTCCAACTCGGCCGCGGAATCCCGTGGAACTCAGGATGCGATACGAAGTTGCGGTGGATATGGCCGAATCATGAGTTGCGGTGGCAACTGACTCAGCTCCGGGCATCGCACCCGCATGCTGGCTGTGCGCCCTTATGCCATAAATCTCCGGCACGATGGTAGCCAGTCCAGTGATGCTGGCTGCCATCGCCGGCAACGCCGTTGCATGGGACCTGGTAGCCTGGCTGGGCACCGTAAGGGAACTCTGAGAAGGCAGGATTGGCGCGCCATAAGGGGAAGCATCTAGAAAGTAGCTTCCTCCTGTCTTCGAGGCAACATCGGTTCCGTGAATGGAACTGTGGCAGTTGGTGCAGCGGTCGAGTGTTGGCGCGGCGCCCATGTTGTCATGCGCATTGTGGCACTGGAGGCACAGTGCGGGCAGGCTGACGTTCACCATTCCCGCATTCGGCGAGCCATGCGGTGAATGGCAGGTGAGACAGTTCTCCGTCACTGGAGCGTGCTGATAGGCAAATGGTCCGCGATACTGCGCGTGACACTTGAGGCAAAGCTCGTTCGGAGTTGAAGTACGCAAATTGGTTCCACCAGGCCCACCATGTGGATTGTGGCAATCCTTGCAGCCAACCTTACCTTCGCGCAGCGGATGATGATAGGGCTGGTTCATTTGTGCCCGCTCTGCTTGATGGCAACGCAGACAAGTCTCGTTGGAATCCGCGAGGCTCTCGGTAGAGCGCCTGCTCTCGCCCACCAGGTTCTCGGGGCTTGCTGACTTCTGCGGGGTAAGCGTGCCCAGCTTGAAGCGGTAGGCAGCATCTTTGCTTCGTGCCTCCGCGTGCATCTGGTGGCAGTCGGAGCATCGTACACCGTTCCGCGCGTGGGCTCCAGCAAGCCAGTTCTGCGTGTGTTCGCTCTTTGCGTGGCAATTAAGACAGGCCGCGTTCGCTTCGCGAGCCTTCATCTTCGAGAAACTAATGATCTTCGAAGTATCGCCACCGCCCTCCACGTGAAGACCGCCCGCACCGTGACAGTCCTCGCACGTCAGGCCCTGCTGAGCATGAAATGCGTGGCGAAAGTCGTTTGCCTGATCGGTGTGACACGTGGAGCAGACCTCGGCTCCCACTCGCGTGTTTGCCGCACCTGTGGAGCCACTCGGATGTGCTTCGCTCAGGTTCTTTCGTTGATTCGCATATACGGCCTGTGGTGAATGTGGCCACAATGCTATGGCCAGGAAAATAAGCGGCCAGATGTGGAAAGCAATCTTTTTGAGCGACAACGTAACACCTCACGAACGGCCAGTCAGCAAGCAGACCTATCCCCCATTGATACAGGAATGAATACTCGACGCTCTGTGATTCAGTGCACTATCTGATGTGACATAGAGCCCGCGCAGTGGGATGCAAGTCACAAATGAGAGCAATATTGTGATGCAGATTACAAATCAAGGCATCTTCAACTGTAAGGAACATCCCGAAGCATGTTTCCAGCCTGAGCCCGTCGATTTGATATTCGGAGATGAGGCCTCATTGAGATTCTCGGTCCTCTTCGCGAGCGTAGAGCAGTAGAGGCCCTGCATGCTCGCGTCAGGTGGGCTCGGCAAAGTCGCATGTCTTAGCTGTGGTGCGGCATGGAGGGCAATTCGGCACTCGTGGCGTTCGTGATGCTCGGTGGAAGTCCAAAGGCGTGATGCAGGCGTGGGCCGGTGGGTAGCACAAACCAAGTCGTCGCTGTAATCATGTCATCCTCAATGGTTAGCGCGCAATCGCATGTTCGTTTACCTCCGATCAGGAAGACTTCAAAGCAATGGCGCTCCCTCTCGAATCTCATCGGACGCACGCTTTAGAACCTTTTCGCCTTGTTTGACATTTCCACGGATCGCGACTTGTTCCCCAAAAGCCGCACCCTTGCGAACGTCGACCCAATGCGCATGTCCATTGACTGAAGTGATCACGAAGGTGCGTTCCGTTGTTGAGACGACACTCGTCGATGGCACCAGCAGGAGCGGCTCGGCTGAACTAACAGGCCAATCGACGGATGGATACATGCCAGGAGCCAAAGTGCCGTCCTTGTTGTAGGCGTCGAGCTCCACCATCATCGTCCGGCTCTGAGGATCTAGAGCGCTGGAGACCCTAGCGATCTTCGCTGTATATGTCTTGCCCGGTTGCGCTGCAATGTGGAAGCTAACGGATACACCACGTACCACATGGCCCACGTAGGTCTCCGGCACTGGAACGGTCAGACGAAGATGCCCAGTCTGCTGGAGTTTGAGCAAAGGCATATGGGCATTTGCTTGAACCAGCATCCCCGGATGAACAAACCGGTCCGTGATAGTACCGTCGAAAGGCGCCGCGACGCGGAGATAAGCCTCTGTCTCCTGGGTCGCACGGAATCTCTCCTGGGCTGCCCGTGTGGCCGCCTTTCTGCTCTCGACGCCCGATCGTGCTGCATCGAGTTGCTTCTCTGTCTGAACAAGTTCGTTGCCCGCGATTGCTCCAGGCGTCTTCGACGCTTCCTGTAGCCGGACAAAGGTGCTCTCGACAGCTGCTGCCTGAGCCTCCGCCTGGCTTTGATCGGCTTCTGCCTGATGAAGAGTCGACTCGGCGGCTGCAGTCTGGGCCTTTAGTTCGGGTGCGGAGAGCTCGACCAGCAATTGGCCACGCCGCACATTACTGCCGCGATCCACTAGCACGCGCTCGATATAGCCGGGGACGCGGGCCTCGATATCGGCCTGCAGAAAGGGTGCAAGTTCCGCAGGTAGAGAGATGGTTCGTGATGGATTGCGGCCTTCTACCGTCGCAAACTCTACGTGGGCAGGAGTCTGCGCGATAGCTGGCAGGCAGAAGGCGAAGGTCAGGAGGGCAACTGTCTTACGGCTGTACATAATAGCGGCTCGCGGGATCCAGTGGGTTCAGTGAATTTGAAGTGACAGAGGCGCGTCGCTGCAGAAGGGCGTAGATTGCCGGCAGGACCGCCAGAGTCGTGAAAGTCGAGAAGATGAGGCCGCCGATCACGGCGCGACCAAGAGGCGCGGCTTGCGCTCCACCTTCTCCGAAACCGATGGCCATCGGAATCATGCCACAGACCATGGCCGTGGCAGTCATCAGAATCGCGCGAAGGCGACCAATCGCGCCCGTGCGTGCGGCAGCCTCTGCACCTTCTTCATGCCGAGCCTGCTCAGCAAAGCTCACCAGAAGGATGGAATTAGCAACCGAGATTCCTGCCGCCATAATCGCTCCCATAAACGACTGGATGTTAAGCGTAGTTCCGGTAAGAAGCAGCATCAGCACCACGCCACAGAGCACGCCCGGTATCGTGCTCAAGATGGCCAGTGGCAGTCGTAGCGACTGAAAGTTCGCCATGAGAAGGAGAAAGATGGATGCGATCGCGAGTAGAAGGCCTATTTGCAAGCCCGATATAGTCTCGTCAAGAGCGGGAATTTCCCCCCGAACCGTTACCGTAGAACCCTTGGGAGGCGCCGCGATGTTCTTGAGCGCAGCCTGAATCTTCTTCTGTGCCTCACCTAGCGTTATGCCGTGCAGATTGGCTGTCAGGCTCACGACGCGCTGGCCGCTCAGACGCTCGATCATCTCCGGCATGGTGCTGTACCGCAGGCTTGCGACCTGATCGAGCTGAGGTTGTGACAGGCCATCGCGCATCAACGGAAGAGATGACAAAGCTGGGAGACCTTGCGCACGGTTCGGTGGGATCTGCACCTGAATCTGGAACGCGTTACCTGTGCGGGGATCGCGCCAGTAGTTTGGAGCAATGAAGCGTGAAGAGCCTGTCGCAGGAACCATGGAGGCGGTGATATCAGCCATGGTGAGGCCAAACTGCCCCGCATACTGACGGTCGATATTTATATCGACCGTCGGATACTTCTGCGACTGCACCACTGAGATATCGCGCAGAAAGCTCAGCTTGCGAAGTTCCGTCTCTATCTTGGCGAGATAGGCGTAGTTCTGATCGAGGTCGACTCCCTGCACGTCGATCTGCACCGGAGTTGGCGAACCGAAGCTCATCACCTGCGAGATGATGTCACCTGCTTCGAACGAGAGCTTCAGATTCGGCAGATCTTTGCTAAAGGCGGCTCGCAGCTCTTCGCGTAGGCGTTCATCATCTGGATGTCCAGGTCGAAGCTGCACCTGCACCAGCGCTTCTTCTGGCCCGCTGGTGAAAAGGTGAATTAGGTTTACCGGGTAGCTTGATGGCTGCACGCCAACATAGTCGGACGTAATCTCAACATACTGCTTGCCTATGGTTTTGCCGATGAGATCGAGTGCGTGCAACACCATCGGCTCGGTCTCTTCGATGCGCGTTCCGATGGGAGCCTTGAGGCGCATCCGCAGTACCGGACCGTTGGAGTCTGGGAATATCTCAGTTCCCAGCCGTGGCGCAACAAGAAGAAGGATGATTGCCGAGATAGCGAAGTAGCCGAGGATGACGGACCATCTACGTCTGAGAACAATCTCTAGCAGCCGCTCGTAGCGGGCCCTTAGCCGACCGAAGGCTCCTTCCATCTCCTCTCGGCGATGCGACTCCTTCATCATCCACGTGGCGAAGACGGGAACCAGGGAGCTGGAGAGCAAATAGGAGGCGATCATCGCGAAGCCAACTGCGAGTGAAAGCGGAACAAACAGTTGCCGTCCGACCCCACTCATGAAGAAGGAGGGAACAAAAACGGCAAGCACGCACAACATGGAGAGCAGACGTGCAATCACCGTCCGTTTGCAGGCTTCAAGGACGGCTCTGGCGCGGGATATTCCAGGTAAGAGTTGAGTGTGGATGTTCTCAATCTCTACCGTAGCTTCATCGACGAGGACGCCGACAGCCAGCGCCAAACCGCCCAAGGTCATAATATTGATGGTCTGCCCTGTCGCCCAGAGAAGAAGTACCGCAGTTGCGAGAGCGAAAGGGATGTTCGCAACCACAATAAGTGCGCCTCGCCAGTCCCGGAGAAAAAGCAGTACGACGAGTCCCGTCAGGACAGCGCCTAGAAGCGCTTCCCGGACGAGGCCGCTGATAGCGTTCGACACATATCTAGACTGATCAAAGGCTAGCTGTACATCCACATCCTCGGGGATCGCCTTCTTGAATACGGGTAAAGCTGCCTTCACAGCACTGATGACGGCGATCGTGGAAGCATCCGCACGCTTGGTTACTGGTATATAGACAGTGCGCCGGCCATCGACATGGGCGTAAGCCGTCACAATGTCGGTTCCGTTCTCTACCGACCCAATATCCCGAAGATAGACGCTAGTGCCCGATCCGGGATGGACCGGTGTATTCATCAGGTCGCCCAGCTCCGGCCCAAGCGTTGCGTTGGTGCGTACGATGCGATTGAGGGAGCCGTCATATAGATTGCCGGATGGCGCTACGACCGAGCCGCTACTCACGGCGGAGATGGCCTGCTCAGGGGAGATGCGGTACTGTTTCAGCTTGTCAGGGTCAAGCGTGACGACGATGGTCCTTTGATTGCCGCCGAAAGGTGGAGGTGCGGAGACTCCTGGCAAAGTCGCAAATAGCGGCCTCACCTGATTGAGGGCGTAGTTCTGTAGTTCGCCCTGGGTATGTGTCGAACTTGTAAAGAGCAGTAAGCCTACGGCTACGCTCCCAGGATCGAAACGGGTGATGAACGGAGGCACCGTGCCGGGAGGCATGAAGGCCCGCGCACGCGTGACGTAGCCGACTGTCTCCGCCATGGCCTGCTGCATGTTGCTTCCTTCGCGGAAGGTCAGCTTCATCAGTGCGGCCCCTTGAACGCTCTTGCTATCGACCGACTGAATACCCGTAATGTAGAGGAAATGGTATTCGTAGTAATAAGTGAGGAAGCCTTCCATTTGTGCCGGAGTCATGCCGCCGTACGGCTGCGCTACATAGATGACGGGATTGCCCACCTCCGGGAAGATATCCGTGCGCATTCGACCCAGAGACATGATGAATCCAGCCAGGATCGCGATCAACGCGACGATGACAGCAAGCGGGCGGGTTAAAGCTGCTAGAACAAGGCGCATCGTTTCCTTGACCTAAGACTCACTTGGTGACAGCCTGCAGGAACGGTTGAATGTCGCCGCGAACCGCTCCAATCTGAAGAAGAGCACGCCACACGTTCAGACGCGCGATAGAGTCATCGATCTCGGCCTGGACAACAAGCCGCTGTGCCTGCGCTAGATCATCGATCGGCACAAGGCCGGCCTGATAACGAGCCTTCGCCTGATCGAAGGCTATATGGGCCGACCTCACTTCAATGGGTGTATTCGCCGCAACCTCTCGCGCCGCGTGCAAGGCGGCCTTGGCTCTTGCGAACTGCTCCCGCAAGAGCTTGTCCGCCAGTTGCTCATTTGCTTGGTTTGCCCGGAGCGTTGCCGACTGAGCAGCCTCGCGAGCGTGGATACTGGCGAAGTCCATGAACGGAAATGTGATGTTCACTCCGGCAGCGTAGTTTTGCACGTTAGGCGCCAGCCCGTTTGCTCCAGCGAGACGTTGTCCTGTGGTCTCAGCGCCTGTACCGCGTGCATACCCCGCAGCCTCTATGTCAAATTGTGGCACCCAACTACGTTCCGTCGCATGAAGCTGCGCGGCAGACTGGGCTACCGTCGCCCTCTGCTCTTCCATTACAGGATGATTTGTACTTTGGAACGGTATCTCTTCCTCTCCGGGCGGAGGTAACTCTTCCAATAATCGACTGGCATCGAGAGTGGTTCCAGCGTTGAGCGAACGAGGCAGAAACTTCGCCAACGTGGCCCTTTCTGACTCTACGGCTTGCTCGGCATAGACAAGCTGAGTTCTGGCGATCGCACGTTCTGCCTCGATACGCGATTCGTCAGCACCCGGCCGTAGCTGGGCGGAGGCCAGCGCATGGATGCTTCGCAGCAGGACATCCCAATTGTCTACCGCCGCTGCAGCCGCCTTCTTTGTCTGTCCTGCTGCAACCAAAGTCAGAAAGGAATCGGCTGATGCCGTCGCTACTTCAAGTTGACTCCGCTGCGAAGTTGCGTACGCCTTGTCTCTGGCTGCGCGAGCTGCCTCTACATTGGCGTGGCGCAGCCCAAAATCAAAGGGTTGCCAACTGACCAGCATCCCGGTCGCACTGCCCCAAACGGACCCACCATTGTTGGTGCCAATTACGGGGCCGGACATGGAAGGGAGAGTGCTCTGTGGAAGCAGGGTTCCGAAAACGTTATTGCGGGTCGCACGGTTGACCTGCACCAGCCCATCCGCGCGTGGAAGGTAAGCTGTTCGCGCAAGGCGGATGTTGGCCGCAGATGCGTTGAGCTCTTCCTGTGTGACGTGGATTAACGGATACTCGCGTAGGGCAGACTGAACCACCTCCGTCATGGTCACCGCACCACCAGAGTTGGGTGACGTCTTCGTGACGCTGGCTTGTGCAGCTATCACCGACGTTGTTCCAACGAACACGACCGAAAGAAGCGCTCCTGCGCAACTGTATCGGATCGCCTTTGCGCGCTGGTGCATAGTTTCAAACTCCACGCAAATACTGTAACATTTACACGTAATGAATATTACATCACGTCGAGAGACCGTGCCCTGGCTGCTGCTGATCTTCAGCCTGCCCTCAAAGAGAACCAGCGAGAGGGTGCGGGTATGGCGAAAGCTCCAGAAATACGGGACGCTCGCACTGCGCAATTCCGGCTACGTGTTGCCAAATACGCCAGCGAATCAGGAGCGGCTTGAGTGGCTGGCTACGGCGATACGCGGATTCAAGGGAGAAGCCTCTGTGCTTCAGGTCCTGGCAATCGATGACCTTCCATCCGAGGTGCTCAAGGAGAAGTTCCGCGAAGAGCGCAAACCCGACTACATCGCGCTCATCCGGGAGGTTCAACAACTCAAACCTTCCACGCAGGGATTCTCGACGCAGTTGGCTCGACTGAAACGACAATTTGAAGAGATTGTAGAGATTGACTTTTTCGAAAGTCCGCTCAAGGCAAAAGCTGGAGAAGCCCTCTACAAGGCAGAACATCCCCTGACCGCGCAGGAGCGGCCTGCGAAAGGCAGGGTATCCAAGATGGAATATCAAAACCGTGCCTGGATCACACGTCCACGGCCAGGAATCGATCGTGTCTCCTCTGCCTGGCTTATAAGGCGATTCGTTGATACCAAGGCCTCCTTCCTCTTTGACAACAATCCAACAGCTCATCCTGAAGCCGTTCCGTTCGATATGTATCAGGCCGGTGGCTTTGGTCATGAAGGCGAGAATTGCACGTTTGAAACTCTTTGTGCGCGCTTCGGTCTCACGGACAAGAAAGTGCGACTGATCGGGCAGGCTATCCACGATGCCGACCTCGACGATGAGAAGTTCGGTCGCAGCGAGGGCATTACCATCAACCAGATTCTGAATGGATGGGCCAAGCAGGGCATCCCCGATGACGAACTGTTACGCCGAGGGATGGACCTGATCGAAGGGCTCTATCACTCGATCGCATAGAAACGGAGGGTCCAATGAAAAGACAAATAGTATGCTTTGCCAGCTTATGTTTGCTCGCATGTAACTGGACTTTCGCTACAGCACAAGACGATTCCACTGCAACCTGGAAACCGGTAGAGGCTGTGCTGGGCCGATCCGGCCAGATGCAGCCGGGGGATGTTTATAAGTTCGCTCTGCCACGCAGAGACATGAAGGTTGTGAAAGACGGTGTGACCGTAGCCCCTGGACTAGCGTTGGGCTCCTGGGTAGCCTTCAAGAAAATGGGGAATGAGGCGATGGTGATGGGCGACCTCGTCTTGACGGACGAAGAAATCGAACCCGTCATGTTGAAGCTCCAGCAGCAAGGAATCGAGCAGACCTCAATTCACAATCACCTGCTGGGCGAATCGCCGCGCGTGATCTACATGCATATTGAAGGACATGGCGATCCTGTTGCATTGGCGCGTTCGCTCGCCTCTGCAATTGCTCTGACCAAGACTCCGCCACCCACAACAACCGCTACGCCAGCCGCCGCGCAACAAGCGATCGATCTCAATACCAAGGAGGTCGAACAAGCTCTCGGTTATGCCGGCAAAGTAAACGGAGGCATTCTACAGTTCTCCGTTTCGCGCGTGGAGAAGATAACCGACAGTGGCATGGAGGTTCCCCCGGCGATGGGTACTGCCACCGCCATCAACTTTCAACCTACTGGTGGAGGCAAAGCGGCGATCTCAGGAGATTTTGTTCTGCTCGCAAGTGAAGTCAATCCGGTAATCCGGGCTTTGCGGACGCATGGGATTGAAGTCGAGGCCGTGCACAATCACATGCTCAACGATCAGCCGCACCTTTATTTCATGCATTTTTGGGCTAACGACGATGCCATTGAGTTGGCGCAGGGACTTCGCGCAGCGCTTGATGAAACGAACTCACAAAAGCCACAAGTCAAATAGATTCTGGATGAATGATTTTCAAGGAAATCGACCTCGCCCCCGGTAGGCCGAACATTTTTGCGGCCATCATTGTTTCCACTTATAAAGAGCTGAAAATACCCTAGAAGAAATAAGAAAAGCCTCCGAATTGCGGAGGCCGTTGACTGTTTCCTGTAAACTACTGATTCTAAATGGTGGCCAGAGACGGGATCGAACCGCCGACGCCGGCCTTTTCAGGGCCGCGCTCTACCACTGAGCTATCTGGCCTTGGAATCCCAAGGGCGCTTTGGAAGCGCTGGGTCTGTCTGAGTTGCGGGGAGGAATCTCCCGCCTGAGAAGAGCGTCAGGGCGATGCCTGGGCATGTCCACAGTGCTACGTCAAACAACCTCAGACAGTATAGCAACAGCTTTGTCCTGCGCCAAACCCTTCTCCAAACCTCCCAGCTTTCTACCCCGCCATCTCATAGCGCCGCTCGTTCCGGATGCGCCGGATCCACAGGATTACGGGGCGGCCTGCCTTACACTGTTAGCGATTGGTTCTGCCAGAGGATCTGCCGGTCAAGATGACATCCCGCGAATTTCTAACTCACCCAGGCTCCCTAATGCATTCGCGGCGATTCGCAGGAGCGATTCTCTGCGCGGTTGCCTGGTGCGTCTTTCTTCCCACGGCGGATGGCGCGCAACGTTCCACAGCCTCGCCGGCAGAGGTCCGTACTTCCCGAGCCTTTGAGCAGGCTCGCAAAGACGGGCCACTCACACTCCGGGCCTTTCTGCTGAACATGCCTAAGGGCGCCGACCTTCACAATCACCTTTCGGGCGCGGTGTACGCCGAGTCGTGGATCCGTGCAGCGGGCGAGGACGGGCTCTGCGTGAATACCGTTTCCCTCAGCTTTGTGCCTGCGGCGGCGGCAAACAGCACCTCGGGCCAGACTATATGCGGTGAAGGGCAGACCCCCGCCAGCCGCGTCCCTGCCAACTCCGCTCTCTATGATTCCTTGATTGACTCATTCTCGATGAGGAGCTTTGTACCTTCCGCCGGTGTATCCGGCCACGATCACTTCTTTGAAACCTTCGAGAAGTTTCGGGGGACCTCGCCCACCCATACTGCGGAATGGCTGGATGAAGTTGCCACCCGTGCTGCGGCGCAGAACGAGCAATACATCGAGTTGATGGAGACGCCCAAATTTCAGCACACCGCGGCGCTCGCCCATGAATTGGGGTGGAATCCCGATCTGGCGAAACTTCGCGAAGATTTGCTGGCGCATGGTCTGCGGGACGATGTCGCCGTAGCTCGCGAGCACTTGCAGAACGCGCTCGACCGCCGCAACCAGATGGAGAAGTGTGGCGCGGCAGATGCTGCTCCTGCCTGCAAGGTGGAGATCCGATTCCTATACCAGGTTTTGCGGGGCTTTCCTCCCGCGCGGGTCTTCGCGCAGACGCTGCTAGGCTTTGAGATTGCCTCCGCCTACCCCATGGTTGTCGGCATCAACTTCGTTATGCCGGAGGATGGATATCGCTCCATGGCCGACTACCGCCTGCAGATGCACATGCTGGATTATTTGCATGGCCTCTATCCCAAAGTGCACATCGCCCTTCACGCCGGCGAGCTTGCACCCGGCCTCGTTCCCCCCGATGGCTTGACGTTCCACATCCGTTCGGCAATCGAGCAGGGTCATGCCGAGCGCATCGGGCACGGTGTCGATTTAATGTATGAGCAGCAGCCCTACCGGCTATTGAAGGAGATGGCTGCACGCCACGTTCTTGTCGAAGTCAACTTGACGAGCAACGATGTCATCCTCGGTGTTCGCGGCGTGGACCATCCATTCCTTCTCTATCGGAGATATGGCGTGCCTGTTGCGCTCTCAACCGACGACGAGGGAGTGTCGCGGATTGACCTCACTCATGAATACGTCAGAGCAGCCTTGACCTATCCGCTCACGTACCATGACCTGAAGACGATGGTGCGCGCTGGCATCGAGCATAGTTTTCTTCCCGGGCAAAGCCTCTGGCGAAACGGGGATGGATTCACGCAAGTAGTTCAGCCTTGCATGGCTCAGGCCTTGGGTACTCCTCCGTCGCTAGCATGCCGTGAGTTTCTGCAATCGAGCGAAAGGGCGCAGCAGCAGTGGGAGCTGGAGCAGCGCTTCAGCGCCTTTGAATCCGGGCGGCAGAATTAATTTGTATCCGTGATGGTGTCATGTTCCGGCGAAGCCGTGCGGCTCACCAGCCGAAGCACGCAGTAGCCGGCGAGCCCTGCCAGTAGGGAAGCTGTGAAGGTCCCCAGCTTCGCCGCATCCACCAGTGGCTCCTGCTCGAATGCCAGATCCGCAATGAATAGCGACATGGTGAAGCCTACGCCTGCCACCAGCCCTACTCCAGCCATCTCGCGCCATTTTGTGGAGCCTGGCAACCTGGCGATCCCAAGGCGCACTCCTGCCCAGCACGCCAGCAAGATGCCGATTGGCTTGCCGATCAACAGGCCCAGCAGCACTCCCCATGTCACCGTGCTGTGCAGGGCGAGCTGGAGCAAATCAGGCGCAAAGGCGACACCCGCATTTGCCAGTGCAAACAAGGGAACGATTACGAAGTCCGTCCAGGTGCGCAAGCTGCGCTCCAGCCTGTCGGCAACACCCTCAGTGTCGAACGCAATCTCCTGCGCCTTCGCAAGAAAAAGCTCCGTCTCATAAGGATGAATTGCGGCCTGTTCCGGGTCGAGCTGTGCCTTGTGCTGGTTGAGAAACCCTGCGAACTCATCAAAACGAAAGCCCGGAGTTCGTGGCGTCAGCAGACCTAAAATGACTCCGGCAATCGTCGTATGGATCCCGGCGGACCCGACCGCAGCAGTGAAGCCAATCGACAGCAGGATGTAGGGAATACTTTGCTTCACCCCGATCTTCACCAGTCCGCCCATGATGGCCAGGCACGTCGCAGCAATCAGCAACGCTGGAATGTAAAGATGCGGAGTGTAGAAGATGGCGATCACCGCGATTGCGCCAATATCGTCGACAATGGCCAGCGTCAGCAGAAACAGCCGTAGCTGGGTGCTGACACGGTTCCCCAACAGCGCCAGCACGCCCATTGCAAAGGCGATATCCGTGGCCATCGGCACGCCCCAGCCGTGCCTCATCGATGGCGAGTACCGATTGACCAGTAGGTAGATCGTTGCCGGAACCACCATTCCTCCCAATGCGGCGAGGATCGGCAGTGCGGCGTTTCTGCGGTCTGCGAGTTCTCCCGTCACCAGGGCTCGCTTGATCTCAAGACCGGCAACGTAGAAGAACACCACCATCAGAACATCGTTCACCAGGTGGCGTAGATCCTCGGCAGCTTCGTAGTGGAAGACGCGGAATCCGATCTGCGCATGCCAGAGATTCTGGTAGCTCTCGCGCAAGGGAGAGTTCGCCCAGCACAGCGCAATCGCCGCGGCCACCATCAGCGCAATGCCGCTCAGGCCTGCAGTGTGCAGAAAATCCTGCGCAGGCAACAGCACCCCGCGTAACAGGGGAGCGTTGTGTGTCTGAACTTCCAGCAGCGCGCGGTTTCTCGGAGGAACTCTCATATTGGCTGTGCGTGGAGTCGAACCGAATCACTCGTGCGGCATCGATCCCTATGGAATTGAGTTGTGCTTACAGACAATGAGTCGCGTAGGATTAGCCTGAGGTTCTGAAGCATCTCCATTCGCACGATATAGTTGAGGCCATGCGGATCTTCACGAAGAAAACCGCGCATCACTGCTCTCATCTGAACACAGGTAAAGTGGAATTGTTGGAAAAGATCAACCGGGGTATATGACGACACATCCCTCAGGAGCTTCCTCCCTCTTCGGCGACACGCTCTCACGCCGCCGTCTGCGAATTGTGCTGACCAACATCGGAACGTTCGGGGATATTAATCCGCTTATCGCTCTTGCGCTGGAGCTGCAGCGCCGGGGGCATCATCCTGTACTCGCCGTGCCGGAGCTCTATCGCCGCAAAATAGAGCCGCTCGGCCTCGGGTTCTCGCCCCTGCGTCCCGACATCGATCCGGATGATAATCGCCTGGCCGCAATGGTCTACGACTTGAAGAAGGGAACCGAGCGAGGCCTCCGCGATTTCCTCTTCCCCGTGCTGCGGCAGAGTTATGACGATCTGCTGTCGGCTGTGCGCGCCGATGGAGGTGCAGACCTCCTGCTTGCGGGCGAACTTGCCTACGCCGCGCCCATTGTTGCCGAGGTTACAGGAACCCCCTGGGCCTCCTATGTGCTGGCGCCTCTCTCGTTCTTCTCCGCCTATGACCCGCCAGTGCTACCTCCTTACCCGACGCTCGCGCGGCTGGAACCATTTCTGCCGGGAATGGGGCACATCGTCGCTCACTTCGCGCGATGGGTGACGCGTAACTGGGCGGAACCGGTCTATGCCTTGCGCGCGGAGCTTGGCCTGGAGCGCGGCCCCAATCCCATCTTCGATGCCAAGCACTCTCCTCGCCTGGTGCTGGCGCTTTTTTCTTCGGTTCTGGGCTCCACTCAGCCGGACTGGCCCGCCAGCACAAAGATCACCGGCTTTGTCTTTTACGACAGCGACGGGGGCAAAAGCGGCCTGGCTCCGGAGCTGGAGAGCTTCCTTCAAGCCGGCCCACCTCCGCTCGTCTTCACGCTGGGCTCTGCCGCGGTCCATAACGCAGGAGATTTCTTCCAACAAAGCGCGCAGGCGGCGGACATCCTAGGCCAGCGGGCGGTGCTGCTGGTCGGCTCGGATCCGCGCAATCTTCCCCCGCAGCCCTACTCTCCTAACTTATGTGTCGCTCAGTATGCGCCCTACTCGCAACTCTTCCCCCATGCTTCCCTGGTGGTGCATCAGGGTGGGGTGGGCACCACAGCGCAGGCCCTGCAGGCAGGGAAGCCCATGCTGGTCATGCCCTATAGCCACGACCAACCGGACAATGCCCGTCGCGTAAAAAGACTGGGAGTGGCTGAGATCATCCAGCGCAAGGACTATACCGCGGAACGCGCAGCCCGGCTCATTGCCAAAATGCTTGCCGATCCCGCCTATCAGCGGGAAGCCGCGGCTATCCGCAGCCGTTTGTTAGAGGAAGACGGCTTGAAGCAGGCCTGTGACGCGCTGGAAGCGCTGGCACTCCCTGCGTCGCCAACGCACGGGTTCGATTCCCCGAAATCGGAGACGCAATCTCATTAGGAGGGCCGGACTTCAATAGGGATGTAGCAAGGGCGGAGAATTTCACATCCGCCTTTGCCAAGCAGCATCCGGCCCCGGTTCTGGCCCCGGCCACAGTTTATGTACAAACTACAGGGGATTTACAGGGGCTGAACGTCAGCCGCCTGCCAACCCTTCGGTCCCTTCACAACGGTGAACTGTACCGCCTGGCCTTCCTGCAAGCTTTTGAAGCCATTGGAGTTAATGGCAGAGTAATGCACGAACACGTCTTCGCCGTTCTGCCGCGAGATAAACCCATATCCTTTGGCATCGTTAAACCACTTCACTGTTCCCTGTTCCATTGTTGCTATTCCTGGATTGAATTGCGCCGGTCGAATCGGAACTACTGGCAGAAACTTGCTACAGGCGAAGGACTGCTCTTACCGGTTCTTGCAAACGCGACAGCAGTTTAGCACCTTTTTGCTAATTTTGGGTCCCTCGATACACACTCTGCCTCATCTTCATGTTGATGACCGCCGTCCTGGTACGCGCCGGTACTAACCTGGCGGCAGCGCGTGCGGCCCATTTCTCCCGTCGCGATTTCGTCGCGAAGGCTGACCCTTTTCCCGTCGTTATATTCTTGCAGTCATGCCACAGGATCCCATGTTCGACCTATTGGCTCCCGCACTCACACGCTTGCAGGAGAAGTTTGCGGCGCTCCCCGCACTGCCGGGTCCAGACGCCGAGTCTGTGCAGAAGATGGCGGCGGTCCTCGAGCGCGCATCCGAGCGCATGGCGGATAACTACCCTTATTTCCACCCGCTCTATGCCGGCCAGATGCTCAAACCTCCGCACCCCGTGGCCCGTGCCGCGTATGCGATGGCCATGTGGCTCAATCCGAACAATCATGCTCTGGATGGAGGCCGCGCCAGTTCCCAGATGGAGATGGAGGCCGTACGTGAGATCGCCACGATTTTCGGATATCAGAATCCTCTCGGTCATCTCACCAGCGGAGGCACCTTCGCGAACCTTGAGGCGTTGTGGGTTGCCGGTCAACAGGCGCCTGGCAAGCGCATTGTCGCATCGGAGCAGGCCCATTACACGCATTCCCGCATCAGCGGCGTGCTGCGCCTCGGCTTCAGCTCCATCGCAGTGGATTCCCGTGGGCGCATGGACCTGGCGGCCCTCGAAGAAGAATTGAAGAAGGGGGATGTCGGCACCGTCGTCGTAACCCTGGGAACAACAGCCACTGGATCGGTCGATCCCCTGGACCGGGTTCTTGAATTGCGCCGGAAGTATGGCTTTCGCGTGCATGTGGATGCTGCCTACGGAGGCTACTTCCGCCTCATCGCGCCCACTTTAGAGGCAGAGGCCCGCAGCGCATTTCAGGCGATGGCAGAAGCCGACTCCATCGTGGTTGACCCGCACAAACACGGGCTTCAGCCCTTTGGCTGCGGCTGCATCCTCTTCCGCGACCCGTCGGTGGGCCGCTTTTACAAGCACGACTCGCCCTATACTTACTTCACATCGGAGCAGCTCCACCTGGGCGAGATCAGTCTGGAGTGCTCCCGTGCCGGAGCGGCTGCGGTTGCCCTGTGGGCCACCCAGCAACTGCTTCCTCTTGTGCCGGAAGGTGAGTTTGCCGCATCGCTGGCACAATCCTGCGCTGCGGCACGCAAATTGCATGGGCTAATAAAAGAAGATTGCAGGTTTCTCGCCCCGTTTCCACCGGAGTTAGATATTGTTATATGGTCAGTGAAATCGGTTTCACCAGAAGAATCCTCACGCCGAGCGACAACTGTGTTTCAACGGGCTGCCCAACTCGATCTCCATCTTGCGCTGGCGCAATTACCTGTGGCGTTCTTCCCTCCAGGGACATGGCCCGGTTGCCCTGAAAATTCTGAGGCGAAGGTTACCTGCCTTCGCTCCGTCCTTATGAAGCCCGAACATCTCGCATGGATCGAGACCATCTTTCAAAAACTCGATCGAGCCACGCAGGAGTCATCTTGAAAGAGTTCGAACGTGTCATCCTCAAAAATGAATTGCTCCAGGTGGAGATAATTCCTGAGCTGGGCGCGAAGATCGCTTCTCTAAAAATGCTGCCCAGCGGAGTAGAGATGCTGCAGCAGCCGCTGCTGCCCTATGCGGAGCGCACCCGCACCATGGCCTTCGACGAAGGCGATGCGAGCGGCTTCGATGAGTGCCTCCCGACCGTCTCCGGCTGCAAGTTCGATACCGGCAAGGGCCGCGTCCAGGTGCCGGATCATGGCGATTTCTGGCGTATTCCATGGACCAGCAAGCAGACAGGCCACGAAGTGGAGATGCAGGCTACGGGCTTCTCCCTGCCGCTGGAGTTCACAAAAACTCTGCGGCTGGAGGGCAACGAGCTCACCATGCACTACACCATCCGCAACGTGGGAGAGGCGACGACGGAGTTCTCCTGGTCGGCGCATCCTCTCTTTACCGCAGAGGCCGGTGACCGCGTCGTGCTGCCTGCATCGGTAACCTTCGTACAGGTAGAGGGCTCGGGCGGCAACCGCCTGGGCGCTGCGGGAAAGCGGTACGACTGGCCTGTCGCCAAGCTGGAGAGTGGCACGTCCATCGATCTCAGCGAGTGCGGAGCCATCGAGAGCGGCGTGGGAGACAAGCTCTACACCCGCGCGCCGCAGGAAGGCTGGTGCGCGCTGGACCGGGTGAAGCTCAAGACCCGCGTCGAGATGCGCTTCAATCCTCAGGAGTCTCCGTTCCTCGGCCTCTGGCTCTGTTATGGAGGCTGGCCGGAGGGCCGCCCCAATCGCCAGCAGTGCGTGGCGCTTGAGCCCTGCATGGCCCCCATGGATTCGTTGGCGGTCGCCTCCGCAAAGGGCTATACCCGCAAGTTGGAAGCGCAGCAGAAGTACGCATGGTCCATTTCTATCCGCATCCAGCCGACCGGCGTTTAGGCGGGATGCATTGCAGTCTTGTTGTTCAATTGGGAAAAAGAATCGGAGTTCAGGACAGATGCAGGATCCAAATGTAGTTCGCAAGTTTCACTCGGAGCATTTTCAGGCAGAGCCCTCTCTCTTCGCCGCTCCGGGTCGAGTCAACATCATCGGAGAACATACTGATTACGCTGAAGGCTTCGTCATGCCTGCGGCCATCGACTTCACCACCGTGGCCGGCATCAGCCCTCGCACGGATGGGCGCGTCGTGATCTACTCTCTCAACTTTGGAGAAGAGGCTGCATTCGATCTCGCCGCTCTTCCGGCTGGGCCGTCGCATCACTGGAGCGACTATCCCATCGGTGTGGTTACCGTGCTAAAGAGCCTCAATGCTCACCCTCGCGCCTTCAGCATGACCTTGTCAGGCGACGTTCCTCTGGGCGCTGGTCTCAGCTCCTCCGCCTCCGTTGAGGTTGCCACGTTTCTTGCCGTTCAGAGCCTCAGCTCCAGGCAGTTCGCGCCGCCCGATGTCGCCCGGCTCTGCCAGCGAGCGGAGAATGGATTTGTAGGCACCAAGAGCGGCATCATGGATCAGTTCATCGCCTGCTGCGGAGCGGAGAATCACGCTCTGCTGCTGGACTGCCGTGACTTGAGTTTTCGCCTTGCGCCGATTCCAGAGGACGTCAGCCTCGTGATTGCCAACACCATGATCAAGCACTCCCATGCAGGGGGCGAATACAACACGCGCCGCGCCGAGGTGGAAGAGGGAGTGGAGGTTCTGCGCAAGCACCGGCCAGAGATTCGCGTACTGCGGGATGCCACGATCGACGATCTCACCAGGTGGGGAAGCGAGATGCGTCCCAATGTGCTCAAGCGCTGCCGCCACGTGGTGACGGAAAATGCCCGCACTGTGGCTGCCGCCGATGCCCTGGAGCGCGGCGATCTGAAGGATCTGGGCCGGTTGATGGCGGAGGCGCACGCCAGTTATAGGGATGACTTTGAAGGCAGCGTTAAAGAGGCCGACCTGATGGTAGAGCTTGCGAACAAGCTTCCCGGCCTGATCGGAGCCAGGCTGACCGGTGGTGGGTTCGGCGGCTGTACCGTCAATCTCGTGGCGAGCAGCCAGGCTGCAACCTTCGCAACATCCCTTCAGGCATCCTACAAAGCGGCGACTGGCATCGATGCTGATGTGTATTTATGTCACGCCTCGGCAGCGGCAAGGGCCCTTTGAAATAAAGGGCGCTGAACCTTCCGGAACGTCCGGGGATGATTGGACATCGGGCTGGAATCTTGATCTGGCCCGATGTCCACGGCTCTAGGTCTGCAATGAAAGTGGTACGCGTTTTCCAGAGGACTCACAGCCGTACACAGCCGTGTCCAGTCATACCTTGGTAAGATAGAAAACATTGGTTTTTGCTATTCCGTCGCGCATCGCAAGCCGATAACCCAATCGGAATGGGCCCGGGTATCAGCAGGAAGTATCGGATCCAGGACTGCGGCGGCGGGATTTTTACGCGCCATATCCTGAGATGACCAGACATCGCGAAGATCGTGAATAGGATAGGCATGCATTTTTCAATTCGAAACGGGGACCACCCATCTGTGGATATTCCAAATACTGACAACTTAGTTGCATATTTCTCAATGGAGATCGCCGTTACACCCGGCATGCCCACGTATAGCGGCGGTCTGGGCGTGCTGGCGGGCGATACTCTGCGCTCTGCGGCCGACCTCGGCCTGTCCCTCGCCGCTGTGACTCTGATGCATCGCAAAGGGTACTTCAGACAGCATCTGGACGCCGCTGGCGTACAGACGGAAGAGAATCAGCCTTGGAATCCCGAAGAAGTTCTGATTCCGGAAGAGCCTCGCGTCACCGTCATGGTGGAAAATCGTCCGGTAGTGGTGCGCGCATGGCGCTATGACCTGGAAGGAGTTACCGGACACAGCATTCCCATCTACTTCCTCGATACAAATCTGGAAGAAAATGATTCGCGGGACCGCGCCTTAACCGATCATCTCTATGGCGGCGATAACGACTACCGCCTGGGACAGGAGGCGATTCTTGGCATTGCCGGGGCGCGCATCCTCGATGCTCTCGAACTCACGCCCGCCGTCTACCACATGAATGAGGGCCACGCCGCTCTCCTCACCCTGCCGTTGCTGGAGCAGCAGCTTAAGGGCCGGGACCTGACCGATGCCAACGAGCAGGATGTCGAGGCGGTGCGCCAACGCTGCGTCTTTACCACGCATACTCCCGTGCCTGCGGGCCACGATCGCTTCTCCCGGGAGCAGGCGATTCGCATCCTCGGTCCGGATCGCGCTGGGGTCCTGGAGCGGCTGGGCTGCTATCACGATGGCCTGTTGAACGTTACCTACATCGCGCTGCGCTTCTCGCGATTTGTGAACGGCGTCGCCATGCAGCATGGCAAGGTTTCGAGGCAGATGTTCCCCAACTACACCATCGATTCCATTACCAACGGCGTGCATGCCATCACGTGGACTTCTTCCGCGATGCAGGCGCTCTTTGATCGCTCCATTCCCCACTGGCGCACGGATAATCTCTTTCTTCGCAATGCCATCGCGATTCCTGAAACAGAGATTGCCGCGGCTCACGCCGAATCCAAGCGGGTGCTCTTCAATACGGTTGCTGATCGTACTGGAAGCAACTTCAATCCGGGGATCTTCACTCTTGGCTTTGCGCGGCGCGCAGCTACCTACAAGCGTGCCGATCTGCTCTTCCACGATCCGGAGAGGCTGCTCAACATCGCCAGGCATTTCGGCGGCCTGCAGATCCTCTATAGCGGCAAGGCGCATCCCCATGACGAGCCCGGCAAGGCCATCATCCATCACGTTTTTGACGTTGCCGCAAGGCTGAACTCCGAGTTTCTGCGCATCGTCTATCTCGAGAACTATGGATGGGAACTGGGCGCACAGCTCACCAGCGGCGTCGACCTGTGGCTCAATACTCCCCAGCGCCCCTATGAGGCGTCCGGCACCAGCGGCATGAAGGCGGCACTGAACGGTGTGCCCAGCCTTAGCGTGCTCGATGGCTGGTGGATCGAGGGCTGCATCGAAGGCTTTACGGGATGGGCGATTGAAGACCGCGATACCGAGCAGGAGGAAGCCGCGTCTCTCTATGAGAAGCTGGAGCAGAAGATCTTGCCCCTGTACTACGAGCAGCCCCTGCAATGGCAAAAGGTTATGCGCAGTTCGATCGCGCTTAACGGGTCCTTCTTCAATACCAATCGCATGCTGCAGCAGTACATCCAGAACGCCTACTATCCTGACAAGGGTGTGGCCTGTTCTGCTCCCGTGCTGGAGCCAGTCCTGGCGAAGTAAAGCCAGCTCTGATTAAAAAAGAGGAGGGCCTTCGAGCCCTCCTCTGCTGTTTCCGGCGGAGATTCTGTCAATCTCCGATTCCTCCCTCGATTCCCACTCCGCCCACTCCCGCGAGCCTCCGCTTACGGCCGGTCAGACTGCGCAGCTTTGTCTGCAGTTTGTCGAAGAAAAGGTAGACGACTGGCGTGGTAAAGAGCGTCAGCATCTGCGAGACGATCAGGCCGCCAACAATCGCAATGCCCAGCGGACGGCGCAGTTCGGAACCTGTGCCTTGCCCCAGAGCCAGCGGCAGACCCCCAAGCAATGCTGCCATCGTAGTCATCATGATGGGGCGGAAGCGCAGCAGGCATGCCTGGTAAATTGCGGCTTCCGGAGACTTGCCCTCCTGTCGCTCGGAGGCCAGCGCAAAGTCGATCATCATGATCGCGTTCTTCTTCACAATCCCGATCAGCAGGATGATGCCTACCATCGCAATCACGCTCAGGTCGGTATGCGTGATCAACAGGGCCAGCAGTGCACCTACTCCCGCTGAGGGCAGAGTCGAGAGAATGGTGATGGGATGGATAAAGCTTTCGTAGAGCATGCCCAGCACGATATAAACCGTAGCAAGCGCCGCCAGGATCAGCCACGGTTCGCTTGCCAGCGAGGACTGAAAAGCCTGTGCCGTTCCCTGGAAGCTGGCGTGCACCGTGCTTGGCATCCCGATGTCCTGCGCGGCTGCCTGCAGTGCGGTTACCGCCTGTCCCAGGGAGACGTCCGGGGCCAGGTTAAAGGTGAGGGTTACTGCCGGGAATTGCCCCTGGTGGTTGACCGCCAGCGAGGTGCGGCTGCGCTCGTAGTGTGCAATTGCGCTCAGCGGAACCAGCGCACCTGTGTTCGATTGAACGTAAAGCGTCTTGAGGGCACTCGGATCGCGCTGGAAATCCGGAGCCACTTCCATCACCACGTGGTATTGATTCAGCGGCGTGTACATGGTGGATACCTGCCGCTGGCCAAAGGCGTCGTAGAGCGTATTGTCGATCATCTGGGGCGTGATCCCCATCCGCGACGCGGTATCGCGATCGATCGCCAGGGCGGCCTGCAAACCCTGATCCTGCTGGTCGGACGAAACATCGCGCAGCTCCGGCATCGTGCGCATCCTGGCCATCAGCCGGGGAGCCCAGCTATTCAGATCGGTCAGGTTCTCCGCCGATAGCGTGTACTGATACTGCGCATCGCTGAAGCGTCCTCCCACGGAAAGATCCTGCGCCGACTGCAGAAACAGGCTGGCTCCGGACACCGCGGAGAGCGGCTTTCGCAGCCGCGCGATCACCTGGTCGGAGCTGACCTTGCGTTCGCTCAGCGGCTTCAGGCTGACGAACATGCGGCCCGTATTCGTCGTTGCGCCGCCGCCGCTTCCGCCGGCAAAGGCAACCACCGTATCTACCGCCGGATCGTGCTGCACGATGTCGGCAAGCTGCCGCTGTTTCTCCTTCATTGCGTCGAAGGAGATATCCTGTGCCGCACGCGTGGAGCCGCCCATCCGGCCAGTATCCTGCTGCGGGAAGAAGCCCTTCGGCACAATGGTGAACAGATAGATGTTGAGCAGGAAGGTTCCGATGGCGATCAGCAACACCGGCACCTGGTGGCGCAGAACCCATCGCAGCGCATGGTCATACTCGCTGAGCATCCATTGCAGCGCCCGCTCGCCGAGCCGATGGAAAAGGCCGCGCTTCTTCTCTTCACGTCCCTTCAAAAACTTCGCGCACATCATGGGCGTCGTGGTGAGCGAAACCATCAGAGAGATGGCGATCGCCACGCTCAGGGTCACGGCAAACTCGCGAAACAGCCGTCCGACGATTCCCCCCATCAGCAGGATGGGAATGAACACCGCGATCAGCGAAGTGCTCATCGAGAGCACAGTGAAACCAATCTCACGCGAGCCGCGCATCGCCGCTTCGTAGGGCGATAAACCTTGCTCCAGATAGCGGCTGATGTTCTCGATTACCACGATCGCATCGTCCACAACAAAGCCGGTGGAGATGGTCAGCGCCATCAAAGAAAGGTTATCCAGCGTGTAGCCCAGCAGGTACATGACGCCAAAGGTGCCCACCAGCGACAACGGCACGGCCACGCTGGGAATGATCGTTGCCCAGGCATCGCGCAGAAACAGAAACACCACCAGAACGACAAGCAGGACTGAGATCAGTAGCGTAATCTCAACGTCGATCACCGATGCGCGAATCGTCACCGTGCGATCCATGGCGACGCCGAGTTGGATGGTGGGAGGGATCGCCGCCTGCAGCGTGGGAAGCTCCGCGCGCACGCGATCCACCGCGTCGATTACATTGGCTCCCGGAGATTTGAAGATGACGATCAGGATCGCCGGCTTGCCGTTGGCCAGTCCTGCCGTGTGCTCATCGGCTACACCATCAACTACCGTGCCCAGATCCTGCAGCCGGACAGGAGCACCATTTTTGTAAGCCACGATCAGCGGAGCATAGGACTTGGCCCCGAATAGCTGGTCATTGTTGGTGATGGTCCAGCGTGTGGACGGATTGTTGAACGAACCCTTCGGCGTGTCGAAGTTCACCGAGCCCAGTGCGGTGCGCAGTGATTCCAGTCCTATCCCATACGAGCTCAACTGCAGCGGATTCAGCTCCACACGTACGGCGGGACTCGAGCTGCCTCCGACAAACACCTGTCCAATGCCCGCAATCTGGCTGATCTTCTGTGCCAGGATCGAATCGGCGAGATCGTAGATATTCGCCTTCGGCACCGTGTCCGAAGTCATGGTTAGAATCATGATCGGCGCGTCGGCCGGGTTCACCTTGCGGTAGTTGGGATTCGATGGAAGGTTCGATGGCAGTTGTCCGCGTGCTGCATTGATGGAGGCCTGCACGTCTCGCGCTGCCGCGTCGATATTACGGTTCAGATCGAACTGCAAGGTTACGGACGTGCCGCCCAGGGAGCTGGCAGAGGTCATCTGCGTAACGCCTGCGATGCGTCCAAACTGCCGCTCCAGCGGAGTGGCCACCGCGGACGCCATGGTTTCGGGGCTGGCGCCAGGCAGGCCCGCGCCTACGCCGATCGTGGGAAACTCAATCTCCGGCAGAGAGGCTACCGGCAGCAGGTTATATGCTACCGATCCAGCCAGCAGCAGAGCCATGCTCAGCAGCGAGGTGGCGACGGGCCGGCGGATAAATGGCGCGGAAAGATGCATTGTCCTGTGCCTGCCCTAATCCGCGGAAACCGCGGGCTCCTCGTAGAGTGTGTGAGTTGTCTTCTTCGATAGCCGTTCCGCCAGCCGGCTGAAGTATAGATAGACCACCGGCGTGGTGTAGAGCGTCAACAGTTGGGAAACAATCAGGCCGCCCACGATGGTGATGCCCAACGGCCGCCGCAGCTCCGAGCCGACACCGGTGCCCAGCGCAAGAGGAAGCCCGCCGAGCAGCGCCGCCATTGTCGTCATCATGATGGGACGGAAGCGCAGAAGGCACGCCTCGTAGATCGACTCCTCCGGAGACTTCCCATGTTTGCGCTCCGCCTCCAGTGCAAAGTCGATCATCATGATTGCATTCTTCTTCACAATGCCGATCAGCAGAATAATGCCGATCAGCGCAATCACGCCGAAGTCCGTGTGGCAGATCAGCAGAGCCAGCAGCGCTCCCACGCCAGCGGAAGGCAGCGTGGAGATGATCGTGATGGGGTGGATGTAGCTCTCATAGAGGACGCCAAGCACAATGTAAACCGTGATGAGCGCAGCCAGAATCAGCAGGGGTTCGTTCGTCAGAGAAGACTGGAAGGCCTGCGCTGTTCCCTGGAAGCTGGCGTTGATGCTAGCCGGCATCCCGATCTGCTGCTCCACGCGCTGAATCGCCTTTACCGCATCTCCCAGGGATGTGTTGGGTGCGAGGTTAAAGGAGACAGTGACGGCAGGGAACTGGCCCTGATGATTGATAGCAAGTGCTGCGGTACGCGGCTCAAAATGCGTAAAGGCGCTGAGCGGAACCTGTTCGCCTGAGGCTGACTTCACGTAGATCTTGCTCAGGTCGTCCGGGTGATCCTGAAATCCCGGCTGCACCTCCAGCACTACGTGGTACTGGTTCAACTGCGTGAACATGGTGGAGATCTGGCGCTGGCCAAACGCATCGTACAGAGTATTGTCGATGGCCTGCACAGTAACGCCGAGACGCGAAGCGGTATCGCGGTCGATCACCAGGTTTGCTTCGAGTCCCTGGTCCTGCAGGTCGCTGGCGACATCGCGAAGTTCAGGCTGCTTGCTCAGCTCTGCAATCAGCCTCGGGGTGAAGTCCATCAACTCCGCCGTGTTCGGATCTTCCAGCGAATATTGATACTGGGTGCGGCTCACGCGATCTTCCACCGTCAGGTCCTGCATCGGTTGCAGGTACAACACGATTCCTTCCACCGCCGCCAACTGCGGCTGCAGCCTGCGGATGACGTCAGATGCGCTGCTGCTCCGCTGATCGTGCGGCTTCAGGTTGATCTGGATTCTGCCGCTGTTCAGGGTAGTGTTTGTGCCGTCTACTCCGATAAAAGAAGACAGGCTCTCTACATCCGGATCCTTCAGGATGAGGTCTGCCAGCCGCTGCTGACGCACCGCCATATTGGAAAAGGATACGGTCTGCGGCGCTTCCGAGATGCCCAGCAGAACTCCGGTGTCCTGCACCGGGAAAAACCCCTTGGGAACCACGATATAGAGAACCAGGGTCAGCACCAATGTGCTGATCGTAACCATCAGTGTTACGAATTGATGGCGCAGCACAAAGCGCAGGGTGGAAGCATACTTCGCGATGACGGTGTTGAAGAAGTGCTCGGAAAACTGGTAGATGCGGCCCTGTTGCTCGACCGGCTTGTGCCGCAGGATCTTGGCGCACATCATCGGCGTGAGCGTCAGCGATACTATGGCGGAAACCAGGATGGTGACCGCCAGCGTGATGGCAAATTCCCGGAAGAGCCTGCCGACCACATCTCCCATGAAGAGCAGCGGAATCAATACCGCAATCAGAGAAACCGTCAGCGATACAATCGTGAAGCCGATCTGCTCGGAGCCTTTCAGCGCCGCTTCCAGCGGGGAATCGCCTTCTTCGATATAGCGCGAGATATTCTCGATCATCACGATCGCGTCGTCGACGACAAAGCCCGTCGAGATCGTCAGCGCCATCAGCGTCAGGTTGTTCAGGCTGTATCCCAGCAGGTACATGATGCCAAAGGTGCCGACCAGCGACAGCGGAACGGCCACGCTGGGAATCACCGTTGCGGCGAGATTTCGCAGAAAGAGAAAAATCACCATCACGACCAGCGCGATGGTCAGGATCAGCGTGAACTGTACATCCTTGACCGAGGCGCGGATTGTTGTCGTGCGGTCGGTCAGGACCGTCACCTTGACCGCAGCGGGCAGGCTTGCCTTCAACTGCGGCATCAGCTTCTCAATGCGATCCACTACGCCGATGATGTTGGCGCCCGGCTGCCGCTGAATGTTCACGATGACCGCCGGAATCTGGTCCATCCATGCAGCCTGCCGGGTGTTCTCCGCGCCGTCGACTACGTTGGCAACATCGGACATGCGCACCGGTGCGCCGTTGCGATAGGCGATCACGACAGGTTTGTAATCGCTGCTGGTGAGCAACTGATCGTTCGCGCCGATTGTGTAGGCCTGGCGCGTGCCATTCAGGTTGCCCTTGGCCTGATCGACATTGCTTGCTGCCAGCGAGATGCGCAGATCTTCAAGACTCAATCCATAAGACGAAAGCTGCGCCGGATTCGCCTGGATGCGCACCGCCGGCTTCTGACCTCCGGCGATCGAGACCAGCCCGACCCCGGTAACCTGAGAAATCTTCTGCGCCAGGTTGGTATCCGCTACATCTTCGATCTGCTGCAGTGGCATGGTGTCCGAGGTCAGCGCGAGCGTCAGGATCGGCGAATCTGCCGGATTGACTTTGCTGTACACCGGAGGATTCGGCAAATCGGTCGGAAGGAAGCTGGTCGCGGCGTTGATCCCTGCCTGCACCTCTTGCTCCGCTACATCGATGTTCTCCTCAAGCTCGAACTCCAGCGTGATGACAGAGCCGCCACCGGAACTGGTTGAGGTCATCTGCTTCAATCCGGGCATCTGGCCAAACTGCCGCTCCAGCGGCGCGGTTACCGAGGATGCCATCACCACCGGGCCCGCTCCGGGATAGAAGGTCACTACCTGAATGATGGGGTAATCCACTTCCGGCAGCGCGGAGACGGGCAGTTGCCGATAGGCAACAAAGCCGGCAAGCAGAATCGCCGCCATCAGAAGCGAGGTAGCGACCGGCCTGAGAATAAATGGTTTGGAGGGGTTCACTGCTGTCTCATTCTCTTTGCAGGCTGCGGATTCGCGCCCTGGGCGCCGGCAGGCGCCGTTGCAGTTCCGGGTTGCAGGTTGGCAACGCCAGCCGCTCGATCCGGCCTCGCCTGCCTCGCGTCAACCTTGCTGCCTTGCCGCAGACGGTCGGCTCCATCCACAACCACTACCTGGCCAGCGGTCACGCCGCTCTGCAAGATGGTTCGCGATCCTTCGGTCAGCAATGCCTGAACCGGCTGCATGGTGACGGTCTTGTCATCCTTCAGCAGCCACACAAAGTCGCCGCGTGTTCCATGTTGCAGGGCAACCGCTGGAACCACAATCGCGTCCGGCTTCTGTTCCAGAATCAGGTGAATATTTATGAATTGGTTCGGAAAAAGCGCATTATCTTCGTTCTGGAAGACAGCCTTCAGTTTGCCTGTGCCCGTGGTCGGGTCGATCTGGTTGTCGGCTGTCAGCAGGTATCCGGTTGCCAGTTGCTGCACGTCGGCCCGGTCATAGGCCTCCACGCTGAGCCGCTGCGAGGCAGACAGCTTCTTGAGAACCTGGGGAAGCTGATCCTCGGGCAGGGTGAAGTACGCTGCGATCGGCTGCACCTGGTTGATGACAATGAGGTTCGTGGTGTTCGCGGTAATTAGATTGCCGCGGTCTACCAGTCGCAGGCCGATGCGGCCGTTGATGGGTGAAGTGATCGTGCAATACCTCAGTTGCAGCGCCGCCGTTTCAATAGCTGCCTGGTCGGAAGTGATCGCGCCCTGATACTGCCCATAGGCCGATTCCTGCGTGTCGAGCGACTCCCGGGAGATGACGCCCGCTTTGTAGAGAGCCTGGTAGCGTGCAAATTCCGCGGCAGCATTCTTCAGGAGCGCCTGATCATGGGCCAGCTGGCCCCGCGCCTGGTCCAGCGCTGCCTGGAAGGGACGCCGGTCGATCACCATCAGCGTCTGCCCCTGGTAGACCTTCTGGCCCTCGGTAAAGTTCACCTGGGTCAACTCTCCCGTCACCCTGGCCTTCAACGTCACGGTGTTGTAGGGCGTTACGTTGCCCAGCGCGCTGAGAAATATCGGCATGGACCGCTGCTGAACGGTGGTCACCTGCACCGGCGTGGGCCGGTTGGCCATTGCAGCCTGTTTCTGGGCGGCGTCCGCCGCTGCCTGCTTACGGCCGCTGCGAATGCGCCACGCGCCGAAGCCTACGGCAAGAATCAGGAGCGCGAATACGACGTAGCGCACTCCCATGTTTCGCTTCTTTTCGGGCGGCACGTTGGGCGGTGGGGGCAGGACTCCAACCTCACGCTGTCTGCTCTCGGACGCTGGTGCTGAAGGCATTGGGTTCAATGGTCTTTCCTGATACTTCGATCAAAAAGTTTGGCGTACTCAAATGGCGTATCCCGGCGCACAGGGATAAGAAGACGGACGAATCAGCGCGGAGAAAGGTTTCCAACTCTGGATTCCGCTACATCTTTGGCCCGGATTTCGCTGCTCCGGTATCGCCCCCGTTTCGGGGAAATCATCTAAGCAGCATCTGCCCCGTCACGGCAGCCTTTCAACGGGATTCTTCCAGCCTATAGCTATTCTCTATATTGAGATGCCCTGACAGCAAGTTGAACAGGATCTTTTCAGATTAGGAGCGCGAATGCAGGGGGGTGAAGAGGACCCGACCGCTTCCGCCGCCCTCCATCAGGGGGCAAAGTATGCGCATCATGGTCACAGGCGCAAATGGAGACCCCATTTATACTTTCTAAGTGACGCAAGGCCCCACATCCGCGGCAGCATCGGACCACCCGGCGTATGAAACGCCGTCGCTTACGGCCGCGCCGGGGACAGCACTGCGCCTGCCGGATCCCCGGCCACTCTGCGTTGATCTCGACGGAACTCTCGTCAAATCCGACACTCTGTCGGATTCTCTCCTCATCCTTCTGAGAAGGAAGCCGGCAGCGCTTCCCCGACTGTTTAGCCTCGTATTCCAGGGCAAAGCGCGGTTCAAGCAGTTCGTGAACTCGCAGGTTACCCTGGACGTAAAGCGGCTTCCTTACAACCGGCCCCTGCTGGAGTATCTGAAGACCGAGCACAGCCTGGGGAGAAAGATTCACCTTGCTACCGGGGCAGACGGTGATGTGGCCCAGCGCGTCGCGGCTCATCTCAATATCTTTTCCGGCGTTCTTGCCAGCGACGGGGAGATCAACCTCACCGGCGCCAATAAGCTCGAATCGCTGCGAAACCAGTTTCCCGATGAGGGATTTGACTACATCGGCAATGCCACGCCCGATCTTCCGCTGCTCCAGCATGCTCACCAGGCAATGGTGGCTAACCCGCAACTGACACTGCGTCTGCGCCTGCGCGCTCGCAAACTCAGGATTGCGCGGCAGTTTAACGACTCGCCACCGCTCTGGAAGGCGCTCATCAAGGCGGCACGCCTGCACCAGTGGGCCAAGAACACGCTGATCTTTCTGCCTCTTCTGCTGGCCCACACCCTTAACCTGCGGGGAGTGGTGAGCGCGCTGCTGGCGTTCTTCAGCTTCAGCTTCTGCGCTTCGGCTACTTACATCGTCAATGACCTGCTGGATATTGAGGCCGACCGGGCCCATCCGCAGAAACGTTTTCGGCCATTCGCTGCCGGCGATCTTTCGGTTCTCACCGGGGTTATAACGGCGGTGGGCCTGCTGCTGCTGGCCTTCGCGGGATTGACGCAGCTGCCGCACCAGTTCACCCTCTGGATTCTCTTCTACCTGCTGGTTACGAACGCATACTCCTTTGGTTTGAAGCGGATAGCGTTGGTAGACGTCTTCGTTCTCTCTGGCCTCTACACGCTGCGAATGCTTGCCGGAGCGGCGGCAACCGAGACCCCGATCTCTCACTGGCTTGCCGGGCTGTCTGTGTTTCTCTTCCTCAGCCTGGCCATGGTCAAGCGCTACAGCGAACTCCAGAACCTGCGCGCCCGCGGTGCTGTACCCGCCAACGGCCGTGGATACCTGCTGGTCGATATGGATCAGTTGCGCAGTTTCGGAACCGCCAGTGCCTACTCGGCTGTCGTGATCTTTTCGCTCTACATCACCGGCCATGAGGTGGAGGCTCTCTATCGTCACCCGGCGCGAATGTGGCTGATCGATCCTTTGATGCTGCTATGGTTAAGCCGTGTCTGGCTGCTGGCATCCCGCGGCGAGATGGACGAGGATCCGGTTGTATTCGCCGTGACAGATCGCATGAGTATACTCATTGGCATTGCGGTGCTGATCGTTGCGCTTCTCGCTCTCTGAGAGGAAGGCTGTTCCACCTATCGACTGTTCCACCTACCGAACGGACAAGCTGATACCGAATGGCGCGAAAGAATAATCCGCCAAAATTCGAGTCAAGATTCGAGTCCTGGGGTCGTTACCCATCGCTTGCCGCCACGGTTGTTCCCCTGTATTGGGCCTCGGATTTTCCTCCGCCACGGGCTGCCGAGGGGACCGTTTCCTCTCCGCTGCGCATGCTTCCTGTCGGGATGGGGCGCAGTTATGGGGATGTCTGCCTGATTGCGAACGGTACGCTTCTCGATACGCGCGGCCTCGACCGTTTTCAATCTCTGGATGAGCAGACCGGCGTCCTGCGCTGTGAGGCGGGAGTCACGCTGGATGAAATCCTCCGCCTCTGTGTTCCGCGAGGCTGGTTTCTTCCGGTTACGCCCGGCACCCGGTACGTCACCGTGGGCGGCGCAATCGCCAACGATGTCCACGGCAAAAACCATCACACCGCCGGAACCTTCGGGCGCTATGTCCGCAGTCTGGAGCTGGCTCGTTCGGATGGCTCCCGGTTCACCTGCTCGCCGCAGCAGAATGTGGAGTGGTTTCGCGCCACGATCGCCGGCATGGGGCTCACCGGACTCATCCTATCTGCAGAGATTCAGCTTCGGCGCATCGTCTCACCCCTCGTCCGTTGCGAGATCCGTCAGTTTCACGGCCTCGACGAGTTCCTCTCGCTCTCTCTCGCCCACCAGTCCACGGAGTACTCGCTTGGGTGGATGGATTCCACCGCGACGGGACGCAACTTTGCTCGCGGTGTTTTCATGGCAGCGACTCACTCCGAAGTCGTGGAGCCGCTCACGCCGATGCCGCTCCGCTCCTGGAACCTGCCGTTGGATCTACCCGGATTCGTCCTCAACCGAGGCAGCGTCGCCGCATGCAATGCACTCTACTTCCACCTGCATCGGACGCGGCAACAGCCACGCCTGCTCAGCTACGACCGATTCTTCTATCCGCTGGACCGCCTTCTGCACTGGAATCGGCTGTATGGCAAGCGCGGCTTTGTCCAGTTCCAGTGTGTTCTTCCCCAGGCGGCGGATCCGCTTGCCATGTTGCAGTTATTCAAAGCCATCTCCGCTGCGCGCCTCACCTCATTCCTGGCCGTGCTGAAGGTCTTCGGCGATGCGGTCTCTCCCGGAATCATGTCCTTCCCCATGCCCGGCATCAGCCTCGCGCTGGATTTTCCAATGCGCGGCGAAGAGACCCTCGATCTGCTCGGCAAGCTGGCGCGAATTACGGCGGAGCACGGAGGCCGCCTCTACCCCGCCAAGGACACGCAGATGACCGCGACTCAGTTTCAAGGCTTCTATCCGCAGTGGCAGCAGTTTGCCGCGTATGTCGATCCTGCGTTTCGCTCCAGCTTCTGGGAGAGGGTGACGGCGCGTGGCTGATCCTCGTTCTGCACCTGTGCTCCCATCGCGGATTCTCGTCCTCGGAGCGACCTCGGGCATCGCCACTGCCGTCATGCGGCTGCTGGCGGCGCGCGGTGCAAGCTTCTTTCTGGTGGCCCGCGATCCTCTCAAACTTGCCGCCGTAGAAATGGACCTGAGGACTCGCGGGGCCGCCTCCGTCGAGAGCCGGGTGCTCGACCTGAACGATACCGCGAGTCACCCGGAGGTGTTGACCGAGGCCGCAAGCTCGCTGGGTGCCATCGATCTTGCTTTTCTGGCGCACGGTGTCCTCGGCAACCAGGCGGAAGGAGAATCCAGCTATCCCGCTGCTGCCCATGTCTTGCAGACAAACCTGCTCTCCGCCGTTTCACTGATTACCTGGCTCGCCAATTACTTCCAGGCCGCGGGACAGGGCACACTCGCGGTGCTTTCCTCTGTGGCCGGCGATCGCGGACGCAAGAGTAACTACATATACGGAGCGTCGAAGGCTGGCCTTAATACATTTCTGGATGGGGTGCGTAACCGCGTCGACCGCAGCGGAGTCCACGTGCTCACCCTGCGCCCCGGCTATATTGCGACGCAGATGACCGCACACGTTGACCACAACCCGCTCTTCGCCACGCCAGAGCGCGCCGCCCGGCTGATATTGCGAGCCATTGAGAAACGAAAAGACATCGCCTACATCCCACCGTTCTGGGCGGCGATTCTCTTCGTTGTCCGCTGCATCCCGGAAGCTATCTTCAAGAAACTGGATTATTAATCTGCGTGGATCGCATGGCCTGGTGCAACTTTTTGCACGCCTTTTGCGTCTTTGCGGCGCGCTTCCGCGTCTACTAAGGAAGATATTTGGTTCTTCCTGCGGCTCTCCCTGAGAGTGCGGTACGTTAACGGCATCACCTGAAAACCGCGAACCCGGCCCTGTTCCGCTTTGGCCGGTAACCTATAGACAAGCGTGGCCTTGGTTCCTGCCTGTGCTTTTGCTGAGCCAGTGCGTAAAATATCTGATATCCAACCATTTCCAGTTCTGTCGCTGATGGGGCGCGGATTCCCGAACGCCCGAGGAGAGAAGTAGAACCTTATGTGGATTGTTCGCCTCGCGCTGAGACGTCCCTATACATTCGTCGTTTTTGCGCTTCTGCTGCTCATTCTCGGCCCTGTCGCCATCCTCCGGACCCCGACTGATATCTTCCCCGATATCAATATCCCGATCGTTACGGTGATATGGAACTATGGCGGGCTCTCCGCAGAGGAGATGGCCAACCGCCTGGTGACCCCCAGCGAACGCTCGATGACGACGACCGTGAACGACATCGAGCATATCGAGTCGCAAACACTCAGCGGGCTCGCGATCATCAAGGTGTACTTCCAGCCTCATGTGAATGTGGCGAACGCTGTCGCGCAAATTACCGCAGTCTCCCAAACGCAGTTGCGCCAGTTCCCTCCGGGAACCAACCCTCCATTCATCATTACCTATAGCGCTTCCAGTGTTCCGATCCTTCAACTGGCGCTCTCCGGCCAGGGGCTGAACGAGCAGCAACTCAACGATTTTGGCGTTAACTTCATTCGTACTCAGCTAGCCACTGTTCAGGGGGCATCCATTCCGTTCCCCTACGGCGGCCGGATGCGTCAGGTTCAGGTGGATCTCGACTTGACCGCTCTGCAGGCCAAGAAGCTTTCGCCATCGGATGTAGTCAACGCCATCTCTGCACAGAACATCATCTTGCCCGCGGGCACGCTCAAGCTAAGCGAGCTCGAATATGCAGTCGAGACGAATAGCAGCTCTACGAATATCCAGGCTCTCAACGACCTGCCCATCCGTACCATCGACGGCTCCATGGTCTACGTGCACGATGTCGCCCACGTTCGCGACGGATCTCCGCCGCAGACCAACATCGTTCGCGTCGATGGGCAGCGGGCCGCCCTGATGACGATCCAGAAGACCGGCAGCGCCTCCACGCTCGACATTATTGGCAGCATCCGGAAGAAGCTGCCGATGATTAAGTCGCAGCTGCCTCCACAGCTTAAGATTGATCTCCTGTCCGATCAGTCGATCTTCGTGCGTTCGGCAATTAGCGGAGTGGTCCGCGAGGGCATCATCGCCGCATGTCTCACCGGCGTCATGATCCTGCTCTTCCTCGGAAGCTGGCGCAGCACGATCATCATCGCCGTCTCCATCCCGCTCTCCATCCTCAGCTCCATCATTGTGTTGAGTGCGCTGGGCGAAACCATCAATATCATGACTCTGGGCGGCCTCGCGCTTGCCGTAGGAATTCTGGTGGATGATGCCACCGTCGCCATCGAGAACATCAATCGCAATCTCGAAGGGGGCAAGGTTCTGGAACAGGCGATCATCGATGGCTCCGCAGAGATCGCCATCCCCGCCTTTGTCTCTACGCTCGCGATCTGCATCGTCTTTGTGCCCATGTTTTTCCTTGGAGGCGTGGCGCGATACCTCTTCGTGCCCCTGGCGGAAGCGGTAGTCTTCGCCATGCTCGCCTCGTACCTGCTCTCGCGGACTCTTGTCCCCTCCATGGCGCTCTTTCTTCTTAAGGAGCATGACGACGAAGAAGAAGAGCGCAAATTAAACAGCCGGAATCCCTGGACGCGTTTTCAGCTTGGCTTTGAGAATGTCTTTGCGCGCATCCGCAACTCCTACACCCGTCTGCTGGAGCTATGCGTTATGCACGCCACCGTCTTTCTGACGCTCTTCGTGGTCTTCTGCCTGGGTTCGGCTGCGGTGCTCGCTCCCTGGCTGGGGCGCGACTTCTTTCCATCCGTAGATAGCGGGCAATTCAAGCTGCATCTGCGCGCCCGCACTGGTACGCGTATCGAAGAGACTGCGAACTTATGCGATCGCGTCGACCAGGTGATTCGGCGCGAAATTCCGCCGAGCGAACTCAACAACATCATCGACAACGTAGGCATACCCTACAGCGGCCTGAATCTCTCCTACAGCAACTCGGCGCCGGTTGGTCCCGGGGATGCCGACATCCTGGTATCGCTTGCGAAGGAGCACAAGCCCACCGACGAGCATCTCGCGCATCTCCGCACCATCCTCGCGCAGGAGTTCCCCGGAGTTATCTTCTATACTCTGCCGGTCGATATCGTGACCCAGATCCTCAACTTCGGCCTCTCCTCGCCGATCGATATTCAGGTGGTTGGGCCGAACCTGATGGCAAATCGTGCCTTTGCCGAAAAGTTGATGAACGAAATTAAATTCGTTCCCGGCACGGCGGGCATTCGCATCCAGCAACCCTTCGACAGTCCGAAGCTCTATGTGAACGTGGACCGCACCAAGGCGCAGGATATGGGACTCGCGCAGCGCGATGTCGCTGGAAATCTTCTGGTGGCTCTCAGCGGAAGCTTCCAGACCTCGCCATCGTTCTGGCTCAATCCGCAGAACGGCGTTAGCTACAACATCGCGGTGCAAGCGCCACAATACAGCCTCGATACGTTGCAGGACCTCAAGAACATCCCCATCACACGCAACAGCACCACCGCGTCGGGTGCGAATACTTCTACCTCAGGCGGTCAGGCCACCACACCCAGCATGGGAGGGAAGCCGATCCAGATCCTCGGCAACCTGGCTACCATCACACGCGGCTCCGAACTCGCGACCGTCAGCCACTATGACGTCCAGCCCGTGATCGATATCTATGCCAACGTGGTCAACAGCGATCTGGGCAGCGTGGATAAGCAGATAGAGAAGATACTCGACGCCCACCGGAAGGAGCTACCGCGTGGCTCGCAGATCAGCGTGCGGGGCGAAGTCGAGACCATGCGCACAGCGTATACGGGCCTCATCGCCGGATTGATATTTTCCATCCTCTTCGTATACCTGCTGATCGTGGTTAACTTTCAGTCCTGGCTGGATCCGCTCATTATTATTGGGGCGTTGCCCGCTGCGTTGGCCGGTATCGTGTGGTTTCTCTTTGTTACCCACACCCGTCTCAGCGTTCCGGCTCTTACCGGCGCGATTATGTGCATGGGCGTGGCCACCGCCAATTCGATTCTCGTGGTCAGCTTTGCCCGCGAGCAATTGGAGGTCATGGTGGGGGATGCCCGTCGCGCGGCGATCGTCGCCGGCTCCACGCGCTTTCGCCCCGTCATCATGACCGCGCTGGCCATGATCATCGGTATGGTGCCGATGGCCCTTGGTATGGGCGATGGCGGCGAACAGAATGCACCGCTGGGGCGTGCGGTCATTGGCGGGTTGCTCTTCGCGACTGTCGCCACACTGCTCTTTGTTCCGACATTTTTCAGTGCGGTGCATGGCGCCATTGAGCGCAGGCGCCGTCAACGCGCAGCGGCTCAGAAAACAGATCAGGCAATAGTTACCGGTTGAAGGACGAATCTATGAACCAGCACGAAATGAGCGAGCGGCCATCGAGTCAACAGAGCCTCTCCCCTCGTCGCGCCCTCTGGGCGGTTGTTGTCCTGCTATGTGTAGCAGTCATTGTGGCGATTTCAGGCATCGTGCCTCGCCTTCGCGCGAGAACGGTACTCCGCGACCAGACGATTGCCCTTGCCGCACCCACCGTTCTGATCGCTCCGCCGATGCCCGGATATCCTCAGCAGGAGGTCCAGCTGCCCGGCAGCCTCAGCGCTTACACGGACGCGTCCATCAATGCGCGTACCAGCGGCTATCTGCAGAAGTGGTACTTCGACATCGGCGCCCATGTGAAGAAGGGCCAGTTGCTCGCGGTTCTCAGTACACCGGAGCTGGATCAGCAGCTTCAACAGGCACAGGGAGAGCTTGCTGTGGCACAAGCCAACGCCACCGTTGCGCAGGCCAATGCCACCCGTTACCGGGACCTGCTGAAGACCAATTCGGTGTCTGTGCAGGACACGGAAAACTTCGAGAGCCAGGCCAAGGCGACCAGTTCGACGGTCAGCTCCCTGCAGGCAAATGTGCGGAGGCTGAAAGAGCTTCAGTCCTTCGAGCGTATCTACGCCCCTTTTGATGGAGTCATCACCGCGCGCAATGTAGATGTGGGCGAACTTGTCGATGCCGGTGCAGGGAAGGAGCTCTTCCACCTTTCTGCCGTTGAGACGCTTCGTGTCTATGTGAATGTGCCCCAGGTCTATTCGCTCAGCATGAAGCCGCAACTGCCGGCGGAGCTCACCCTCATCGAGTACCCCAATCGAAAGTTCGCCGCGCACCTGGTCCGGACCTCCAATGCAATCGATCCAAGTTCCCGCACCTTACTGGTTGAGTTCGATGTGGAGAATCGCAAGCGGGAGCTGATGCCTGGCGCCTTCGCGCAAGTGCGCTTCAGAGTGAAGCCGGATGGGCCATCCGTGATCATTCCTGTTTCCGCTCTCATCTTCCGTTCCGAGGGCCTGCGCGTCGCGGTCGTGGGAGACGGCGACCGCGTGCATCTCGTACCCATCACCATGGGCGAAGACGACGGGAAATTCGTGCAGATTATCGGTGGGCTCGACAGCAATGCCCGAGTCGTCCAGGATCCGCCCGACTCTCTGGTGGAAGGCGAAAAGGTAAATGTTGTGGAGCGTCCCAAGTCTCAGGAGGCTGCACCCAGCGCAGCAGGAGAGAAAAAGTGATGAGGGCTTTTCTCCTCTCCATCGGATCCCTGGCGGTGTGTGCGCTGGCGGGCTGCACCGTTGGCCCCAACTATCATCGCCCTGCCGCCCCTGCGCCTCCAGCATTCAAAGAGCAGCAACCCCCTCCCAATCCGCCGGACGGAACATGGAAGCAGGCGCAGCCGGAAGACGCCGCCCATCGCGGCAAGTGGTGGGAGATTTATGGCGATCCACAGCTCAATTCTCTTGAGGAGCAGGTCGTCGTCTCCAACCAGACACTGCGTGCGGCAACCGAGCGCTACCTCGCCGCGCAGGAGCAGGTTCGCGTAGCTCGCGCCGATGCTTATCCCGCGCTCTCCGTTGGAGCAGATGCGCAGCGGCTGCATCCGTCGCAGCGGCGCGCGGTCTACGTGCCCGGATCGAAGACGAATTACGGCGACCTCGTGCTCCAGGGGCAGGCCACGTGGGAACCGGATTTGTGGGGCCGCGTACGACGCAGCGTCGAAGCCGCAAAGGCCAATGCCCAGGCCAGTGCAGCCGATCTCGCCGGCGTGGAACTCAGCCTGCGATCCGAGCTTGCGCTGGACTACTTCCAGCTTCGCGGTCTTGACCTGCAAAAGCAGTTGCTGGATTCCACGGTCGCGGATTACGAGGGGTCTCTTGAGCTGACGCAGCGCCGCTTTCATGGCGGCGTCGCTTCCGACTCCGACGTGGCTCAGGCCGAGACGCAACTGCGCAGCACGCGCTCGCAGGCAATCGATGTAGGTGTGGCGCGGGCACAGTTTGAGCACGCTATCGCTACCCTTGTCGGAGTGCCTGCATCGAGCTTTTCGCTGGCCGCGGCCCCGCTCAATCTACCGCTTCCCGCCGTTCCTGCCGGTCTGCCTTCTCAGTTGCTCGAGCGCCGGCCGGATGTCGCTGCTGCCGAGCGCCGTGTACAGGCCGCCAATGCGCAGATCGGGCTTGCCATCTCCGCCTACTATCCCAACATTACCCTCGGTGGCAACGGCGGTTTTGAGTCCGGGGGCATCAGCACATTGATCCAGGGCCCCGGAGCCCTATGGTCGTTGGGCGCCTCCGCCTCGGAGTTGCTCTTCGACGCTGGCCGCCGCCATGCCCTCACGCAGCAGTCGCGTGACCTCTACGAGGCCACCGCCTCTGACTACCGGGAGAGCGTTCTCAATTCGTTTCAGGAGGTGGAAGATAGCCTCGCCGCCCTGCGACTCCTCGATGAGGAATCGCGCAGCGAGCGCGATGCAGTCACCTCGGCAGAACGATCTCTGACGATCTCCAACAATCGCTACACAGGTGGAGTCACCGGATACCTTGAAGTGCTGACGGCACAAACCGCGAAGTTGACCAACCAGCGCTCCGCTGCGGACATCACCACTCGTCAGTTTGCCGCCAGCGTGCGCCTGATCCGCGCCATTGGTGGTGGGTGGGATGCGAGCCAGTTGCCAAGGCCGTAAGCAACAGCGTCGGTGGCTTGATGGCTAGGGAAGCTCGCTGGTGAGAAAGACCTGCTCGACGCGTCCGCTCACGATGCGGTAGATGCCAAACTGCCGCTCGCCTCGGCCCCGCAGCTCAAAGAGCAGCTCCGCGCGGTGATCGCCGTCGGTGTCGGCCGCGTCGATCAGCTTCATGCGCGGGGTTACGTCCAGGTGGCCGGCATCCGTCACCTGCTGAAAGATGACCCGTGGCGATCCATAGAAGTCCGGCTGAGCAATCAATGTAACGTACTTCGCGGCGTTCCCTTCGCCCGCCGTTCTGCAGGAGAGCACGAGGGTGGCTCCTCCGCCGTAGGACAGTTCAAATGCGCGGAAATCGTCCACGGTCATGCTGGCTGCGGCGTTCGCTGGACTTGCGGATTTCGCGGTATGCGCAGTCGTCCGGCGCGCAGTCCGTGCCGGGGTCGCCGAATGTGCAGCTCCAATCGGCTCCGGCGTGCGCTGCCCGGCGAGTGCTTCGCGGGCCAGCTTCTCCATCGACGCCTGCATCTTCGTGGCATCCGCTGCATCTGCCCATTGGTAGACGTAGGAGTGGGGTTCATCGTTCGCCGTGGTGGAGAGCGCCACCATCTGGTGCAGGCTTGGCGGTGTTCCCGTCAGCTTGCTCTCCTCGCGCATCGCCGCTGGAATGCCGCGATGCATCTTTGGCCGGTCAGGATCGGTATCCTCGACTCCAGAGACAGCCTCTCCCGGCGTGTCGCCGCCACTGCTCTCCGTCTTGGGACGCCTGCGGAGCTTCGGACGGTCCGGATCATCGCTCGTGCTGCTCACGTGCGGCTCCGTACCAGCGCGTGCCTGCGGCGAGTCCTTGCCTGCGGTCTGCTGCGGCGAGGAGCCGGTGTCGGGCTTGTCTCCCTTCTTGCTCAAGTGGGGGCGATCCGAATCGACGTCCTTCACTACCTCGGGCATCACCTTTGAGACGGAAAGCTTCGGCGCCTTTACCTCTTCCAGCGGCTTCCACACGCCGTATCCATACCACGAGCCCTGGGTATTGCCAGCGCTGAAGATGTCAAAGCGGCCCTTGGGTATCCCCGCCTGCAGCAACTCATATTCCGTGTCGCCTTCTACGGCCATCGGCTCCGGACGAGCCATGTAAACGCCCGCATCCTGATACTGTTCGCCGGTAAACACCGCTACGGGAATCAGCCGGCTGGCGCTTGGCTTGCCTGCCTCGCCAGTCCACTCCAGCACGCCAGTGGCTCGCAGTTCCTGCGCCTTAACCACTTTGGGGCCGCGTGTCTGCGCGTTGAGGGGGACGCTTACCAGGCCGCCGATGCACAACATTGCCGCGACCGCCAGCATCGATGGCATCAACACACTGCGGCTTGTGCTCCTGCCGCTCCTCGATTGCATGCAATAATCCGATTCAGGCTGGCGCTGTGATGAAGCATGTCCCGGCATTCGTTTCAGTCACTCCTCACGTGGAAGGAAAGTTCAAATGGAAGTGCATGACAAGGTTGAGTTCACTCTACAGGATGAGCAGGAACACACCGTCCATCTATCGGATTTCTCTGGAAAGCCAGTTATCCTCTTCTTCTATCCTAGGGCCGACACTCCCGGCTGCACAATTGAGGCATGCGGCTTTCGCGATACCTTCAAGAAGCTGCAGAAGGCCGGCGCAATCGTGCTCGGCATCTCGCGCGATACGCCCGCGGCACAGAAGAAGTTCAAAGAGAAATACGATCTCCCTTATCCACTCCTTGCAGATGTAGACGAAGTGGTCTGCAAACAGTTTGGCGTTTTGAAAGAAAAGAATATGTATGGCAAAAAAGTGATGGGCATCGAGCGCACGACGTTCCTCATCGGCCCCGATCAGCGAATCCTCAAGATCTTCCCCAAGGTTAAGCCGGAAGGGCACGCCGAAGAGGTTCTGGCGGCTCTCAAGGAAGAGAAGATCGCCTGAGCATACCCTGTTATAGACAGGAAAACACAGACCGCGTGGCTGTTCCCGGAACGGCCGCGCGGCAAATCAGGAGAGGATAGCTCGAAGCATTCCAACTCATAGCATGGACAGGACTCATCTTTCACGGGAAAAGGAGATGCTGCGGGAGAAAGAGGCGCTGCCGCTGCCGCGAAGTTTCTATAACGCGTCCCCTGAGGTAGTGGCACGTAAGCTGCTGGGCAGAATTCTCGTCGCCAGGAGCGGCGGTTTCCAACTCGCCGGGCGCATCGTAGAGGTGGAAGCTTACCTCGGCGTCACGGATCCCGCGGCTCACGCATTCTCCGGCATCACTCCACGCAACGCGGTCCTCTTTGGCGAGCCGGGTCATGCCTACGTATACTTCATCTATGGCATGTACTCCTGCCTCAATGTCTCCTGCGAGCCGCAGGGCAAGGCAGGTTGTGTACTTTTCCGTGCGCTTGAGCCGCTGCATCTTTCCGTGTCGAACGGAGATGCGGGCGACCCTTCTGCAGAAGAAGTTCTGCGGCGCAACCGCGGGCTAGCTCCTTTAGCGCCCGCCCGGCTCATCGCCTCCGGGCCCGGCCGCTTGTCCCAGGCATTCGGCATCACCCGCGCCAGCCACAACGGCGTGGATCTAACTTCGCCAGCTTCACCACTACAGATTGTCGATGACGATTTTCGCGCCGGGGAGATCGTTGCCACTCCCCGCATCGGGATCCGCAAAGCGGTCGAGCATCCGCTACGCTTCTATCTGGCTGGAAACGCCTTCGTGTCCGGCAAAGTGTCTGGCCGGCGCTGAGATCTCGTCTGCTCTTCGCGAATCAACTGTTCTCTTCTATTACTACATTGTCGATTAGCCGCGTCGGCCCCACATAGGCTGCGACCGCGATCAGCGCGCCCTCCCGCAGATCCGCTACGTCTTCCAGCGTCTCCGGATGCACCGCGGCAAGGTAGTCGATGCGAACCGCTGGTTCGCTTGCGAGAACTGCCCGCGCCTCCTGCAGAATCTTTGCGCTGCTGTGTTCCCCGGCTGCGGCAACCTCGCGTGCGCGAGTCATGGCCCGGCTCAACACGAGCGCCTGCCGCCGATGTTCCGGGTCCAGATACACATTGCGCGAACTCAGGGCCAGCCCATCCGCCTCGCGCACGATGGGGCAGATCACGAGTTCCACGTCGAGATTCAGATCGCGTACCATCCAGCGCAGCACTGCAACCTGTGCCGCGTCCTTCTGGCCAAAGAAGGCTCGCTGCGGCATGACGATGTGCAGGAGCTTGCTCACCACTGTTGTCACGCCGCGAAAATGGCCGGGCCGCGAAGCGCCATCCAGCCGCTCGCTTATCCCTTCCACCGTCACAAACGTGCTCGCCCCCGCGGGATACATCGCTTCGGCCGAAGGCGCGAACACCAGGTCAACGCCCTCCGCCAGAAGCAGTGCGCTGTCCCTCTCAAGGTCGCGCGGATAGTTCGAAAAGTCTTCGTTGGGGCCAAATTGCGTGGGATTTACGAAGATCGACACGGCAACCACATCGCAGGCCGCACGCGCCGCGCGAACCAGCGAGAGGTGCCCCGCGTGCAAGGCCCCCATCGTCGGCACCAGCCCAATTCGCTTGCCTTGCCTGCGTAAATCGCGGCAGGCTGCCTGCATTTCTTCCGGTGTCTTCAGGGTCTTCATCGAGCGAACTATGCCTTGCGACGCGCGACTTTTTCGGCATCCAGCATTGCCCGCGTCTCTTTCGTCAGGTGATAGCTCTCTGCTTCGCTGGGGAAGCTACGCGTCTCCACATCATGGCGATAGGCCGCAAATGCCTCGCGCAGGAGCGTCCCCGCATCGCCATACTGGCGCACAAACTTCGCCCGCCCGGAGAAAGTCAGGTTCACCAGGTCATGCAGCACCAGGATTTGCCCATCGGTATCCGGCCCTGCGCCGATGCCAATCGTCGGCACCGTCAGCTCGGCCGTAATCTGCTGTGCGACTTCTCGCGGAATGCCTTCGAGCACCACGGCGATCACGCCCGCCTGCTCCAGCGCCAGGGCATCCTTCATCAGCCTCTCGATCGCGGGAATGGACTTGCCCTGCACCTTGTATCCGCCCATCCGGTGCACGGATTGCGGCGTTAACCCAAGGTGTCCGACCACGGGAACCTCCGCGTCGGTAAGCCGCTCGATCAGCTCCACGCGGTTCTCGCCGCCCTCGATTTTCACCGCCTCGGCTCCGCCTTCCTTCACAAAACGGATCGCGTTGGCAATACCATGGGCAAGATCTGTGTGATAGGAGCCGTAAGGCATATCGGCGACCAGCATGGCCCGCTTCACCGCGCGGCGTACGGCCCTGGTGTGGTGCAGCATTTCGTCGACGGTAACGGGAAGCGTGCTGTCGTAGCCCATCACCACCATCGCCAGCGAATCGCCAACCAGGATCAGATCGATTCCCGCCTCGTCCACCAGGCGCGCGGTCGCGTAGTCATACGCCGTCAGCGCGGAGATCGGCTGTCCGTTGAGCTTCTTTTCTCTGAGTGATTGGCTGGTAACTTTGGCAGGAATCTCCGCCAGGGCTGGAGCGGCTTCATCCGCCCCACGGAAGTGCGAGATACTCATCGTGCTCTCCTGGTGCAGTTCCCCTCACTCGGGGATACTGCCCGAACAAGGCTGAGTATACGCCCGATGGCGAAGGATCGAAACAGGCAGGCTCACCGTTAAATCTGCCTCTCTGTCCCCAGGGGCAAAAAGTATTGCGTTCCCTTGATCGGTTCGGAGAGCCGCTTCAGTAGCATCTGGAGATCGGCATTGTTGTTCACAAAGTCGATGTCCGAGGTATTCACCACCAGCAGGTCGCTCGATGTGTAATGAAAGAAGAAGTGCTCATACGCTGCGATCACCTGCTCCAGATAGTCGTCGCTGATGGCCCGTTCTCCGCTGACACCTTTACGCCGTACCCGCTGTTTCAAAATCTCCGGCGAAGCCTGCAGATAGATCACCAGGTCCGGCGTCGGCATCTTCTCGCGGAACATGTTGTAGTAGCGGTTATAAAGATTCAGCTCTTCGTCCGTCAGGTTGATGTAGGCGAAGATCTTATCCTTCTCAAAGATGTAGTCCGCTACCGCCGTGCCTTCAAAGCCCAGAGTGCTTTCGCGCAGCATCTGCTCGTAGCGTTCCATCAGGAACCACATCTGCGTTTCGAACGCGCTCGACTTTTTGCCGGTATAAAACTCTTCCAGAAAGGGATTGTGCTCCGGCTCTACGATGCGCCGTGCCCGCAGCGTATCTGCCAGGATCTCCGCCAGCGTGGATTTCCCCACGCGGATTGGACCCTCGATGGCAATAAAATGCGGCGGATCAAACAAGTTGGCCATGACTTTCTACGCCTCAACCATGCTCAATATTGCAACCATTCCAAACTTGAGCGAAGAAAACACGAAGGTAACACAAACCTGTTTTCTCCGCAAAACTACCGTATCAATCTTCCTCATCCGCATCCATCCCACGGAAGGTCGCCGCGTGTCCCGGAGCGGAATGCTCTAAACTAAACAATATGCTGCCTGAACTGGCGATCACGGGAGCGGCGGCTGGACTTGCGGCGGGAGGCTATGCCTATGCCGCCATGTGGCCAACCTCGCAAATCTTCGGCCGCACGATTGTCGCGGGACACGATCCCTCCCAACTCGCCTTGACCTACGACGATGGCCCCAATGATCCCTGGACTTACAAGCTGTTAGAAGTCCTTGAGCAGAACAATGTGCGCGCCACCTTCTTCTTCATCGGGCGCTTTGTCCGCCAGCGTCCGCAGATCGCCCGCGCCGTGGCGAATGCCGGACACTTGATCGGCAATCACACCATGACGCATCCCGTGTTGCTCTTTGAAAAGCCCGCCCACGTGCGCGAAGAGATCGAGGAGTGCAATCAGGCGCTGGAGGATACCCTCGGCCAGCCCGTTCGCTACTTTCGGCCTCCCCACGGCGCCCGTCGGCCAGACGTGCTCGCGACTGCCCATAAGCTTGGCCTGACGCCCGTCCTGTGGAACGTGATGGGCCACGATTGGGATGCGCCCAGCCCCGAATCCGTCGAGCGGCGTGTCGTCCGCGGTGTTGCTGCAAATCAAAGCCGCAACCGCGGCAGCAACATCCTGTTGCACGACGGAGGCCAGCAGGGAATCGGCCAGAACCGCTCCTCCTCCGTCATCGCCACACAGGCGCTGCTGGCCCGCTACAAGCCACTGGGCTTCCGCTTCATCACGCCAGAGGCCTGGCATGTGGGCGAGCCGTCCGCCAGGCCGTAGGCGAAGCAGACCCCAGGTTCTGCGAGCCTACCCCTCCCGGACCACTTTGAATGCCTCTCTCGCCGCCTCGATGGTGAATGCGATATCGGCATCCGTGTGCGCCGTCCCGAGAAACGCTGCTTCAAACTGCGAGGGCGGCAGCCATACACCCGCATCCAGCATGGCGCGATGGAATCGCCCAAAAATCGCGGTGTCCGATGCGGCTGCGGTTGCGAAGTCGGTCACCGGGCCGGGGGTAAAGAACCAGGTAAACATCGCTCCCACGCGGTTTGCGGTCACCGCGAGGCCAGACTTCTTCGCTTCGGCGGCTACCCCATCCACCACTGCCGCGCTGGCTGCTTCCAGCCGCGCGTAGATCTCCGCTTCGTGCGCTTCCAGATACTCGAGCGTCGCGATTCCGGCGGCCATGGCTAGCGGGTTTCCGCTCAGCGTTCCTGCCTGGTATACCGGCCCCAGCGGTGCCAGCAGATTCATAATCTCCGCGCGGCCGCCGAAGGCTCCGCAGGGCAATCCGCCACCGATAATCTTGCCCAGGGTGGTCAGGTCGGGAGTGATGTCGTAGAGCGCCTGTGCTCCCCCAAATGCCACGCGGAAGCCCGTCATGACTTCATCGAAGATCAACAGCGCCCCGGTGCGAGCCGTAATCTCGCGTAGAAACTGGAGATAGCCCGTCTTCGCAGGGACGCAGCCCATGTTACCCACAACCGGCTCCACAATCACGCAGGCAATCTCGCCCGCATGTTTGGCAAAGGCTTCTTCCACCGCCTCTATATCGTTAAATGGCAGAGCCAGCGTAAAGTGCGCCGTTTCCTCCGGCACGCCCGCCGATCCCGGTATGCCAAACGTTGCCACGCCGGAGCCCGCCTTCACCAGCAGCCCATCCGCATGGCCGTGGTAGCAGCCCTCAAACTTCACGATGTACTTGCGATTCGTAAAGGCACGCGCCAGACGGATCGCCGACATCGTGGCCTCCGTCCCGGAGCTGACGAAGCGCAGCTTCTCGATGGAGGGGCAGGCCCGGATCACGCGCTCGGCCAGGTCCGCTTCCGTCGGAGTGGACGCCCCAAAGCTGGCCCCAAGAGCCGCTGCGTGCTGGATGGCTCGAACCACCGGCGGAAATGCGTGACCCAGAATCATGGGGCCCCACGAGCCGAAGTAGTCCAGGTAGCGATTTCCGTCCGCATCCCATAGATACTGGCCTTCCGCCCGCAGCAGAAACGGGGGGGCTCCCCCGACGGCACGAAAGGCGCGAACCGGGGAATCGACGCCGCCAGGTAGAACCCGCTCGGCACGCTGCTGCATCTGGCTGGAAACTGACATATGTCTGGACATTTAACCCCAGTATAGTCGGCCTTTGCATTCAATTCGTGAAGGCTCCTCTTTGTTTTCCCCGGAATAAATGGCGCGCTTTGCAGGCAGAATGGCGTGCTTTGCATATCGCGGTGATTGGCGAGCGTCTAATGTAAGGGCATGTACAACGCGAAAGCATATTCGACTGCTAGTGCGACTTCGCCGCTTGCCTCTACTGTGATCGCGCGGCGCGATCTAACCGAACGCGATGTCCAGATCGAGATTCTGTTCTGCGGAGTTTGCCACTCCGATCTCCACTACGCCCGGAATGAGTGGAGCGATGTCATGCCTACGGTCTATCCGTGCGTTCCCGGGCATGAGATCGTCGGACGCGTCACCAAGGTCGGTTCTGCGGTGACCAAATTCAAGGCTGGCGATCTGGCCGGTGTGGGCTGTCTGGTCGGCTCCGATGGAACCTGTCCCGAATGCAAAGCCGGCCTGGAGCAGTTCTGTCCCAATCAGGTGCTCACCTACGGCTCTCCCGATAAGCATCTCGGCGGCGTTACCTATGGCGGCTACTCCGACAGCATCGTCGTGGATGAGCACTTCGTCCTGAGTATTCCTTCCAATCTCAATCTCGGCGCAGCAGCGCCTCTGCTGTGCGCGGGAATTACGACCTACTCGCCGATGCGCCACTGGGGTGTCACAAAAGGCCAGAAGGTCGGCATCATCGGTCTAGGCGGATTGGGTCACATGGGAGTGAAGTTTGCTCATGCGCTGGGAGCCCACACGGTTGTCTTCACCACGTCGCCCAGCAAGGTGGAAGATGCGCTGCGCCTCGGTGCGGATGAGGTTGTTCTCTCGCGGGATGCCAACCAAATGCAGAAGCATGCGGGCAGCTTCAACTTCATCCTCGATGCGGTTTCCGCTGACCACGACATCAACGCATACATCAACCTGCTTGCCCGCGATGGCAACATGACGCTGGTTGGCGCGCCGGATAAGCCTCTAAGCTTAAAATCCTTTGGATTGATCATGGGCCGTCGCAGTGTCTCCGGCTCGCCCATCGGTGGTCTTGCCGAAACCCAGGAGATGCTGGACTTCTGCGGCGCGCATAGCATCACATCCGACGTAGAGATGATCGCTATCCAGCAGATCAATGAGGCATACAAGCGGTTGCTCAAGTCCGATGTGAAGTATCGCTTCTCGATTGATATGGCTTCTCTCAAATCTGAGTAAATTGCTCTCCGATAAAGAAACTTCTTTGAGTCAAACGAAATGGTTAAGCACTTTCGAGTTTCCGGCCTGTTGCAGGCAAAGTTGGAAGAACTGGGGGTCGGCGTCTCTGCAGTCCTGCGCAGAGCCGGCCTCCCCCAGGACCTTTTCCATCAAACCCGCATCCTTGTTACCACCGAAGAGCTGTTTGCGCTTTGGCGCGCGATCGGCGATGTGAGCAACGATCCTGCAATCGGCCTCAAGCTCGGCATCGAGACCAAGATCGAACGCTTTCATCCTATGGGCATCGCCGCTCTCTCGACGGAGAATTTTGGCGCAGCAGTTCGCCACATGGCGCGTTACAAGAAGTTGTCCGCTCCGGAAGAGATTCTGCAGGAAATGGATGACGAAGAGTGGAGCATTCAGTTCCGGTGGTCGCTGGCGATGGATGTCGAGCCACAGGTGCTGATTGAACACTGCTTCGCCTGGGTGCTCAACATCGCACGCCAGGGAAGCGGTACGCGCATCTCTCCAGTAAGAGTGGAGTTTGTGCGGCCGCGCGCACACCTGAAGGCGCTTGAACGGCATTTCGGCTGTCCGGTGGTACTCGGGGCATCTCGTAACTCCATGGTGTTTCGCGCCGGGGATGCGGCATGCCCGTTCGTCACCCGCAATGCAGAACTGCTGGAGATGCTTGCTCCGCAGTTTGAAAAAGAACTCAAGCTCCGCAGCGGCAACGACAGCTTTACGGAACTGGTGCGCGGCGCGATCCAGGAGAGATTCACCGGGAGCCGCCCCACCATCGAGGAGGTTGCGCGAGGGCTGCACATGAGTTCGCGAACGCTGCAGCGTCGGCTGCAGGAGGTGGGCTCCAGCTTCAAGCACGTCCTCGATGAAGCGCGTCACCAGATGGCTCGGTACTACCTCACCAACTCCGTACTGGAACTGAATGAGGCTGCCTATCTTCTGGGATATGAAGATGCCAACTCTTTCGCTCGCGCCTTCCGTAGCTGGGAGGGCATGCCCCCCGGGCACTGGCGCGAAGTGCACCGCATAGCCGCAGTCTCCTAGAGAACTGCCATCCGAAAATTGGAGGAAAGACAAATGAAGAAGCGCAAGCTGGGAAGCTGCAATCTGGAAGTATCTGCCCTGGGCCTTGGATGTATGGGCATGAGCTTCTCCTATGGAGCGCCTCACGACGAGAAGGAGATGATCTCTCTTCTGCGTACGGCTGTGGAGCGTGGCATCACTTTCTTTGACACAGCAGAGGTCTATGGGCCGTTCACCAACGAGGTGCTTGTCGGGAAGGCGCTCTCTCCGCTCCGCGATCAGGTGGTGATTGCCACCAAGTTCGGCTTCAATCTCAATCCCGATGGCAGCCCAGGGTGGCAGGGGTTGAATAGCCGCCCCGAGCGTATCAAGGAGGTGGCTGAAGCCTCGCTCAAGCGCCTTCAGATCGATGCCATCGACCTGTTCTACCAGCATCGTGTGGATCCGGAAGTACCGATTGAAGATGTAGCGGGAGCAGTCAAGGATCTGATTCAGGCAGGGAAGGTAAAGCACTTCGGGCTTTCGGAGGCGGGTGTGCAGACGATTCGCCGCGCGCATGCCGTTCAGCCTGTGACCGCACTGCAGAGCGAGTACTCACTGTGGTGGAGAAAGCCGGAAGAAGAAGTGATCCCCACCCTTGAGGAACTCGGAATCGGTCTGGTTCCCTATAGCCCGCTGGGGAAGGGCTTCCTCACCGGGAAGATGGATTCAAATACGAAGCTGGCCAGCAATGACTTCCGCAGCACTCTTCCGCGCTTTACTCCGGAAGCGATGAAGGCGAATCAGGTTTTTGTCGATCTGCTCGGCACCATCGCAAAGCGGAAGAACGCGACGCCTGCCCAGATTGCTCTCGCCTGGCTGCTCGCCCAGAAGCCGTGGATCGTGCCAATTCCGGGTACAACCAAGCTGTCGCGTTTGGATGAGAATATCGGAGCCGTTGCGTTGGAACTTAGCGCAGAGGATCTGCGCGAGATCGACAGCGGAGCCGCAAAGATCAAAGCTGAAGGCAATCGGTATCCGGAACACCTGGAAAAGTTGACCGGTCGCTAGTGCCGGTCAGCACTACGAGTCTCATCTAGCTTTGAGCCTCATTTAGCTTTGTCACCCTGAGCCTCGTTTAATTTTGTCACCCTGAGCCTCGTTTAATTTGTCATCCTGAGCCTCGTTTAATTTGTCATCCTGAGCGAAGCGAAGGATCTGCTTCATAACGCGAATCGCGCCATGCATCCCAGGCGGTGGACAGCCGTCGTCCTCCGCCTCGTCCGGCGCGATTTTTGCTCATAACGCCATCTGCTCGAAGGGCATCTTTTGAAGAAGGGCCCTTCGAGCCTGCATTTACAGTCACTTTGGAGAGAGGGAAGTATGGAAATCAAACGCATTGGTTCGCAGCCATCGAGCAGAGGGCCATCCGACTGGTTCACGGGTACAGTAAGAATCGATCAGCCGTTTCAGGCGGCTGACCCAGCCCGTGTCGGAGGGGCCAGCGTCACATTCGAGCCGGGAGCGCGGACGGCATGGCACACGCATCCGCTAGGCCAGACCCTCATCGTAACGGCTGGCTGCGGATGGGCTCAGCGAGAAGGCGGGCCTGTTGAGCAGATTCGGCCTGGGGACGTGGTCTGGTTCTCGCCGGGCGAGAAGCACTGGCACGGCGCAACGCCGACGACCAGCATGACGCATATAGCAATCGCCGAAACGCTCAATGGAAAGGTCGTCGACTGGATGGAAAAGGTGAGCGACGATCAATACCGCTTGTGATTGCTGGATGGGCTCTGAATCGCGGCCCGGTCGATTCTGTGTTCCCTCTTCGCCGGTGTAGTGGCACGCATTCAAAAGCATAAAAGTACACCATCGCCGGTCTGACATCGCTCAGCGGCGTCTCAGGCGGCGTGAAGTCAGATAACCGCATACTGACTTTCAATGACAGTGTCGACTGGCAGATGGGCAGGCATGTATTGAAGTTTGGTGGCAGCGCTCAGCACTACCGGAACTTCTATGGAGTTGTGCCGAACTATGGGACATTTTCGCTCGATGGATCGATCACCGGCAGCCCCTATGCTGATTTCCTGCTCGGCCTGCCGCATACAAGCCAGCGTGTGAGTCCGCTTGCGAACCGCGAAATGTCGCTGATCGAATATGGACTTTATGCGGAGGATTCCTTCAAGGTTTCCCGCAGGCTGAACTTGAGCTATGGAGTGCGGTGGGATTTATATGGCACGCCCTCCGCTGGAGATCACCTGATGTATAACTGGGATCCGGCCAGGGAGCGGTATTTATAGCCCTCTATGTCTTTCTTTATAAAAGACGAGCCCGATGTGGCGCGTACTCCACTCTGAAGTAGTAATTGGGGTGATGATTCGGCGGGTTTCGTTCCGGGTGGCCTGAATGTCGTTCAGTTCCTAATGGCATGCTCCGAGCGGAGCATGCCATTTCTGCTGTTGCACTGTCTCTGCGAGCACCCGGAGGTGCCAGCACACTCTTACCGCGTTACAGAGGCGGCAACGACTGGTTGTGCTGGATGAATCCTGACGCCTTGAACGACGCGGTTGATCACCCCGTCGGGGCTGGGGCTATCGGGATTCAATCCAAGGCCCAGGCTCAAATGGTATCCAAGCAACTGCGGCCCCAGAATCTCAAACGGTGTGCGCAGGGCGTCGTCCGCCATCGGCGCGACGGCGGGAATGATCCCATCGAACACGTCTTCCGCTTCGGCAGGATCAACAACGCCGACCAGGTAACCGAGCTTCTTCTCCCGCAACTCGCGGAGCAGATCCACTTCGTAGAGACGGCGAACCGGATCGCTTGATACCAGGCACAGAACAAGGGTGTCAGGTTTGACGAAGGACATGGGGCCATGGCGGAGTCCCAGGAATGTTTCCGTTATCAGAGGGTAGTGTCCGGCGGTCATCTCCAGCATCTTCAGTCCAGCTTCCCGTGCCCATCCGAGCAGCGGCGATGAGGAGAGAACGACAACCCGGTCCTGGATGTGGGCCGCTGTATCCTGGCAGGCTCGATCGATCTCGGGCAGCAGTTCGGCTGCACGCTTGCTGAATTCCTCCACCGTGGGCGCTACCGCATCCGGCTGTGCCAGAAGAAGCGCGGCGAGCACCAGATTCGAAAAGGAACTGGTCATCACCAGGCTGTGGTCGTTGGTGCGCGGGTCAAGAACGATGAGACCGTCCAAGCCGGAGCGGGCCAATGCGCTGTCTTCATTGCAGACGATGGCCAACTGCCGGATTTCTGGCCGGAGGGCGCGAACCCGTTCGACAACCGCTGCACTCTCCGGGCTGTCGCCTGATCTGGCCAGTGAGATCACAACGTCTACGTCGAGCAGATACCGTTCCGTGTCGATAAGCAGGTCGGTAGTAGGAACAGCGAGCGCCATGGGCCACGCAGATGCGACGGCGCTCGCGGCGTAGGCTGAGGTACCAGCTCCGGTCAACAGAACACGAGCCCCTTCAAGCTTGGCAGTCAGTTGCAAGCGCTCCGCTGCGATGCGTACGTTTCCCACTGTCGTAGGCCAGAGAACAGGCTGCCGGAGGATCTCCTGCAAGGTGTATCCGGAGGCGGCTTGGAGGCCGGCCTGGGAGGGCACTCCCCGATAATCTGACATGTAATCTCCGCTCCTTAAGAAAATAAGACGAGTATTGAATTTGGACCAAAACGATATAATAGGAAACTATACGCAAGTATATAGTATGTAGCTATTCGGATTTGATAAATATCGAAACCATTTCGCAGGCGAAAGCGAATGGAACGATGGCCCGGAAAAAGAGACGGCGGAATCGGGGGCAGGCGGCGCACCGATCTCGTTCTTGCGGAACTCTGCGGAGGAAGCGGACTTCAGTTTTACGGTCCTTATGGCAGGCGGCTTCCCATCGCATTTTGAAGCTCTCGCCAAATCTCTGAATTCTTTTCTCTTCGCCGCGAATCTTGTCAGTCGGAATGAACCTTGCGCCCCCCCAACTCGCCGGCCACTCATTGATCCTGTATGACGGAGTTTGCGGCCTCTGCAACCGCCTGGTTCAGTTTGTCCTCCGTCATGACCGGCAAGACCATTACCGCTTCTGCGCGCTGCAGAACCCGCTGGCTGCCAATATCCTCGCCCGCCACGGCTTGAACCCCTCCATTCTCGACACGGTGTACCTGGTGACCGAGCCCTTCTCGCCCGGAGAGCGGCTGCTGCAGCGGTCGGATGCCGCGCTCGCGGTGCTTGCCCGGCTTGGCGGCGGCTGGCTCCTGCTGGCTCGCCTTTTCCGGCTGGCGCCCCGTTCGCTGCGAAATTTTGCCTATGGAATCGTCGCCCGAACCCGTTACAGCCTCTTTGGCCGCCTGGGCTCATGCCCGCTGCCGGCGCCCGCCGAGAGCCACCGATTTCTTCCCTTTGACTGACGCTGACGCATTTGGGGTGCTCTCGGTGTTAAACTTACGCTTCGGCCTACAAAATCCCAGCACGGTCTGTCTCCCTTGGGAGCGGCCTTTTGCGAGGTCATTTCGACGGCCGGTATCTTACCCTGCTCCACGGAAATGCCTTGCCAGAACCGAAGCCAAAGAAAGCCAAATCGCCGATTACGTACGCCGACGCCGGAGTGGACATCAGCAGCGGCGATCGTGCCAAACAACGCATTAAGTACCTTGCCCAGAGAACCTTCAACAAGCAGGTCTTGAGCGAAATCGGCGGATTCGGCGGCCTGTTCAAGCTCGACCTGGTGCGCTACAAGAATCCTGTTCTCGTATCCAGTGCCGACGGCGTCGGTACCAAGCTCAAGGTCGCCTTCGATCTCAACATGCACCACACGGTGGGCTCTGACCTAGTGAACCACTGCGTCAACGACATCGCCGTGCAGGGCGCCACGCCGCTGTTCTTTATGGATTACCTCGCCAGCGGCCGCCTCGATCCCGAGGTTACGGAGAAGGTGGTCACCGGGCTCGCCGAGGCATGCCACGCCAACGGCTGCGCCCTTATCGGCGGCGAAACTGCCCAGATGCCCGGCTTCTATGCCGATGGCGAATACGATCTTGCCGGCTTTATCGTGGGCTGTGTGGACAAGGAAAAGGTCATCACCGGTGCGGGAATCAAGGTCGGCGAAGTCCTAATCGGATTGCCCTCCACCGGGCTGCATACCAATGGCTATTCGCTGGCCCGCAAGCTGTTCTTTGAAGTCGCGGGCTACAAGCCGGATCAGTACGTGAATGCCCTTAAGGAGAAGGCCGGAGCCGCGCTGATGAAGGTGCATCGCAGCTACCTGCCGGTCATCCGCAAGCTGACCGCCTCGGACTCCACTGTGGGCATGGCGCATATTACCGGCGGCGGAATCACGGAGAATCTGCCGCGCATCCTGCCCAAGGGAATCTCCGCGGTCGTGGAACTGGGAAGCTGGCCCGTACCGGCTATCTTTGAGCATCTGCAGCAACTTGGCAGCGTGGCGCAGGAGGAAATGCTGCGCACCTTCAACATGGGCGTCGGCCTGATTGCGGTCATTCCGGCGGAAAAATTCAAGCGTGTCAAGGCGCAGTTCGACCGCTCCGGCGAGAAATTTTTCGTCATCGGGCGCACCGTCAAGGGCGACCGCAAAGTCATCTATGCCTGATTTGAAGGACACACGATGAAATTAGGCATTCTGCTGTCGGGGCGAGGATCCAACTTCCTCGCCATCGCCGACAGCATCCAGCAAGGCAGGCTCCCCGGCGCGGAAATCGCCGTCGTTCTCTCCAATGTCGCCGATGCTCCGGGAATCGCTGCTGCCCGCGAGCGCGGACTCCCCGCCATTGTTGTTGAGGCGCGGGGGCGCAAGCGTGCCGAGCATGACGCGGAGATGATCGAATGCCTGCGCGCGCATGACGTGGATCTCGTCTGCCTCGCCGGATATATGCGTCTGCTCTCGCCCGGCTTTGTGCAGGCTTTTCCGCATCGCATCCTGAACATCCATCCCTCGCTGCTGCCGGCATTTCCGGGCCTCGACGCGCAGCATCAGGCGCTGGAGTACGGAGCCAAGGTGAGCGGATGCACCGTCCACTTTGTCGATGAGGACCTGGACCACGGAGTGATTGTGCTGCAGAAAGTGGTTCCGGTGTTGGACGACGATGATGCGCACGCCCTGTCCGCCCGCATCCTGGAGCAGGAACACGTCGCCTATACCGAAGCGATTGCCCTCGTTCTCTCCGGTGAATACGAGGTCGCAGGCCGCCGCTACCTCCGCCGCAAGCAGCCTGCCCGCGTTTAGCGTGCGGAGAAGTTGTACTGCCTGCCGGTGAGCTGTTCGGAGACATCCCAGAGCCTGGCTGCCAGTGCCGCATCCTTTGCCTGCGCCTCGGGCTCAACCTCTACGGGGTAGCCCTTTATCTGCCGGAAGCCATCCGGGCCATAGAAGTGGCCGCCTTGCGCCTCGGGAGCGGTCGCCGCATAGAGCGTCGGCAGGGCACCCTGTTCTTCAGACTGCGCAAACCAGCCAATCACCTTGGGAATCAGCGCGTTGACCATCCCCTTGCCTTTGCCCGGCCCATTCGCGAAGAGACTGGTGTTGGCCACTCCTGGATGCACAACCATGCTTCTTACCGTGACTCCCGCCTGCTCGAACCTGCGCTCCAGCTCAAAGCCGAACAGCAGGTTAGCCAGCTTCGATTGGCGATAGGCAGGCCAGGGTTTGTAGTCGTGCACCCATTGCAGATTGTCAAAGTCAATTCTGCCTCCGCGATGCGCAAGGGAGCTGACGGTCACGACTCGCGCCGCTGGAGCCGCCAGCAGGCAGGGGAGCAGTGGCCCGGTCAAGGCAAAGTGGCCCAGGTGATTCGTGCCGAATTGCAGCTCAAAGCCGTCTGCAGTGGTTTGCCGCGTCGGCAGAGCCATTACACCGGCGTTGTTGATCAGTAGATCCAGCCGAAGGCCGCTGGCAAGGAATGAAGCGGTAAAATTGCGCACCGAGGCCAGATCCGCCAGATTCAGCATGGCCGGTTGCAACCTTGCATCCGGCGTCTCCCGCTCGATAAGCAGCTTCGTTGCTGCGGCCTTATCCGCGTTGCGGCACGCCAGAATCACCGCGCATCCGGCTCGCGCCAGCGCCCGCGCTGTGTGCAGCCCAATGCCACTGTTCGCGCCGGTCACGATAGCCAGCTTGCCGTCCAGCCGCGGAATGTTTGCTGTGGTCCATCTGCTCATGGCGCGGCCTCCCGGCTCTGTGGGGCTATGGAATGCAGTGCGGTCAGGCGGCTACGTCGCGAGCTTCCCCTAATGTCAGCCGAACGGACATCTTGCTGCGGCCGCGGAAATAGGTCACCGTGATCGTGTCCCCTATCTGGTGTTTGTCCATGATGGCCGCGATGTCCTGGGTGCTGGTCACCTCTTCTCCATCGATGCCGACGATCAGGTCTCCGCCAAGATAGATCGGCGTATTTCCCAGGTATGCTTCCTGCTTACCGCCGCGCAATCCGGCCCGCTCTGCTGCGCCGCCCGGCAATACGCGCTGGATCAGCACTCCCGAGTCTGCTGCGAGTCCCATCTGTTGCGCCAGGTCCGGCCCGATGGGCAGGGAGACGATCCCTATGGTCGGTCTGCGTACGCGGCCATACTTGGCCAGATCGGCCAGGACCGCCTTTGCCGAGTTGATGGGAATCGCGAAGCCGATACCCGAGCTCTGATCCGCGCCATTGCTGGCAATCAGCGTATTGATGCCGATTACCTCGCCGCGCGAGTTCAACAGCGGGCCGCCAGAGTTGCCGGGGTTGATGGCGGCATCGGTTTGAATGGCGTCGTCAATGGCTTCTCCTGATGGGGTGCGGATGGGCCGGATCGCGCTGATAATACCGCGCGTCATCGTCCCGCTCAAGCCGAACGGATTGCCGATCGCATACACCTTCTGTCCCACCACCAAACCCTGCGAATTGGAGAGAACGGCGGGGGTGAGATTCGGAGCGGTGATCTGCAGCAGTGCCAGATCGTGAGACTTGTCAAAGCCCGCCACGCGCGCCTTGAATTTGCGCTTGTCGCTCAGCGTCACTTCAATGCGATTGGCATCGGCGATGACGTGATAGTTCGTCAGCACATGCCCGGTCGTATCCAGGACGAAGCCAGATCCCTGGCCCTGCTGCGGCACCATACCGTAGAAAAAATCAAAGGACATCGCCGACGAAGTGATGTTGACCACCGACGGCAGAACCTTCTTATAGACCGCGATGTTATTCAACTCTTCTGAATCGTAGGCGGGCTGTGCATTGGCTTCGGTCAGATTCAGCCCAGCCACGGGTACCACTTTGCCAAACCACTTCCCAAGCCAGGGAATGCGACCGGTCAGGGTACTGGTGACATACCAGAACCCGGCGACCATTAACACGACGAGAAGAATGCGGCGAATTTTCATGGCCTGCTACCTGTGTAATCTCTCATTGCAATTCCAGGAACAGCCACCCGCGGCAGCCGTCCTATCTGGATTGTAGCGGGAGAAGGCTGTCAGCTTCAGCAAACGGATGGATTCCGTTGCGCCAGGGCGCTAAGCTCCCGGTAAATCTCGCGAACCCGGCTGCCCAGATCCTCCAGCGTTCCAGTATTTTCGATGACGTAATCGCAGCGGGGAGCCTTCTCGCTGTCGGGAATCTGTTGCGCCAGCCGCGCCCTGGCGTCTGCCGCCACGGATTCATTCCAATGCCCCGGCGAAATGCGCTCCACATAGCGGGCAATCTTCACGTCGTCGGGTGCAGAGACCAGGATGACTCGATCAAAGCGGTCGCGCCAGCCGGGGGCCGTGCCGGAGCGCTCCGCTTCGAAGATCAAAGCAGACTCCACCATCGCCACCGCATTCGGCTGGCGGGCAAAGAGCCGGTTTGCCCACTCCTCCTGCGCCGCTATCACCGCAGGATGCACGAGGCGATTCAACTCCTCGATCCGGCCGCCCTCGAATGCCAGCATCGACAGCTTCCGGCGATCGATCGTGCCATCCGCCTTCAGAATGCCGCGGCCAAAATGCTCTGCTACGGCTTCATAGACCGCTTGTCCGGGCTGCATCAACTCGCGGCCTACTGCGTCCGCTTCGATCACGTGAGCTCCCAGGGCGCGGAACATCTGCGCCACCGTGCTCTTGCCGCTCCCCAGTCCGCCTGTCAGCCCTACGCGCAGCATCTGCCGTCAGACCTTCAGACCGCGGCGCAACCGGGCCGCGCGAACCGTGTTGGCCATCAGCATCGCGATCGTCAGCGGCCCCACGCCGCCGGGTACTGGCGTGTAAGCGCCTGCCAGTGCAAACGCCTTGGGATCGACATCGCCGATCAGCGTGGAGCCCTTCTCGCGGAAGGTCTTCTCGCGGCGCGCATCTCCTGCGAAGAAGCGGTCGAAGTCTGCCTGCGAAGTGATCCGGTTCATGCCTACATCGATTACCGTCGAACCCGGCTTTATCATCTCCGCGGTTACAAATCCCGCACGGCCGATGGCAGCCACAAGAATATCGGCGTTGCGGGTGAACTCGCCCAGATCGCGCGTCTTGCTGTGGCATACCGTCACCGTCGCGTTCTGCTGCAGCAGAAGGATCGCCATCGGCTTGCCGACAATGTCGCTGCGTCCTATCACAACTGCGTTCTGCCCGGACATCGCAATCCCGCTGCGCTTCAGCATCTCAATGATGCCCGAGGGAGTGCAGGGTGCAAGCGCAGGCTGTCCCGTCTGCAGGCGCCCCACATTCACCGGGTGGAAGCCGTCCACATCCTTGTCCGGGGCCACCGCCTCCAGCAACGCCTTCGCATTGACCTGCTGCGGCAGAGGGAGTTGCAGCAGGATGCCGTCGATGTCGTCGCGGGCATTCAGATCCGCCACCAGAGCCAGCATCTCCTCGGTCGTCACCGTCTCCGGAGGGGTGATGAGCTCACTCGCGATGCCCAGGCTTTCGCAGGTCTTTACCTTGTTGCGAACATAAATCTGCGACGCCGGCACATTGCCCACCAGCACTGCGGCAAGAGCGGGCCGTATGCCTTGAGCAGCCAGGCTGGTCACTTCCCTGGCCACGTCCTCTTTGATTGCGGCGGCAATCGCTGTTCCATCCAGAATTCGACCCTTTGTCATTCCTCTTGCATATCCTTTCGCGGCGCAATGCAGCCGCCGCTGATAATAGACTGATAGCTATGACGCTGCTTCCCGACCATCTTCTTGCAATGCTCGTCTGTCCTTCCTGCCATGGGCCGGTACAGCCGGGCCCCTCCGCAAACGAGCATCGTTGGCTGCATTGCGCTGCCTGCGGTCGATATTACCCTGTTCAGGATGACATCCCCGTTATGATTGCCGAGCGGGCGACCGTTACGCCACCGGAGAAGTAGCGCATCGCTCCGGTTGTGAAGGGAATGTGCTGGCGGTGGAAAGACGGGTACACCAGCAAGTATGCAATTCCCCCTGCAACGGCCAACACCAGGAACAATACCAGCATCATTATTTTGAGTGAGAGGCCGCCGCTCATCGGTTGTTCGCTCATACCTCTCCTATTCTAGAGCCTTCAGACCGTGCAAGGGCTGCATCCGCAACGGCTGCTTTGAGGGCCGGGCTCATCGTTGAACCGCGCTGGCTTTCGCTTTTGCCGCTAAGCCTGCCGTGGCAGTAGAGCATCGAAATCGATTTGCAACGAATTCCTGTGGGCCGTGTCTAATTAGATAACGCCTGCATTGGAGCAGTGCGGTGCCGCAGGAGAAGGAGCCGCCCCTTGAGAACCGATTTGAAATCGAATGAAGCCAGATTGGTTGAGAAGTTTACGGAGATGGAGCTCTCCACCCTGCGGAATGAATTGTCCAAGGAAGGGCTTGATAGCTGGCAGGCTGCCGAGGTTCTCTCCGTCTTCCTTGTCGGTCGCGGCTATGGAGTCAATCCGGAGAACGCTCGCAGCATCATCAGCCGCCTGGAAGGTGGCCGCTGCAATTACGACTGCATGCAGGCGGAAATAGAAAAACTAGCCTGGGTGATGTAGAGAATCCTTATTCGTATTTCAGAGATTCGACAGGATCGAGTTGTGCTGCGCGTGTGGCTGGCAGCGTCCCGAATATAACGCCCACGCCCGTGGCAGTTACCAGCGCAATGATAACGGACCATACGGAAACCGGCAGCTTGTAATCGGTCAAGAAGCGCACCGAGAAGGGAACCGCCAGGCCCAGAATCGTGCCCACAATTCCTCCGCTGAGCGAGATAAACACTGCTTCGACCAGAAACTGCAACTGAATCTCGCGATAGGTGGCCCCCAGGGCCTTGCGAATGCCGATTTCGCGAATTCTGGAGCGCACCGAAGCCAGCATGATGTTCATAATGCCGATGCCGCTCACAGCCAGCGTGACTGCGGAGATGAGCAGAAGCCCTACCGTGAGCGCGTCCATGATCTGCGCCGCGACGGTCAGCAGTTGTGTCAGGTTTTGTGCGTTGTAGACGGAGTTGGGCCGGTGCCGGGACTGAATGACTCGCTTGATCTCCTGCGTGCCTTCGATCACGTCGTTCTGATCGCGAATGGAAAAGAAGATCTGCTTCACCCGGTTCGTTCCAGTGAAGTAACGCGCCACGGAGTAGGGAATCAGGATTGTCTGATCGGCAACCTCCGACTGGCCAAAGGTGTCTACGCGCTCTTTGAACGTCCCGATAATGGTGAAGGGAATTCCGCTGATCGCAAAGCTCCGGTTGATCGCCGCATCGGCGCTCCCGAACATCTGCCGCGCGAAGGGCTCCGTTACCACCGCCGCCTTGGTGTGCGTCTGCTCGTCTTCGTCGTCAAAGAAGCGCCCCGATAGAACGACCAGATTGCGAACCTGGCGGTATTCCGGGGAGACCCCGAGCACGAGAATATCTTTGACTACGCCGCCGCCAAAGCTGATGCGATCATGCATCTCCAGCATGGGCGAGGAGTACGCTACGGCCGGCACCTGCTCCAGCACCGCGGCTTCATCGTCACGGGTCAGGAAGTCACTGTGAAATTCTTTTCCGATGCCCGATTCGGCATTGCCTCCGCCCTGGTAATCCACCACCACCATATTGGTGCCGATACTCTGGAGCAGGTTCAGAACATACGCCTTGCCCGTAAGGCCGATGGTGACCACGAAAATCAGGGACGCTGACCCGATCACCATGCCAAGTGCCGTCAGCGCAAAACGTACCTTGCTGGCGCGAAAACTATCGACCGCAATCCGCACGATTTCGCTGAAGACCATAGTGGTCTTTGCGCTCGCCAGGGTGCGCTCGAACGACGCCGATTTGTAACCGATCACGGGCAAGAGGCTACCTATTCAGATGTCCCAGAGGCTGCGTCAGCTTCAGGAATCTCATAATCTATGCGTTAGACGTCCCTGACTCTCGGACGTTCTGCGCGTCTCTTCATCCTACTGCGCGTCCCTTCATCCTACGATGCACGCAGGAATTGTGAAAATACCTTGGACCAGGACCACCCGCCGATACGGCATTCTTCTCCCGTTTCCACCAGCCGAAAATCCCTGATTTTCCCCCTCGGAGGGTTGGCAGCGGCATATACTTCCCGGCGGAGGGAATCCCATGCCCACGTATATTGCACTGGCCAAATGGACAGCAACGGGCCTGCAGCAGCTTAAGGATAGCCCCAAACGCCTCGATGCCGGCAGAAAGGCATTTGCGGACGCCGGGGTGAAGTTGAAAGAGTTCTATATGCTGATGGGGCAATATGACATGTTGCTCGTCATTGAGGCTCCCGATGACGCGGCTCTGGCCAAAGCTGCACTCACACTCGCCTCACAAGGCAGGATCCAAACCGAGACACTTCGCGCCTTTACCGAGGACGAATACAGAAAGATCTTTTCCGGCATTGCCTGAGTCGCTCCTCCCATCGGGGTCGCGTATCACCCAGGCATGTTGGTGACGTCGCCGACCCCATCGTCTTTCCCCTATACGCCTCCCTGTATTTCATCCGGGAAGGGGCATGGGAGTCTATTGCCCAGGTTTGGTGTGAGCTGGGACACACGTCGAACACTATCCAGGCTTTTATTCAGAATTGGGGGACAAAAATAATCTCGTTATCTGTAACGCTCTCCGCTCAGGGGTATTTATTCGACTTAAGCCCCGGGAATAGGCTGCCCCTGGTAAACACCTGCAATCCGGTTTACGAGGGCGGTTGCAAAGCAAGGAATAGGAGCGTTCGTTCATGGACTCTGGCGCCAGGTTACGCTGTCTTCCCTCTGTCGATCCCTCGTTAGATGAGACTACCCAGATTGCATTGCAGGGCGTGACGCGCGCTCTCGCATCTGTGGGGAGAGCCTTTGTCTGCATGGATGCGGATTTCCGGATTGTTCATGCCTCGTATCTGCTGGATACGCTGCTGGGGAGCGGAACCTCCTCTGCTCTGCGCGGGCGCGGGATTGAAGAGCTGCTGGGGGTGGATCTTCTGGGGCCGGGCGGGCCGCTGCGCGAGGCGCTGCAGGATGGCCATAAGCGCGAAGGTTGGCGTGCTACTCTGCAATTTGGGTCCTGTGCGCCGTACCTGGTCTCGATTACCGTCGCTCCTGTGGCCCCGGATGCCACAAGTATCTGCGATCCACGGATGAAATATCTGGCGCTGCTTCGGCCTGCGGAAGAAGAGGAGATGTGCCCGGACGGCCCTACTTTCTACTCTGGCGCTATTGCCTGCTCTCCGGCGATGCAACGCATCTTCCGGCTGGTGGAGAACCTGGAGCAGAGCGAAGCCGCGGTGCTGATTAGCGGCGAAAGCGGCACCGGAAAGGAAGTGGTAGCCCGCGCCATTCACCAGCACTCGCAGCGATGCAGCGGACCCTTTGTTGCCGTGAACTGCGGCGCAATTCCCGCCGATCTCCTTGAGGCGGAGCTGTTCGGCCATGTCCGTGGAGCCTTTACCGGAGCAGTACGGGACCGCGTCGGCCGCTTCGAACTGGCCTCGCAGGGAACGCTCTTTCTCGATGAGATCGGCGATCTGCCCACTCTGCTGCAGGTTAAGTTGTTGCGCGTGCTGCAGGAGCGCCAATATGAGCGCGTCGGCGAGAGTGTCGCCAGATCTACGCGCGCGCGCATCATTGCCGCCACCAATGTGGATCTTCCGTCTGCCCTGCGTCAGGGGCGTCTGCGCGAAGACCTCTACTATCGACTGTGTGTTGTTCCCATCGAAGTGCCGCCGCTGCGGCAGCGAAGAGAGGATATTCCTCCGCTGGCGGTTCACCTGCTCAGCCGGGTCACTTCGCAGCATGGGTTGATACGTCGCCTGTCGCCGCAGGCAACGCGCCTGCTGCTGGACTATTCCTGGCCGGGCAATGTGCGCGAATTGGCCAACGTCATGGAGTATGCCGTGGCGGTTTCGAGGATCGAGACAATCCTGCCGGAAGATCTGCCCCAAGAGATACGCGACCCTTCAACCCAGCATCCGCGAGCCGCCGAGCGCCCCTCCGCGGCTGAATCTCGCGAGCCGCAGCACCTTTCTCCGGAGTCGGAGCACCTGGTCGCCACTCTGGATGCTCACCACTGGCGTCGCGCGGATGCCGCAAAGGCTCTTGGGCTCAGCCGCTCCACGCTCTGGCGCAAGATGCGCGAGCTGCGTCTGGAGTAGCGCCTGATACATTTCGTTTCCCTGGTGAGACGCGACGTTGCAACACAATGTTGCACTGCGCTTGCATCTTGCATGTAACTTATTCATTCCATGGGATATTAACCATGGAACGCAACGTGCCATCTCCTGCAGTAGAGATCACAACCCAGTATCGGCGGATTTCAAAAGATAAGGCAGCCGTACGGGCGTTCTCACCTGAGGAGTTATGGACGGAATGAATTGGATTGGGCGAAAGCTCTTTAGAAATTTGCTGCTTGTTTCGTTGCCATTTTTGGGGGCGTCTTGCCTGATGGCGACAGACGGTCACTTCCTGCATGGTGCGGGGCCTGTGAACGAGGCAATGGGTGGCGCGGATACGGGAATCTGTCTGGATGCAACTGGCTCGATCGCGTGGAACCCGGCTTGCACCTCCCGCTTTCAGGGCATGCGGTTGGAGTTCCACGCCACCGGCTTCTTTCCCTGGAGAGACCTCTCCAGCAGCGTCAATGCAGGTGCATTCGGTCCGGGAGTTCCGGCGATGACGCTGCAAGGAACCACGCGGAGCCATCGGGATGCCTCCATGATGCCGGGGCTGGCCCTCATCTACCACCCGCAGTCAAGCCGAAATGCGTATCACTTCGCGATGATCGCGGTCAGTGGCTTCGGTGTGCACTACGACGCGAACACGAATTTCTCCAATCCCATCCTTACCGCTCAGCCACCAAACGGTTTTGGCTTCGGCAAGATTCGTTCCAACTACGTGTTGTTGGAGGTGCCGATTGGAATGTCACGCACCATCACCAACAAGCTCTCCGCGGGAATATCGATCGCGCCCGCATTCTCCATGCTTAAGGTGATTCCGGCTCCGTTTGCCGCTCCGGTCACGGCCGGCAGCGTGATGCCCTATTACTTGTCGGCCTCCAGCAACGCGAAGTCTTTCGGGGTCGGTGCCGCGGCGGGCCTGCAATATCAGATCAACAATGTCGTCAGCGTCGGTTTGGCCTATCACTCACCCGTATGGTTCCAGGAGTTCCACTGGAAGAGCCCAGACCTGACGGGGGCCATGCACACCCTGAAGTTCCAGATGGACCTGCCGCAGTTCGTTACGATGGGAGTCGGCATCTCCCCGGCGAAGGGAACCCGCATCGGCGTGGACGCGCGCTGGTTCAATTACCACAGTGCTTCCGGCTTTGACGAGGCCGGATTCGATCCCGATGACGCAGTGGCCGGCTTTGGGTGGAACAACATCTGGGTGGTTGGCGGCGGAGTGCAGCAGAACGTGACCTCCACCACCAAGGTGATCGGCGGATACAACTACTCGCAAAACCCGATCCCCTCGAAGTACTCCTTTGTGAATACCCCGGCCCCAGCCATTGTGCAGCATCACATCTCCGGCGGAATCGTGCAGTCCTTGCACGGCGGCTGGGATTTGAATGTCACCTACTATCACGCCTTCCGCAATTCGTTGACGGGGCAATGGCTTTCCGTGCGGGGGCCAGTGCCGGGAACCTCGGTTACCAACCGGATGTCGGAAAACTCGATCACTGTGGGATTGGCGCGAAGCTTCTAGCGTGCATGCGCGGGGCGGAAAGAATATATCTCCGCCCTGTAACAGCATCGCGCCGGTTGTCTTTATTCGAATAGCAAACTTAACAGCAAACGCGGAACAAGGAGACTTTATGCGGCATCTGCTGATTCTCGGTGGTGGCACCGGCGGCACCATTATGGCGAACAAGCTGGCGTCTGTACTCGATGAGCAGGAGTGGCAGATCACCATCGTGGACAGCACCGAAACGCACTATTACCAGCCGGGCTTTCTCTTCGTTCCCTTTGGCACCTACCAACTGCGGGATACTGTGAAGCCCCGCCGCCAGTACCTGCCTGCGGGAGTGAAGCTGGTGATCTCCGGTATCGATCATATCGAGCCGGACAAGAATACGGTGATTCTCGAGGATCACTCCATTCTCAAGTACGACTATCTGATCCTTGCTACCGGAGCGGATATTCATCCCGAGCAGACCGAAGGCCTGTTGGATGACGAGTGGGGCAGAAGCAAGTTTGACTTTTATACTCCGAAGGGCACCGAACGGCTGGGCCAGTTCCTGAAGGGATGGCAGGGCGGCAAGCTCGTGCTGAACTTTACCGAGATGCCCATCAAGTGTCCGGTGGCTCCGCTGGAATTTCTCTTTCTCGCCGATGCGTACTTTACCGAACGAGGCATGCGCGACAAGGTGGATCTGCACCTCGTAACGCCACTCTCCGGCGCGTTCACCAAGCCGAAGGCCTCGCAGGTCCTGGGAGACTTTCTGGAGCGGAAGAAGATTTCGGTGACTCCCGACTTTGGCCTGGCGCGGGTGGACAGCGTAGAAAAGAAGATTGTTTCCTGGGACGACACCGAGGTGAGCTATGACCTGCTCGTCTCGATTCCGACTAACATGGGCGACGCCTGCATCGAGCGTAGCGGCCTCGGTAACGAGCTGAACTTTATTCCCACGGATAAGGAAACGCTGCTGGCCGAGGGATTGGAGAATGTCTTTGTTCTGGGAGATGCCACCAACCTTCCCAGCTCCAAGGCCGGCTCGGTGGTTCACTTCCAGGCGGATGTTCTCTGCGAGAACTTTGTCGAACGCGCCGAGGGACGCCCGATGCCCGCGCGCTTCGATGGTCACACCAACTGCTTTATAGAGTCGGGCTTCGGTAAGGGGCTTCTGATCGACTTCAACTATAAGACGGAGCCGCTCCCGGGAGAATTTCCGCTTCCTGGCGCTGGCCCATTCACATTACTCGGCGAAAGCAGCATCAACCACTACGGCAAGCTCATGTTCCGCTGGGTCTATTGGAATATGCTGCTTCGCGGTGTCGAACTGCCGATAGGCTCCGCCATGTCCATGGCGGGAAAGCGAGCATGACGATGTCAGCCATCACTGCCGAAGATCGTATTGCCGGAATCGAGAGCCGGCTCGACTTCATCGTGGAAGAGTTGGGCCACATGAAGCGCGTAAGAAACGAAGCCGAAGACCTGATGGCGGATCTGACGCTTGTAGCCAGAGACGCGTTTGGAGAAGCGACCACTGCCTGCGAAAGCATGAACCTTCGTCCGCAGGAAATTGTCCATCTCTTCAAAGCCGCTCTGCGCGATGCAAATCTGCTGACTGCAGCATTGCAGCAACTGGAGAGCGCGGCGGACCTTATCCAGGATATGCAGCCCATCGCTCGCGACCTCTACCAGCAGGCGGTGACGGGATGCGGCACGCTGCAGGAGAAGGGCTACTTTGGTGTGGTGCAAACGGGGATGAGGATCGGAGACGCGCTGGTGAAGGCGCACTCCGCCGAAGATCTCAAGCAGATGGAGGCAAGCGTTCCGCAATTCGTCGGCTTCCTCCGCGAGTTGACGAGGCCGGACGCTCTTCAGGCGCTCGAGGCCATTCTCCACGGCTTTGCGAAAGTGCAGGCGACAATGGACATTCACAAATCGCTCTTCAAGATTGTGCGCGATCTGAACTCGCCGGATGCCCGGCGCGGGATCGCCATCCTCGTTGAGTTTCTCAAGGTAGTGGGATCAAGCAACACCGGCTCAGCCGGAGCATCGACCTCAGAAAGGTGAATCATGGGAACAATGACTATAGCTGGAAAAGCACTTGCTCTGGACGCTGACGGCCACCTTGCCAACCGTAGCGACTGGAACGAGGACATCGCACGGGAGATAGCGGCTCAAGAAGGAATTTCTCAGCTGACGCCTCAGCACTGGGCGGTCATCCACTACATGCGCAACGTCTTCGAAAAGGAAGGAGACGCGCCATCGATCCGCCGCCTGACCAAGGAGAGCGGAGTGGACACCAAGTCGCTCTATCAACTCTTTCCCAAGGGCCCTGCAAAGCGCGCGGCCAAAATCGCAGGGCTTCCAAAACCTAAAGGTTGCATTTAAAAGGAGAGCAGGCACCATGGCAGAGACAGCATCAGTTCAACCTATACAGAGCGCGGACGCTGCGAAAACAGATGCGCCCGAGCCTATACAACGAGTGTCGATCATTATCTCGCGGGGATCGCTGGAGGGCGTCTATCCTGGACTGATCATGGCGAACGGCGCGCGCATGGAAGGGATTGAAGCATCGATCTTCTTCACCTTCTTCGGGCTCGACGCGATCGTTAAGAAGCGGATGAACGACCTCAAAGTAGCGACCGTGGGAAACCCCGGCATGCACATTCCGACGCTGCTGGGCGCACTGCCGGGTATGTCCTCCTTCGCAACGTCGATGATGAAAAAGGAGATGGAAAAGATCGACATTCCCCCGGTCGGCGAGTTCCTGACCATGATCCACGACTCGGGTGGTGAGATTTACGCCTGCCGCGCGACGGTGGACATGTTCCACCTGAAGCGCGAAGACTTCTGCCCCGAGGTCGACGATGTGATCTCCGTAGGTCAGTTCTATGAGAAGGCGGCGGGCGCGCAGATCATCTTCACCTAGTAGAGGCTAGAGAGCTGGCAGGCTGCATCGGTTATGGGGGTGCCGTCTGCCGGACGGCAGCTGTACCGGATGGTCCAGCTGCTGGGTCTACCTGCCGGTATAGTTGCTGGCCTAGCGCTGGTGGAGGTGGAACAGGGCGGGGGCCGGGATGCCAGGCGCGTCAGGATGCCGCGGATTCGCAGCCGGGTTCGGTGCTGATAAACTAATGCCACGTCTCACGCGGAGGGATGTGTGAGCGGTTGAAACAGGCGGTCTTGAAAACCGCTTAGCCCGAAAGGGCTACGGGGGTTCGAATCCCTCTCCCTCCGCCACTAAGGCTCCCGCCCCCGGCACTATCCAACTTCAAAAAGAACCAGCGAAAACGGGAGATTCGTTGGTTTCCCGTTTTCTATAGACATGGAAAGCGTCCTCTTTTCTGAGGGCAGCTTCGTTCCCGCCAGATTCTCTGGTGCAGAACCCTGGCAAGAATCGTGATCCGTGCCCCCCACTCGCAGAGAACTTTTCCCCCTACATCCGAGCTGCTCCAGGAAGCTTCGCTTTCCGTGTCCATGCGGACTTAGTTCAACGGTCGAATGACTGCCTTAGAGACAGTTCGTTGCTGGTTCGACTCCAGTAGCTTGCTCCAGCTTAGCGTGGCTGTTCTTTTGCCAGAACACACCTAATCCGTCGATATTCATCATTGGATCCGAGATCCCCCGGCTGGCTCGAAACTCGAGAATGGCCTTTTGGCAGCCGGCTACCGCTCCGAAATCATCCACGATGACAAATCCCCCGATCGAAACCTTGTCATACAGGCTGACCAGGGCATCCATCGTCGATGAATACATGTCTCCATCGAGCCGTAGGACCGCCAGTTCACGAATTGGCGCATTGGGTAACGTATCGCAGAACCATCCTTGAAGAAACTGAACCTGCTCGTCTAGTAGTTCATATTTCGCGAAGTTGGCCTTTACGTCTTCGATAGATACGGCCAGCTCTTTGAATGTGTGGTGTATGTCTCCCGTATCCGCCTCAACACCAGCTTTCGGCTGGGGAAGACCGCAAAAGGAATCAGCGACCCAGACTCGACGGTCATAAACACCGTAGGCCTTTAGAACGGCACGCATCATAATGCAAGCGCCGCCGCGCCATACCCCAGTCTCAATCAGATCCCCTGGAATCTGTTCTTCAATCACGCGCTCAACGATCTTCCGCAGATTCGTCATGCGTGCGTTGCCGATCATGCTGTGAGCTTGCGATGGCCAGTCCCGACCTAGCTCCCTCAACTGTTCATTGAACAGATGAGGCGACCAGCGGTCCTGGTTTGGATCTTCGTAGATGATGTTGATGAGGCACTTCTGGACGATATCGAGGTACAGTGTGCGAAGTTGGTCCACTCCAATGGCTTCCTGCTTTGCTGGTAGCGCCTGGCTCAGGATGCGGGCAGCATTTCTCTGTGAAAAGACGGCAAAGCCTTTTGCTTCTAGCGATAATCGTTTTGCGTCATCCCGCAATAATGCCAGGCAGCCCTCGACAATCGCGTCGTATTCGAATACAGCTACGCCAGAACGAATCGCGCCGATATCAGGCGAGTCCTCAGTCACAACCGCTTTTGAGTTTGCGAGCAGGTAAGACACGCGAACGATCTCAAACAGTTTTGCCTCATAGCAGTGCAGGTTGAGTACGAGTTTTGATCGAGCGATGAGCGAGTCGCGTTCCTTGCCGTACACGCCAAAAACCGCATGAACGCGAACACCAGCAGCCTCAAGCTGGCGCAGGACCGTCAGTCGATGCTCATTGATGGAGCCATAAAACAGGACATCGATATCCTGTTCGGAGGCGGAAGTGATTCTGCGCAATTCGGGAGCGTATCCGATCTCGACCAGCTTCGGAAGAAATCTACATGTGCGTTCGCTCCATCGCGCAATATTGATCGGGCTGTAGTCCCAGATTTGGTAGTGCTCGGCAAGGCGGTAATATGCATCCGACAAATGTGTTGATCCGAGCTGTTCCAGGTTGTAAACGATTGTTCCTGGGGGAAGCGCAAGCATGTCTCGCTCACTAAGCAGATCTGCTCCCAAGACAATATTTGTGACCTGAGGGTCAACCGTATTTTCTAGAATTGCGCTCTGGTGACCAAGACTTCGCAGGCTGTACATCATAGTCTCTGCCACCTCATGGAAGGCGTCACTATGCACATACCCCTTAGGGCGAATGATTGAGATTAGGACATCAGCCATGGTCTCGGCTCCTGGTTTGTTTGAGGGGATTGCATCCTTCGCAGTAGTTCCGATTCCGGGAAAAGCCTCATGCCGACTTCGAGTGCATGATTGACACGATCCATCCGATTTACCCTGATGTTCAGGGCTATGGAGCGGGCAACAATTTTTTCGCTTACGAAGTGGTTCAGAGAGTTGTCGGCGGCATCTGCAGCTTCTACATCACGCCCCAACAGCACCAGCGCCTTGACCAGCCGTTCATGCTGCGGCAGACTAGCAGGAAAGTCCACCATGGATGCACGCATCTTTCTAATGCCGGCGCGGTGCATGCCAAGCCGCACCTCGGTATATCCGAGCTTGCTCTCTAACTGTCCATCCCATCCAGTAGCACGGTAATTCGGATTTCTGCGTGCCATCTTCAGAGCTGAGGCGTACGCGGCCCGTGCTTCCTTCAGCCTGCCTAGATTGTGCAGAGCGTCGCCGCTATATTCCAGCTTCAGGATTCCTTCATCTCCCGTGTCTTTCAGATGACGAACAGCGTCTAGCACATTTTGCGGTTGGTCCTTCTCTAAACAGATCTGAGCCAGGCTTATCCAGGGGTCGGCTTTAGGGTAGTTCAGTTCGGTGGCTTTCAGATAGCACTGTAAAGCCTCGTCTGTTTGCTGGAAGTAGACTTGGTGAGTGGTGCCGAGCTGCAGCCAAAGCCTCGCGTCATTCGGGTCCTCTTCTAATGCGAGCCGCAGGATGTCGCGGTACTTTTCCTGTTTTTCGAGTTGCGGCTTTGTTTGTGCTAAATGACCGAAATGGTGGATGATGAGGCGGGTGTGAGTGAGGGTCCTATGTGCTGCTAGAAGCTGCAGTTCTACGCCCTCATGGATACGGCCAGTGAAATACAGTTGCGGGTGCTTTCTAAAGAGTCGGCACAGAGGATTATCCAAATAGGATTTAGCCTTAAGTTCAGCTGCGCGCTTCGACTCCCCTTTGAATTCAAGGGAAACGCTCCCCAGGGAGTGCTGGAAGCGATCTTTCATGTAGTTCCGCTGAAGCAGCGCAAAGCCGCCGACCCCCGCGTCGCAATTCAAAAGTTTTGGAATTTCGGAAATGGCTTCAGCCGAGAGTTCCTCATCGGCATCGAGTACCAGAATCCAATCCGTCGTGAGGTGCTTTAGCGATTCATTACGGGCATTCGCATAGTGATTGCTCCAGGCGTACTCAACAACCATGGCACCGAATTCCTGGGCAATTGTTCGTGTGTCGTCCGTCGACCCAGTGTCCACGATAACGATTTGATCGACTATAGGGCGGGCGCTGGCCAGACAATGGCGTAAGTCGTCACCGCCGTTTTTTACGATCATCGAGAGGCCAACAGTAGGCATTCTTCCCTCCGTTCCGTGAAAGGACGCATGTCGATGGCCACAACATTCGCATTGTTGCTAAGAAATTCTTAACTCTGCTGTAACGCAACCGAAATAATCCACCAATAGGGTCCAAGCAGCCGGGTCTGCGCGTGCGAAGGAGTTCAGAAGAGCTCGGCACTTCTTTCCCCGAAAGGAATACCCGTATGAAGAAAATGGCGGCAGCAATCGGTCTGGTCGCAACGGCACTGGCGGGCACAGTGTTCGCACAGGAGGGCCCCGTCCCTCAAGGTGTACCGCACCTTGACCACGTCTTTGTCATCATGATGGAGAACCACGGATTCAGCCAGATTGTCGGCAATCCGAACGCACCCTTCCTGAACAGCTATGCAAAAAAGGCAAACGCTGCGACGAATTACTTCGCTATTGGTCATCCTAGCCTGACGAATTATCTGGAGACCGTTGGCGGTTCGAATTTTGGCGTGCAGACGGACAACAATCCCGATTGGGGCAGCACCTCCTGCACCACGAATCTTGCGTCGGGAATCCCTGCAACCGACAATCCGTCGTCGCCCGCGATTTGCCCCATCTCTGGAAGCGGAACGGATGCGGCCACACCGGCAATCGACTTCACCAATGAGACGCAAGGGCTTCCGGGAACGATCAACATCGATGGCACGCAGTCCATTCCAGCGGATAAATACATCGTCGGAAAGACGATTGCAGATCAGCTTGTAGCTGCCGGCCTGAGTTGGAAGAGCTATCAGGAAAACCTGCCGCTGATGGGCGCTTATAAGGTGAACGTGAGCGATGGCGCGTTTACCAATCTCACGAACTTCAGCAAGATCACGCCCACGCTGAATCCTCCGCTGACGTCGAGCAGCCTGGTCTCTCTGTATGCCGTCAAGCACAATCCCTTCGCATACTTCAGGGCTGTGCAGGCGGGGGACGATCCGCAATTGAGCTTGAATCAGGTCGTTGACTTTGACGGAGCGCGCGGACTCTATGCCGATCTCGGTAGCGGCAAAGTGCCCACCTATTCGTTCATCGCGCCGAACCAGTGCAACGATCAGCATGGGCGCGGCAACGCTGGAGCATTCTGCAATTATGATCCCACCAGCGATGGCACCCAGGCTGGCCTGAATCCTGCGCTGATCTATCGTGGCGACGTCACGGTGCAGAAGCTGGTGCATGCGATCCATACTTCCCCAGCCTGGAAGCAGGGGAGGAACGCGATCGTCGTGCTTTGGGATGAGAATGACTACAGCCTCGCTCCAAATACCAATCAAGTACTGTTGATCGTCGACACCAACTATGGCGTGCGTGGAATGCAGAGTGGCAAACGCTACAATCACTTTTCGCTGCTGAAGTCGATTGAGTCTGGCCTGAATCTGCCTTGCCTGAACCACGCCTGCGATGACCAGGTCAACGTAATGTCTGACCTGTTTGCAAAGCAGAACGGCGGCGATACAGAAGTTGGCGACGAGCAGTAGCCGAATCTATCCCGCTCCGTCATCCTCTCGTCGAGGATGGAGCAATCGTGGTAAGTACCGCAGCCGCTTGCTGTGTACCAACATTTCCTGTTGGCTCACAGCAAGCGGCTCTTTCATTTGTGGTGTGCTTAAGGAAAAACCACGCAAGCGCTACTGCAGATCGGCCGGCTTCATGATGCGCAGCAGCGGATGCCCATCGATGTTCTCCAGCGGAAAGTAGACCAGGTGAGTCCTGGGATCCACGCTCACAGTGTGAGCGTGCGGCATAGAGAACTGGCCCAGCGATTTCAGGCTTTGGCCATCCTCCTGAAACACGGTGACAGTGCCTGACTCAGCAGAGACATAAAGCCGCTTTAATCCTGGATCAAAGGCGAGTACATCCGGATCTTCGCCGACCTGGTAGGTCGAGAGCACCTTCATTGTGTCGAGGCTTACCACGGCAAGGGAGTGATTCTCCTCTCCTGCGACGAACGCGAGATGCTTCGCTATATCCAGTGCAATGCCATGGGGGTTCTTGATCCCAGCAAGCGGATACTCCCCGATTATTTTTGCAGATGCTGGATCGATGACGGCGAGTTCGTTCACACCGTGGACTGCAACCAGGATGTGTCCAGAATTCGGATCGTAAATCGTATTCCCCGCACCGCCGCGAAGCGGAATACTTGTCAGCAATGTATTGTTGGTCGCGTCGATTACGGCATCGGTATTGCCACGCTCATCGGAGACAAATACCCGCTTTGCCTGGGGCGCGTAGGCCAATCCATCGGGGTAGGTTATCGGTCCAACTTTGGCGAGAGTCTTCAGAGTCTTGCTATCGACCACTGCCACGGAATGCTCTCCGGTTACGGAAGCATAGACCCGTGTCAGCTCAGGAACCGCCCATACTCCGTGGACACGCTTGAACCCGTCTAGGTTTGCAACGACCTCCCGCTTTGCCAAATCGAACACGACCATTTGATCTGCATTCATGTGCGAGATGTAGAGCCGGCCGCTCTGCAGGTCCAGGCTTTGATAGTCGAAACGAACTGCAGGTCCCGGCATGGCGATGTCGGTCACTTTCTTGAGTATCGGTGCGGGTTCAGCCTCGCCGGGTTTTTGCTGGGAGCAGGCAATGGAGGGGATCAGTAATAGGCTCACAGCCATATGGCTGGCGATGTTGCGCAAACTTCGATAATTCGATCTCATGAGAATCCTCACTCGCATTGGGATGGCTACACCGCTGGTTTATGCCTAGAACCTGAACTCCAGATCGAGCTGCATGCGCCGCGGTGGTTGCGCAGCAACGGCACGACCGAAGAATGGCGAACGAATTACACCGACGTAGGTCTTGTCATTTTCGTGATTGAGGACATTGAAGGAGTTAACGGAGATCGTAGCAACGGGCCCTTCCTTTCCCGCTTTTGTCAGCAGGAAATCATGTGCAAGGTTAAAGTCCAGGTCGATGTAGCCTGGGCCGTGAAAGGAGTTTCGCGGAACTCCAGCAGGACGATCCACTGCAAGGCTGTCATGATTGTCATCGCTGCCGGTTGTGACATTTACAGGTTTGCCGGAATAGAGCGACAGAGCCGTTCCGAAGTTGAACCAATTGCCCGCTTCCAAGTTTCCTAAAAGGTCAAATTTGTTCCGCTGATCATTGTCGGATCGACCCCACTCGGAACGAGGAAAATTGCTGTTTGCGGGGAAGTAGCTAATGTTCGTCGTATTGTTGTAGGTCTTGCCCAGTGTGTATTGAGCCTGTCCGGTGAAAAACCTGACTGGTTGTCCGCGAAAGGCGATCTCAAGCGCATTCGCTTTCTGATAGCCCTCCGATTGAATCTGCCGTATCTGTCCAAACCTAGGGTTTGGTCGCGCGGTATAGTCAGGCGGAGCGGGGGCGTTCGCATCGACGGAGCGGAATAGATCGATTCCCCTTGAGCCGATGTAGTTCACGGACACGGAACTCTTTCGATTCAACTGCTGCTCGATCCCAACTCCAAATTGGAGAGTGTAGGGGATACGCTGACGCGGGTCGAGAGTGACAACACTTGTTGGAAGATTGACGAGTGCGCTGTCCGCAACCGGATAAGTGGGTTGCTCAAGGATCAATCGTTTGAGACGAACTCCATTGAAGAGCAAGGCATCCGCTATCGGCGCTGGACCTGTGCGGTCAAAGAAGAATCCCGCGCCACCGCGCAGAACCGTATTCCCCTTGGAGGAGGGGGCGTAAGCAAAACTTACCCTTGGCGCAAGGTTATGAGCGATGTTGTGAAAGTGATTCTGCCAGTAGTAGCGGGCACCTATCGAGAAGGAAAGATTCGTCCTGATTCGGATGTTGTCCTCGAAGACGCCGGCAAACGTCGTCTCCAGGAAGGTGATATGCCCGTTTCCACGTTGCACCTGATAGGAAAATGGATGAGAGTTCTGATAATCGGAGAGGCTCGCAAAGGAGTACGTGCCTTGCTGATTGTTGAATTCGTCAAATCCCCGGCGGCTGATATCTGGCACATCAATTCCAAGCTTGATCTCCTGCCTGCCTGTCGAATACGTAACAATGTCGGTTCCATCAAAGTGATACTCCGTTTTTCGGAAGTCTGCCTGCGCCCCGCCGCCCGTGAAGGCGCCGGACACGTTCAATTGCGGCGTCGCATTCAGGCTGTGTGTCGGGTTATCGAAATGGCCAAGAAAGAAGTGAAGCTGGTTAAGAAGTTTTGGAGAGAAGACGTACACATAGCCAAAGTGGAGCTCGTGCTCTAAAAACACAGTATTCATTCCAGCTTCGGGAAGCACGGTTCCACCAACGCCCTGGTTCTTAACCGCGCGGTGTTCGAAGGAGTAGCCCACCCAGAATTGATTTCCCTGACCATAATCGTGGAAGACTCGACCCGAAAGGAAGTAATGATGTGTTGGGTTAGGAACGTTAGCGGTAATGATGCCGGAAGGCCCCGCTGCTACGACGATTGCCTGCTGATTGTCGTTGTCCTTGTCCAGCGCGAGGAGAAAAGTAGTCTTCTTGTCATGACTGAGAGGACCGGTAAGTGACCCCTCAAAGTATGTACGCTGCTCCGATGCCTTGGTTAGAGCGAAGGTGTTGCGCGCATCGAACAGAGAATCGCGATATAGAAAAGTACCCGATCCGTGAAGTTGTGGCGTTCCACCCTTAGTCGTAATTTCTACCCGTGCACGCCCTGGTCTTGAGTAGAGTGCGGTATATGGGTTTTAATTGATCTTCACGCTTTCGATCGCAGATGCCGTCACGCCAGGTCCGTTGGCTTCGGCGCCATTCACGACCAGCGTCACACCGTTGGTCCCTGTCGCGTCGGAGTCGAGAAACCGCGACATCGTCGTGATGTAATCCTTGTCGAATGTCGGAAGACGATCGAGAGCCTGGCTATCGATGGTATTTGCGCTTTGATTCTGTGCAGTCTCAGTCGACACTGCTGCGGATGGGTCGCTGCCAGCTACGGTGATCTCTTCGTTTACCGCTGCGATTGGAAGAACGATCCGTAGTTGTGTACGCGTGGACGCACCGACCTTGACCTGCTGCTTTGTCGCGCGAAATCCTGGCTGCGCCACATCGATGGAATAGCTGCCGGGAGCGATACCGCCGAAGCGGAAGCTGCCAGCCTTATCCGTTGCCTCCTGAGTGATGACTCTACCGTCCGGTGCAGTCAGGACAACCTTTGCGCCGACGATTACGGCTCCACTCGAATCCTGTACGATTCCCGCCAGGACCGGTGAATTTGTGGAAGGTTCTGCGCCTGCAAGAACTGCCATCCAACTCAGCAGCAGAAGAGCGAAATAAGAACGGAGCTGCATGTCACCTCGCAACGCGTTAGGAATTCGAATAACCTGCCGGGGCTACGGCAGGAAGGATCTTTGGCAGGCGAATGCGAAAGGTTGAACCCGGGCCTGGTTCACACACGACCTCTATTCTGCCTCCGTGCATGGAGACCGCCCATGCTGCAATCGACAGGCCAAGGCCGGCGCCGCCTGCAGCGCGAGTGCGCGATTTGTCTACCCGATAGAATCGCTCAAAGATGCGGTCGCGATGCTCCATAGGGATGCCGGGCCCGTTGTCCTGTACTTCGACAATTGCATCGCTCTCCGTCTCTCGAATGCGAACGCGAACCTCTCCTCCATCGGGCGAATACTTGACGGCGTTATGTACAACGTTCACCAGCGCCTGTCGCAGGACGGTGCGATCGGCAGCAACGGTCAGCTCGCCCGTGCCATCGATTCGAATCGCCTGGTGTCGTTCCTCCGCCAGCACTTCGAGAAACTTCACCGTCTCGGTCGCAAGATCCAGGAGATTTACCTGTGCTCGCTGCAATTGCATCCGGCCAGCATCGGCACGAGCCATGGTCAGAAGATTATCGACCAGCGCCGCCAGCCGGTTCGTTTCTTCCAGCATGCTTCCGATCGTGTTTCGGTAGTACCTCACATCGCCGTGCATTTGCAGAGAGACTTCGCCAACGCTTTGGATCGCGGTCAGTGGAGTTCGCAGCTCATGAGAAGCGTCAGCAGTAAACTTCCGCAATTGGTCGAAGGAGCGCTCCAGCCTTGCCAGGGTAGCGTTGAACGCAACGCCCAATTGACCTAATTCATCATTCGGATTCTCGATCTGCAAGCGCTCGTTCAGTTGCTCTGCCGTGATCTGCGCTGCGTGTTGCGCCATCGCGTCCACTGGTTTCAGGGCTCGTGCGGCCACCAGGTATCCCGTCAATGCGACAGCGATTACGGTCAGCGGAAGTCCGAAGCCCAGAACCGTGACCATCTCCCAAAACTCTCTCCAGAGTGGCTCTTCGCTCACAGCCAGCCGAACCACCACAGGGTTGCCAACGGCCATATGGTGGAGGCGGCTGATGGTGCGCAGCCGCATGCCAGAGGGCAGGCGGATGGAATGCGGGTCTTGCCGGCTGAAGCCTGCACCTTTTCCCGGGGGAAGGCCGAGAACCTGGTTCCGGAGTTGTGCACTGTGATAAATCAACGAGCCCTGCTGGGACCAGACCTCTAGAAAGTAGCCATGCTCAAGCTCGCCTTCCTCTGCCTCTCCTTCTCGCGAGCTGATCTGCAGGGTTCCGTCCGGAGCGGCTAAGAGCGCTCCTTCAACCGTCTCAACATCGCGATGCAGGCTGGAGTCCAGCTCTTCGCGCAAGTTCCGAAGAAAGAACGCAGAAACGCCAACTGCGTAGAGTAGAAGCCCCACCGCCAGCAACGAAGCGTACAAGAGGGTCAGGCGCGTCCGAAGGTTTGCTCGACGAAGGCTGCTCATGCATCGTCCTCGCTTAGCGTGAATCCAACGCCCCTTACTGTATGCAGAAGCTTCTGTTCAAACGGCTCGTCCATTTTCCTGCGCAGCCGCGCGACGTGTACGTCGATCACGTTGTCGAGAGGCGTTGCCCTGCCGGTCTCCTGCCACACATCGCGCGCGAGCATCTGGCGCGAAACCACCCGGCCATGATTGCGCGCCAGGTATTCGAGCAGTTCGAACTCCCGCGCCGTCAGATCAAGACGGCGACCCTCGCGGCTGACCGTTCTTCTGACAGGATCAATCTCAAGCGAAGCAATCAGCAGAACATCCGTGGGCTCCGGTTTATTGCGACGCAGCAGCGCACGGATGCGCGCACTCAACTCAGCAAACGCAAACGGCTTTACCAGGTAGTCGTCAGCGCCCATATCCAGACCCAGAACCCGGTCTTCAATCGCATCTTTCGCAGTGAGCAGGAGAACGGGAGCCTTCAAACCTTGTTTCCGCAGTGCATTCAGGATCTCGAGTCCATCCCGGCCAGGCAGCATGATGTCCAGAAGGAGCAGGTCGTAAGAGTTGGAACTGGCATGAAAGAAGCCATCCTCTCCCGTCTGTGCCCATGTAATCTCATAACCCTGCGCCTCAAGGCCCTCGCTCAGCGCACTGCCAACTTTGATCTCGTCTTCCACCAGCAGAATCCGCACCGTGGACCTCTCTTCTTATATAAGCCCTGATTATCCCGCTTCTTGCTGAAGTGTTCCTGAAGAGTTTCTGTCCAGAAAGTCAGGATTGTGGCTTACCAAGTAGGACGCACTGGGGGGCGATTTTGTGGTCGCAGAGAAAACGATTGGTGCAGATCGTGCCAACGTGAAGACCAGTAAAGGGACTGTCAATGCATCGCGGCAATCCCGCAGGACGCTGGCCAGAAACGACACTATTGGGGAGGGTTCGCTCGATGGTTCCTTACCTCGACAGGAGTTATTCCGGCAAGTGTCTCCTCCGTCGAACGTGAACCGGTGCCCCTCGTGATTCGCAAGCAGCCCAGGGTTTGAATCAGAAAAATTGCCATGGTAATCGTCGCAAAGACAAAGACCCAGGGAAGTCGTCGTTTTTCGATCAACTGGTAGGCGATGCCGTGAGCCACGGTGAGAGCGGCGGCCACGTAGGTCCAGCGTTGCAGGGATTTCCATCGGCGCATTCCCAGGGATCGCAAGGAGACGTCATTCGATATTGCCAAGAGCATCAGGAATAGAATCGCTGCACCAAGCCCGATATAGTTTGCCAGGCCAAATTCGGTATTTTGCAGCCTTAGAGGGTGCAACCGCTTGAAGAAGTACATCCACATCCGTCCGCGAAGATGCACCGTCAAGCCGATGGCGGTATGCAGAATGGCGAGCACTCCGGCCCAGATCCCGATGTCGCGGCGCAGATCGAAGCTTACGGGATTTGCCCGCCGCCGCAAGACATTCCACGGTCCAACCCACAGAGAAGCTGCAAGAAAGATCAGGCCAGCATACGCTGTGGCCATGCTGAGGCGATGGCGAGCATCGGGTGGAGGCGTCGCCAGGTAGGCCAGACAAGTGATCCCGGCTGCGGTCGCAAGCAGTATCAGATGACGTTTCGATCGGCGAATCCAGTAGGATTTTCCAGCCATGATGTAGTGGCCCTTAAAGCAAGGGATTGCTCTGAATTTGGCTAACTGAAGTGCTCATCCAGTATCTACGAGAATCAGCGGGCTCGCGGAAAAAAGCACACGAGACTCGCTCACTACGGCGAGCGTTTAACTCTCAGGATCGATCTAGCTGATTGAGCAAACTGGCTTATGAACAAACTGGAGGCGCGGGTGGGAATCGAACCCACGCATAAAGGTTTTGCAGACCTCTCCCTTACCACTTGGGTACCGCGCCGGGTTGGAATGACGTATCAGTGGCGCATTGCGGTGTTTTGTCAGCCATGCAGATCTCTCGGCTTAATGATACAGGGCAGAAGAGAACTACTGTTCCGAGCGGCTCGGCTGACTGGAGCGGGAGACGGGATTTGAACCCGCGACCCTTGCCTTGGCAAGGCAATGCTCTACCACTGAGCTACTCCCGCTCGGTACTCATCGAGTATATCGGTCAGGCAGTCTAAAGGTCAACGAAGGCCGCTATGCCTGACCGCGCTATCGTTAAAACACTTCTCCGGCTGCCGCTCCATCGAAGCCTGGCTGTGCCTGGTGCGCGGTCGGAGCGGTACGGGTGAGCGCGCCGGCGCCCTGTTCAACGCTGACAATCTCACCATCGCGCATGTGCAGGATGCGGTCTGCGATGGCAGCAGCCTCGGGATTATGGGTAATCATCAGGACGGTCTGCTTGAACTCGCGATTGGACTGCTGCAGCATCTTTAGGACGATTTCCGAATTCCTGGTATCGAGATTGCCGGTCGGCTCATCCGCAAGCACGATGGCCGGATGCGTAATGAGTGCCCGCGCAATGGCAACGCGCTGCTGCTCGCCACCGGAGAGCTCCGCCGGCCGATGCTGCAACCTGCCAGTGATGCCGAGCAGGTCTGCCAGCTGAGTCAGAAAGGCGTGATCCATCGAATCCTTGCGGCCGGAGATGTCATAGGCGATCTCGATGTTATCGAGGGCGGAAAGCGTGGGCAGCAAGTTGAACTTCTGGAAGACGAAGCCGATCTTCGACTTGCGCATGCTCGTGCGCTCGGCATCGGTAAGGCTAGCGAAGTCCACGCCATCGATCTTGACGCTGCCGGAGGTAGCGTGCGTGAGCCCGCCGAGTACATAGAACAGCGTCGATTTCCCGCTGCCGGAGGGGCCGACAATGCTGACGAACTCTCCCGGTTCGATAGAGAAGGAAACGTTGCGCAGCGCGGGGACTTCGATTTTTCCAGCGTGGTAGACCTTGCTCAGTTTGTCGGCGACGATGATGGGTTGCACACACCGATTGTAACTGGGGATGGCGGAGGGAGATAGCCCGGGGAGCCCGGAAAGCGAGCTCCCCTCCCGCAATGATGCAGCAAAGGAACCTTCAGGATGCGACGGCGACCTCGGACAGCGCCTCGGGGGCATAGCTGTCCTGGTGCCGGGGAGCGGAGACGTGCGGCACGGTGGTGCGCTTGGGGCCACGCTTGCGGGCGATCAGCAGACGGATGCGATCGAGGATCTCAGCCGCGGAGCAGGCTCCTTTGGGCAGGAAGGCATCGGCCCTGTCGGCCCGATCAAAGGCCTTGACGCTGCCGCTGAGGAGAATCATCGGGGTTTCCGGGGTGAGCTCCTTCATGCGGCGAACGAGTTCGTTGCCATCCATGCGGGGCATCAGCAGATCGCTGAGAACGAGATCAATGCCGCCCTGGGCGAATATATCCAGCGCTTCTTCTGGGGTAGTTGCGCTCAACACGCGATAGCCGCGTGTTTCCAGCATGAATTGACGTACGGAGAGTGCTTGTTGATTGTCGTCTACGCAGAGAATAGTTTTCTTGGGCCTCATGACATCCTGACTGCCCCGGAGGTTGTGAGCGGGGCGGTTTCGAGGCGCACGTCTTCGTGCACCTGGAAATGCAATAGGTGGCACAACCCGGTCCGGAGGAAATAGAACGCCGCTCCCCGTGCACAGGCGAAAAAGCGCAAAGGCTTCTCCGTCCGCTCACGCGGTGCCGCTCTGCCCAGCTTCGGACCGGGTTGCGGAGAGCAGAAGCTGCGGGCGATGGTTGCCAGGCACCGGGCGACAGCCGGAAGAATCCGCATCCCTTCACGGCAGTTGGGCCGGAACATGGCAGATCTTCGAGCCATCGAAGCCGGGCGCATGCCTGCGAGCTTCTGCTCTAACTCAAGTTGTGGTTCAAATAGGCGAAAGTTGTGTTCCGAATATTTCCGGAACGCTTGCCAAGAGTACGAAGTGCGGAGCGACCTGTAAACGGGGAATATGGGGCGAAGAGCGCACGAATTTTACTCTGGCGTTTACACAAAAACTGTCATCCTGCCTTGGTTGCTGGCGATGCGCGACCTTCGAGCTGTTGAAAGCATGTGCATCCTTCAAGGAAAAGGGGGTCGGTTGCAACAAGAACGGTGCTGCCTTTTCTGCCAGATTCAGCATGAAATTTCGCCATGGTGGATTGAGCCCAGAGAGATTCGCCTGAGATTCGCTAGAGTTCGTCCAGAGAGAACGGCGAATCTTGCTACTGTGAGGGTATGAACTGCGGATATGGGGTGGGCCCGGACGGGAGGGCTGATGGGAGCCGGGCCTGGATGAGGCGAGCCGGGAGAATCGCTGCACTGCTGCCTGCCTTGTGGATTCTCTTGGGGATTGCCATTTTGCCGGGTGCCGTGGGTATGGCCAGGGCGCAGAGCGACGCGGCGATCCGCAGGGTCAATTGGGAACCGCAGCCCCTGGCAGTGGGTTCGCCATGCGTCTTTACGGTGGAGGTGGGCGGCTCCGCGATTGGCGTGAAGGGACATTGGCTGGGGCATGATCTGGTATTTACGCAGGCGAGCCAGCCCGGCAAATGGTATGCGCTGGCGGGAGTGGACGTGGAGGAGACTCCGGGCAGGCAGGAGCTCTCGATCGAAGCCGCATTGCCGGGGGGAGAGACGGCGCGGGCCAGCCGGGAAATCGAGATCGTTCCATCGGCGTACAAGACGGTGGAGCTGCGTGTGCCCAGCCAGTTCGTCGAACCGGACGCTCCGACGCTGGTGCGAATTGCCGAGGAGAAGAAGGTCAAGGACGCAGCCTTTGCCCACCAACTGCCGGCGGTCGAGTGGAGGAGCAACTTTGTGCTCCCGGTAAATGCACCTGCAACCGACTCGTTTGGCACCCGCCGCGTCTTCAACGGGGAGACGGCAAGCATCCATCGCGGCATGGATTTTCGCGCGAGGGTGGGAACGCGTGTGAGAGCGGCAAACGCCGGGGAGGTCGTCCTGGCAAAGAATCTCTTTTACGAAGGTGGCCTGGTGGTGATCGATCACGGGCAGCAGTTCATGACTCTGTACATGCACCTCTCCCGCATCGAGGTAACCGCAGGCGAACAGGTTCGGAAGGGGCAGGAAATTGGTTTGAGCGGTGCAACCGGCCGCGTGACTGGGCCCCATTTGCATATGGCTGTGCGGTGGCAGGGAGCCTATCTCGATCCAGCCAAGTTGTTTTCGTTGAAGCTGCCGGAGTTTCCGGCGAAGTAGGGATAGACCTGGATGGCTGGATGGCAGCGAGTGCAGCCATTCCACGGGAGAATGACTGCACTCGGTTTTTGCGCCTTGCTGTTAGCGGACAAAGAAGGTAAGCGGCAGCCCTCTTCTTCGCTTCGCTTAGGATGGCAACCGGGTGCTCACTAGGATGCCATTGTTGTCAGTGCTCCAACGTGGACACGCATGGCCGCCAAATCAGCGGTTGTCGTCGTGGTCATCGTCGCGATCGTGGCGGCGACCATTGTTGTACCTTCCGCCACCGACGATGAAGTCGGCACGGCAACCTTTATCCACCCAGATACCGCGTTGATCGTAGCCCCAGGACTCTCCCTGTACGCAGGGAGTGCCGCTGATCTGCTGCGAGAGCCGAACGCCGCCGTTTACGTTGGTATTGCAATAGTGACGGTTGCCATCATCGGAGCTGCAGCGGATCGTCTGGCCTGTGCCATAGTTGCCGCCGTAATTGCCCCCGTAGTTCCCGCCGTTATAGCTTCCGCTTCCGATGACGAAGTCGGCACGGCAGCCTCTATCTACCCAGATGCCGCGTTGATCGTAGCCCCAGGTCTGCCCCTGTACGCAGGGAGTGCCACTGATCTGCTGGGAGAGCTGCACGCCGCCGTTTACATTGGCGTTGCAGTAGTGGCGACCGCCATCGTCGGAGCTGCAGCGGATCGTCTGGCCCGAGCCATTGCCGCCGTAATTTCCACCGTAGTTCCCGCCGTTATAGTTTCCGGTGCCGACGCTGAAGTCCGCGCGGCAGCCCTGATCCACCCAGATGCCCCGCGAATCATAGCCCCAAGTCTGCCCCTCCACACAAGGGGAGCCGCTGAGTTGCTGCGCAAGCTGCACGCCGCTCGCTACGTTGGCATTGCAGTAGTGGCGCCCGCCATCGTCTGAGGTGCAGCGCACCGTTTGGCCATAGGCATTTGGTGTGTAGCTGGCATTCCCGACGGTAAACTCGGCGCGGCAGCCCTTATCCACCCAGATGCTACGCGAATCGGTGCCCCAGGTCCGATTCAGGATGCAGGGAGAGCCGCTGATCTGCCGGGAAAGTTGCACCCCACCACGAACATTGGCGGCGCAGTGATGTCGCCCGCCATCATCCGAATTACAGCGAACTGTATTCTGCGCCAGCGCAGCGCGCGGCACTACACAGCAAAATGCAGCGAGCAGCAGGCTCCCCAAAATGAAACGCTTCATCGTCAAACCTCTCTTCCAGGAACTACCGCTTAGGGTTCCCGCGGTAGAGTTCCTAAATCCTAGGATGCACCGTAAAGGGAAAGAGGTAATGACAACTTCAACGATTTCAATGGCAAGTAACTCATATCTAACGCCCCTTGGGGACGAGGGCTGCCGCCGGGGGATGCGCGCTATAGGTTGCAGGGGGCGCTGGCAGAGCGCTCCGCCCGCAACGTTTCGACGGGAAGCGAATGCCGTGTTTATTGTTCGTCTGGCCTCTGGGCGTAGTAGCCTTTGCGGGCTTGCACTTTGAGACCGTCGCCCTTGCATTGGATGTCGATGTGGCGGTAGCTGCCATCCAGCTTGCTGTTGGTGGGCGTGTAATTGGCAAGGTACTGGGTGCGTAGCTCATCCTCTATTTGCTTGAAGGCCGCCTCCAGTTTTTTGCCATTGTTGCCCACGTCGATGACGCGTCCTCCGGTTTCCTCTGCCAGCTTTCGCATGGCGGCATCGCCGGTATAGCCACCGATCATGCCATTGAAGTAGAAGCCGCGATCGGCAATGAGCAGTACGTAGGCGATGGTATTCGCCTTCTGTGCCGCCTCAATCGCGCCGGTGATCTTTTCCTGGCTGCCCTGGTCTTCTCCGTCCGTGAGCAGGATCATGGCCTTGCGGCCAGTCTCCTGGCGAAGCTTTTCATTTGCAGCGAGATAGACGGCATCGTAGAGCAGGGTTCCCTTGGGGGTTCCGTGTTGAGGGATGGGCCCCTGCCCGATGCCGGGAACACCCCCGGCTCCGTTTCCGCCAGCGGTATTGATCACCGCCTTGTTCATGGCTCGCTGCAGTTGGTGCGCGTTGCTGGTGTAGTCCTGCAGCAAGTCCACGCCTACGTCGAAGGAGATGAGGAAGGCCTCATCCTTGGGGCGAAGAATCCGCTCGAGAAACTGGCTGCCGACCTGCTGCTCGAGAGGCAGGACGTTCTGCTGGCTGCCGCTGGTGTCGAGCAGGATGCCGAGGGTGAGGGGCTGGTCGGCTTCTGCCGAGAAGTTCTTGAGCTTCTGCGGTGCTTTGTCCTCGAAGACGCTGCAGTCGTCCCGGGTGAGGTTGGAGATGAGGCCATTTCGCCGATCCCGCACCGTGAAGTAGAGGCTGACCAGGTTGACGTTGACCTTCAGGGTCTCCATGGGAGCATCCTGCGCAACGCTCTCGGTATCCGGCGCGGTGCTGACGGGTGGTGCATCGGGAGACGGGGCTACCTGCGCCTGAAGTCCAAGGGTGGCCGAGGCCAGCAGCAGGACGAGACTCAGCTTACGATTCGGCATCTTTTTTAGACGTAGATCCATGGTTAAAGTCAGCATAGCAACCACCCTATGGCTAAAGTTGCGAAGGTGCTGGTAAGCAACAGGAAAAAGGTTCAGATCTGGTACTCTGACAGTTGGCGATACCCGGCCTGGCAAATGGCACGGGCGCATCTTAATTTCTGTCAGGTTCGGGGGTTCTCTGGTGACCGCAGGTTTCTTGTCCATAGTGCTGGCCCTTCTTGTATCAGGACAGCCGCAACAGCAAAAGCAGGATGTTCCCGACGCGCCTGCGCCCCAGAGCAGCACGGGTGGGCTGGTGGAGACGCCAGCGCCGCAGAGCGCTCCTGGACTGGGGGATCTGCGGAATCAGATCGCACCGGGCAAATCGGCGACCCCGGACTCGCCGACAGGAGTGGCTTCGCCCTCGGCACCTCCATCCGTACAGATTGCGCCTTCAAATTCCCAGCAGGAAGCGCCGCCAGAGATGCTTCCTGAACCGGGTCAGGGCCCGGCGACGGTGATCCGCGTACCGGTAAACTTTGTCGAAGTGCCGGTGACGGTTCGCGACTCCAAGGGGCACCTGGTGGCAGGGCTCACGTACCGGGATTTCAAGATCTACGAGAACGACCAGCGCCAGCGGCTGCAACTCTTCACGGTGGATCCTTTCCCGCTCTCGATTTCGTTTGTGATCGACCAGTCTGTTTCGACCGAAACGATGCGCAAGGTGAACGACGCGCTGGCGGAGATTACCGGCGCGCTGACTCCGCAGGATGAGGTCTCTCTGTTCACCTATAGCAATGGGGTGGAGCAGGCGACGGAGTTTACCGCGTCCCAGAGCGGGCGGCTGGCGATGGCGATTGAACGCTCCAAAAAGCCGGGTCGCGATATGGGTGTGCCGGTGAATTCCGGTCCCCTGGCCAGCGGTCCGATGATTAACGGACACTCGGTCGATCCGAACCTGACGCCGCAGCGCAATAGCGCCGGGGTGCTTACGATTCCGAAGGAAGTTCATACGCTCAACGATGCGATTCTGCGAGCAGCGCAGGAAACGGCCGGGCGCGAAAAAGGACGCCGCCGCGTGATCTACGTGATCAGCGATGGGAAAGAGGCGGGGAGCAAGGCCTCCTACCGGGAAGTGGTTCGCTACCTGCTGACCAACAAGATCGCGGTATACGGCACTCTGGTGGGAGATTCGGCCACCTGGGGCGTCGGCTATCTGGACAAGTTCCACATCTGGGGATTGCCGACAAACAACATTCTTCCGAAGTATGCGCTGACGACGGGCGGAACGCTGGACTCGGAAAACTCGGTGAGTGGAATCGAGAAATCGATTGCGAATCTGACGGAGTCGATCCGCACGCAATACACGCTGGGCTACATCAGCCATCAGCCGGTCATCGACGGCAAGTATCGCAAGATTCGCGTCGATGTAGCACGCCCGAATCTGGAAGTGATCGCACGCGACGGCTACTACCCCTCGGCATCCGACGCTAGAAGCCGGTGATGCCGGGTGGGCCAACCCTGGGCGCGACTGCGCTCGGGCTTCTATCTGCAGCGGCGTGGGGCGGCGGCGACTTTGCCGGAGGGATGGCGGTGCGCCGCGCCTCCCCGTTTGTGACGGTCGCGCTGGTGCATGGCCTGAGCCTGCTGATGCTGCTTGCCCTCCTGTATTGGCTTGGGACACCCCTGCCTTCCGCCCGAGGGAAGATGCTCGGCATTCTGTGTGGTCTGGTTGCCGGGCTCTCGGTTGCGCTGTTTTATGAGGCGCTTTCCCTGGGGAAGATGGGCCTGTCAGCGGCTATCGCCGGGGTGCTCTCGGCGGCTATTCCGGTGGCCTTTTCTTTCTTCACCGAGGGGCTTCCGCGCCCGATTCAAATCGTGGGGTTTCTGCTGGCGGGAGTCGCGATCTGGCTGGTCGCTTCGGCGCCGGGTGGTGGCACCCATCCCCGGGGACTGGGCCTTGCGACTTTGGCCGGCATCGGCTTTGGCGTGTACTTCATCCTGCTGAAGCTGGCGGGCCGCGAAGGGGTCGTTTGGGCGTTGACCTTTGCGCGTATCGGCAGTTTTGCGCTGGCTGCCACCGTAGTAGCGTTCCAGTGGGCGATGCGCCAGCGTGCCAGCGTCGCCGCTCCTGCCTTGCCGCAGCTCTCAGGTCCGCCTGAGCCCTCCAATTCGAAGTCTGGCTCGCTGCTGGCTCCCGCATTTGTTGGGCTGGTGGTTGCTACCTGTGTGCTGGATACCGGCGGCAACTGGTTCTACACGCTTGCCACCCGCGCGGGGCGGCTCGACGTGGCCGCGGTGCTCTCCTCGCTCTATCCGGCAGGAACCATGCTGCTGGCGGCCTGGCTCTTAAAGGAGCGGACGACCCGGGTGCAGACGCTGGGCATGGTGCTGGCGCTGGGAGCGGTGATTCTGATCGCGTTGTAGGGCGGGAAGAAGCTGCCGGATCAGAGGCGAATACTGGCTGGGTCGAAGGTGGGCTTAGGGTATTTCATCTTCAGGTTATTCATCGCCTTTACCAGGATCTCCGAGATGGCCACATTGCGATACCACTTATGGTCGCTGGGAATGAGAAACCATGGCGCAAATTTGCGGCTGGTATTGCTGATCGCGTCTTCGTAGGCAGCTTCGTATTCGCTCCACAAGTGGCGTTCGACGAAATCGGCTTCGCTGACCTTCCAGCGCTTGTCGACATCGGCTAGGCGGGCCTCCAGCCGACGAGTCTGCTCGTCTCTGCTGATGTGGAGAAAAAACTTGAGAATGGTGACGTTGTTTTCCGCCAGAGTCTCCTCAAAATCCACAATCTGCCGGAAGCGTTGGCGGACTACCTTGCCGGTGATGGCCTTGTGGACACGCGGGACCAGCACATCTTCATAATGCGAGCGGTTAAAGATGCCGATGGTGCCAGCCCGAGGAATGGCGTTGTGCGCACGCCACAGGTAGTCGTGCTGCTTTTCGAGCGGTGTGGGTGGCTTGAAGGATGTGACATTGCAGGCCTGCGGATTCACGCCGGTAAAGATATGGCGTATGGTTCCATCCTTGCCGGATGTATCCATACCCTGAAGAACGACAAGAACGGCGTGCTTGTTCTCTGCGGTCAGCAGTTCCTGCAGCGTTTCCAGCCGTTGCACGTGCCGCTGCAACGCGGCGTTTGCGTCGGGCTCGGCCTTATATTCTCCGGAGTCCGCAGCAGATACTTTTGCCAGGCGGACCCTGGTGTGAGGTTTGACGAGATAAGGGGACTTGACCTTGATTTTCGCGCTCATCCGAACGAGATCACCCGTAAAGCCGGCTTGGAACTGGCCTTGGAGGGTTATTTGGGTTCGATGGGATGCGTGTTGGTTGCGGTCGTAGTCGTATCCTTAGGCGCATCGGGAGTGCCCTTGATGCCGTCCTTAAAGCCACGCATTGCCTCGCCGAGACCCTTGCCCAGCTCGGGTAATTTGCGGGGGCCGAAGAGCAGCAGAGCAACGACAAGAACTACCAGCAGATGCCACGGTTGGAACTCACCCATAAAAACTCCTTCTACAGCACGACGTCTGGGACGACAAAATAAATTCTTTTCCCGACGCACCATATTGTCGCACAGAGAGGGTATTCTCCACAGCGGCAGAGCGCGCTTCCACCTGTATCTCACTGCAATGGGTGCCTATCCTGCAAAATCCAGGCAGCCGTAGCCGGCTCCGGCGATCCTTCGACGATCAATGAATGGGCGCGGGAGGACCGAGCCGTTTCGCCACCATATTGTAGAAATCGGAGACATTTTCCGCAGTTCCGAGGGTAAGGCGGCGATAGGCCTTCATTACGGGATAGAGGTGGGAGCCGCGGATTTCGAGCGAGGGCACGGCCAAATCTCCGCCGGGATACTGATTCATCTGCCAGTCGCCACCATAGCGCCGGCGCACGACTTCTCCCAGGTAGGCGCCCCAGATGCGGGATTCGTGTTCGAGATCCGCGGAAGGCTCGGCGGGTGCGGCTACCGCGGTCAGGCATCGCTCCAGGGATGCAATGGATTCGCTGCTGAAATCGAGCTTTTCCCCATGCTTGGCGGCCATGCGCACCGCCTCGTCCGCATAGGCCAGCATCATCGCGTCGAGGGAATTGAAGACTGCTTCGGAGAGGTTTTTCTTCCCGCTCATGGATTGAGACTACCCGACTGTGGCTCTTGCTGCCAGCGCGCGAGCGTCAGAAAGCGCCACCGAGCGTCTGACAGGAACGGCGGACCCATGTATCGTAAGTTCAGGACCTCCTGTGGGAGAAAGAATGCGCAATTTGACTTTTGTTTTCAGGACGACCCTCGCCCTTTTGTGTGCGGGAGCGATGCTGTGTGGATCAGGATTACGGGCTCAGACCCAGAAACCGACTCCAACGGAGAACCTGCCGCCACCGACCTATTCGCTGCAGAACGACACGCTTGCCGGGGTGCGCTACGACAATAACTGGCAGCTGTACTTTGGTGCGGGATTCCGGCACTTCAATGCAGGGCCGAACCTGTTCCACGGCGCAAGCCTGGGCGGACCCGACGTGCAGATTACCCGGCGGTTGTCGCATCGCTGGGCGGTCACGGGCAATGGGCGCGGATATTGGGGAACCAGCGGCGCGGCGCCGAACAAGTACGGTATCGAAGGGCCAATGGTGAGCGAGTATCTCTTCCTTGGCGGCCCGGAATATCGCGGACCGAGAAACGAGCATGCCGCGCTGAACTTTCATGCGCTGGTGGGCGGAGCGCGTGCCACCTATGATTCGGACCTGGGAAAAGTGCCGCCGGGCGCTGTCGGCTTCTATAACAACGGAACCAGCTTTGCTGGCGCGTTTGGCGGATCTCTGGACCTGAACCGCTCGCCGCGCTGGGCTCTGCGGATCTCTCCGGACATGATGCTGACCCATCATGGAAGCGAGTATCAGGAGCAGTTCGCCCTCTCTGTGGGCGTGCTGTACCGCTGGACAAAGAAGCAGCCTCATCCCGCCGCGAAAAAGCCCTGAAGCCGCTTTGCAGGATGAGCGATAGGATCAGGTCTGGATAGAACCGGGCAGAACCAGGACAATGAGCGTAGGACAGGGCCGGCCGCGAGAGCATCGCGAGCCGGCTTTTGTCGTCGCAGGCGCCTGCAATGTGGATGAATCGCGGACGGCTAGATATGCGGTGCCCGCGACGCGATCTGCGCTGGATTGTATCGAGTGGAACTAATCGAGTGGGATGGCGGGTTCCTGCGTACTCGTGGGCTGATCGGAGACCTTGAGGACGTCAAGTTTGGCATTGCGGAGCAACTCCAGGTTCTGCTGCGTGGTGAGCCATTCCTTAGGCTTCTCCGTAACATGGTTGTGGGCGCCGGGCGCGTAGAAAGCCAGCAGGCGGGCGCGGAGTGCGCCGGGGATAGGCGTCTCCGGCTTCTTGACGATGGTGGCGAGCAGCCGGGAGTAGGTAAAATCGGCGAGCTTGTATTCCCCAGGTGTGGTGTCTGCTCCGGTGTCGAGGTCACGGTCCGGCAATTCGAGCTTGGTCTGGTATGCAGGCTCTTGTCGAAGCTGCGTCAGAAATGCGTCGTAGTGATCCACCGTGTTGTTCAGGCTATGAAGAAACTGCTGCTGCGTATCGGCGTTGGGCAGGTGCATCGCCAATCCCTTAAACGGGCCGACCTTGGGCACTAAGCCGAGAAAGAAGGATAGGACGCGAGATCCGCAGCCTGGCTTGCGGTAGGTCTTGCCCCAGTCTTTCTCATACGCGGCGCGGCTTATGCGGTAGCGGAGTTTGCGGCTGTCGTAGTTGGGATTGTCCTTCTCAATTTGCTTGCCGAATCGCACGACGGCGACGCGCGTCATCTTGGGGATGAGGTTGCTGACGCTTCTGCGATAGGTTCCGATGGCCAGATCCTCATGGTTGAGGATCTGGTTGACCTCAAAGCCGTAGGTGTCGCGGAAGGCGCGTTCCAGCAGAGGTTTGGCTACTTCAAACCCAATGAAGTTGTGATAGGCATCCGGCGGATAACGGTTGTGCACGACCGCGACTACGTCAAAGCCAAACTCCGTCTGGAGGTGAGCCGCGGGCGCCTCAAAGTAGGTGACAATGTGGCCGAATTTCTTGCTCAGATTGGGGTACTCCTCCGCCGTTGCCTTGTTGACCGTGGGATGGCCGTAAGTATCGGCGGTGTAGTGGGCAAGCGCACCCAGGGCAAAGGCATACTCATTCACGTCCGACGATTCGCTTAGCAGGCTGAGGACGAAGTCGCCGGTGCGGACGTAGTGCAACAGATCGGAGAAGAAGTGGCTCCCGAACGGGTAGTAGCCAATGTCCTGGATGATGCATCCGCCATAGGCATAGGCATGCGCCTTATCGAGTTCCTCGGGCGTGGCCTGCGGGAAGCGCGAAAGCAGCAGCGGGACGATCTGGTCCTTCCATGCGAGATCGACGACCTCCTCATGGGAGAGTACGGAGTAAGCATGGATGCGCTGCGGCGCTATCGCGAGCAATACGATGAGGACAGGGGTGAGGAGGCCCGAGAGAAGCTGGCGTATCTGAATTCCAGGGTAGATTTTCGTCAAGGTCATGGATCTCGCTAACTGTATGACCACTTGCTGCATAGGATGCAGGGCGCAGGCCGCCAGATGGCTCGTGAGGCAGCGGCAGCTTCTCACGGGCATTTACCCGCGGAGATTTCCATCGACGGAGAGAGACCCCGCTCCGACGATGAGCAGGAAGAGGAGCGATAGCAGCATGGACCAGTCTGTGCGAGCCTCGTGCGCGGCCGCCCAGAATCCTTGATGCAGCAGCGGTATCTTGGTCGTCCAGATGGCGACCGAGATGACCGCAAGCAGCGGTATGGCGGCAAGCCGGGTGAAGAGTCCGAGGAGGATGAGGACACTGCAAGTCACCTCAACCGCACCAACAAGGGGTGCGAACTGGTGCGCATGCGGAATACCGATCCGGGCGAAGCGTCCTGCGCCGAGCGCTGCCGGAAAGAGAAACTTCTGAACGCCCTCGGAAAAGAAGACCGTAGCCACCAGAATGCGAATGAGGACGACGGCGGCAGGTGCGCTCGTGCGGGACCATGAGGCGAGGCTCATGATCTCTTTCTCATGGGTTGAATGCGGATGCCGGGGTTCATGGTGCTCCTTGTCGAGGATATTGTACGTGCTGAGGCTGAGTTTCATGGCGCGTTCCAGGCGCGTTGGGTGGGGCGTGGGCGGCGGGGGGAGTAAGGAGCCGAGAATCTATTCGTCTGGATCAAAAAAGGCATTGAAGTTGCAATTTGTTGCAAAAGTCAAGGGTTGGCGTTTAGTCTAAGAATTCAATATGCGTCGATGTAGGTAAATCCGCCTCGAATCCGACGTCCCCACCCCCTACGCCACAGTGCTGCGTGCCGGGGCTCCGGAACCCTGCTCCCCTCAAACTGTTTCCATTTCAGAATCCGTTCTTTCAAGGACGGCAAATCATTTGTGCTGGAGAAGAAATGAACATTGCTTCGAACGTCATCGAAATTATCGGCCGTACCCCGCTTGTTCAACTGAACCGCGTCACCAAGGGCTCGAACGCGCGTGTGGTAGCGAAGCTTGAGAGCATGAATCCCATGAGCAGCGTGAAAGACCGCATTGGCGCGGCGATGATCGAGGCTGCGGAGCGGGAGGGCAAGATCACGCCCGGCAAAACGACCCTGATTGAGGCGACCAGCGGCAATACGGGCATTGCTCTGGCATTCGTCGCGGCGGTGAAGGGTTACAAGATCATCCTGACGATGCCGGAAACGATGAGCACGGAGCGGAAGCTGGTGCTGCTGGCCCTGGGCGCGCAGATTGTGCTAACTCCCGGACCGAATGGAATGAAGGGCGCGATCGCCAAGGCGGAAGAGTTGCGCGCGGCCACCCCGGACAGCTACATCCTGCAGCAGTTCGACAACCCTGCGAACCCGAAGATTCACTCTGAGACCACTGGCCCGGAGATCTGGAACGATACCGACGGGCAGGTCGATATTCTGATCTCCGGCGTTGGTACTGGTGGCACGCTCACCGGCATCGCCGAGTACATCAAGCCTAAAAAGCCCGGCTTCAAGGCCATCGCGGTAGAGCCGTCCGACAGCGCGGTTCTCTCTGGCGGCAAGCCTGGTGCACACAAGATTCAGGGGCTTGGCGCTGGATTTGTGCCCTCCATTCTGCGCACCGATCTGATTGATGAAGTGGTGCAGGTGACGAATGACGAAGCGATGGCTATGGCTGTTCGTCTGCCCAAGGAAGAAGGGCTCTTTGTCGGTATCTCGTCGGGCGCGGCAGTGCATGCTGCGTTAAAGGTGGCGGAGCGGCCGGAGAATGCAGGGAAGCTGATCGTCGTTATTATCCCCAGCTTCGGCGAGCGCTATCTGTCGACCGTGATGTTTGACCAGTTGCGTCAGGACGTGCTGCAGTTGAAGACATCTCCGGTCGCATAACCAAAGGCAGAAAGCGAAAATCTCATGGGGTTCTATCGATCCATCCGCGAAGACATCCGCTCCGTCTTCGAGCGCGATCCGGCGGCTTCGTCGCTGGCGATGGTGTTGCTGTGTTATCCGGGACTTCATGCCTTGTGGATCTATCGCGCGAACCACTGGCTGTGGTCCCATAAGCTGCGCCTGCTGGCTAGATGTCTCAGCCAGCTGGCGCGCCTTCTTACTGGCATTGAGATCCACCCCGGCGCTCGCATCGGCAGGCGTCTCTTCATAGACCATGGAATCGGTGTGGTCATTGGGGAGACGACGATTGTGGGCGATGACGTTACGCTGTACCAGGGAGTGACGCTGGGTGGCACCGGCAAGGAGAAGGGGAAGCGCCATCCTACGCTGCGTGACGGCGTCTTTATCGGCAACAACGCCAATATCCTGGGGAACATCACCATCGGCGAGAACTCTCGTGTAGGAGCCGGATCCGTGGTGCTGCGCGATGTGCCGCCGAACTCAACCGTGGTTGGAGTCCCCGCACACATCATCTACCGCGAGGGAAAGCGGGTGTTGATTACCGACCCTCACGACGTGAAGGATCCTTTGTCGGATGCGCTGATCGCATTGTCCGACAGGGTGCAGCAATTGGAGGCGCGCGTGGAGTGCGTCGACGGCATCCTGATGCAGCGATCCCCCGACCTGGACGCTGCGAGGGCTCTCTCTACCGAAGATCGCGAGCGCGAGGAGTATCGCACGGAGCAGTCGGCGCTGTCCGACTATGTCAGCATGGGCGAAGGGATCTAGCGGGGATCTAATGAAAGGATCCAGCGCCGCGTTTTTGCTGCGTTGCCCGGATAGATGCCGGATTGTATCAATCCCTGATCTATTTGCCTCCGTTATGGTCCTTTCACCGAGATACCCTGCACCGAGTAAGCCGGAACGCTGATGGTGACTGCATAGCCTGTCCCTTGCGGGCTCAACGCCAGGGACGAGGAGTTGATGAGCGCGCCATTGACGATCTGGTAGAGCGTGGCGTGCGGCGAGCTGAAGCCCAGGTTCTGCAGGCTTACGGTGATCTGCGAATAGGCCGCCGGCGTTGGATTGGTAATGACAACCGCATCCTGGCTGGCGTTATAGAAGGCGGTGATAGCCAATCCACCACCACCGGTCGGCGGAGCAATCGACTTAGCCATGTGACCACCGTCAACCAATCCGAGGTAATTGCGCGAAGAGATCAACTGGTAGGCATAGTACTGCGGATACGGCTGGGGTACGGCCAGGGCGGAGTAGAGGCAATCCGAGTTTTGGTCGGGAACACCGATCAGGCATATATAGGGATAGCCTGAACCCGCAAAGTAGACCAGCTTGCCCGGCACAGGCAATCCGGCAGAAGCGCTATTGAGAAGGTCGGTGATGTAGAGCGCATTCCAAAGCGGTCCGTAGGTAGGATCGTTGCGGCAGCAATCTTTGTAGAACGCCCAGTTGGTGTTGTACTCCGTGAGATAGAGAGGCGTATTTGCGCCAAGAGGCTGCTTTCCTGCCTTCACGAGCGCATACGCCTTGTTGTAGTTGGCCAGCGCGCCATTCCCCGGATCCTGTGTCTGCTGATACAGAGAATTGTCCTGGGTGTATGTGTCCCATTGAACCTCAAGATTAGTGCTTCCAAAAATGTACTGATGGTAGCTGACGAAATCGACATACGGTGCGGTCGTGGAAGTGTTGACCAGGGTGCTGATCCAGATGGGGGAGAAGCCGGAAATGGCAGGACCGCCGATGCGTATGGGCTGTCCATCCGTGGCGGCCTGTTGCTTCATCAAGGGAGCAGCCGCAGCGTAGATGGACATGTAGGTCGTAAGGCGGCTGCTGCTGCATAGCCCTACGGCATTCGGTTCATTCCAGATTTCGTAATCCTGAACGATGCCGGGGAACTTGGCGTCCATGTGCGCCACAAACGAAGCTGCGATCTGGGCCCACTGACTGAGGTTCGTGGGAGGAACATTGCTGTTTCCTGCGCCGCAGGGATTAGGACTCGGCTGCAGCCAGGGCGGTGTCCCGCTCATCTGGAGCATAGCCTTCTGGCCTGCCGATTGGATCGCTGCGATCATGGGATCGATCTTCGTCCAATTCGGTATCTGTGTGGCATAGACCTGCGGAATCTGAGCATAGAGGCGGGCGACGGTCACTCCTGCCTGGGTGATCAGCGTCCTGTCGGAAGCAGAATGGATCGACTCGCCACGGCCATAGCCGAAGAGGTCTGCTGAAACGGGATAGGTGGTCGAGGTACGCGAGCCGAAGTCTACCGCAATCTGCGAGAAGACCGTAACCACCGCACCGCTGGTCTTATTCGCCGCGGCATCTGTGACGCGGACGGTATGCTTGCCGGGCACCGCGGGAGCTGTATAGACGCCGGCATTGGTTATGGTTCCGACGGTGGAATTGCCACCCGGAATACCGTCCACTGTCCAGGAAACGGGATTGGGATCGGGTGCGGTGCAGACCTGTGGCTGGAAGGTCTGCTGCGCCGACACGGGGATGGATGATGTGAATGGATAAATGGTGAAGACGGGGCTGTTTGTCACCGTCATCTTGCTATATCCCGAAACGCTGGTGGATGCCTGGCTGACAGCCTTGATGCCATAGGTTCCGACGGTGGCCGGCGCAGTGTACAAACCCGTGGAGTCAATCGTTCCGACAGTGCTGTTTCCATGGAGCACATTGTTGACATACCAGTTCACCGCTGTGTTGGTGGTGCCGGTGACATAGGCGCTGAATTGCAGTCGCTGGGACGGCAAAGCGCAGGGAGAATGCGGGCCCACGGTAACGGTGAGACCGGGATCCCCTGCGATACCTGTGCCGGTGAGTGGAATAACCAGCGGGCTTCCGTAGGCGCTCTCGTTGATGGTCAGTGCGGAGGTGCGTTTGCCGATGGCTTGCGGATAGAAGACGATCTCCACCGTGCACGTAGCATGAGCCGCGAGCGAACCACTGCCATTGCTGCCAACACAATTAGTCGTGAATGGATAATCGGCGCTGGTGGTCATGGAGCTAATCGTCAGCGCGGTCGATTGATTGTTTGTGATGGAGACGGGCAAGGGCGTGCTGCGGGTGAGTACGATCTGGTTATAGAAATACCAGCCGCCAGTAACAGGCACGGTGGATACAGCCGTCACAGCATTGCCGGAGATGGGGACCGTCTGAGGAGAGTTTGTGGCGTTATCGGTGATCACCAGGTTTGTAGTGTTGTACCCGATGGCCGTAGGCGCATAGGTGACGGAGATTGTGCAGCTATTGCCGGACGCGAGCGAGCCGCCGCAGGTATTTGTCTGGCTGAAGGGCGCACCGATCTGGATGCTGGAGATGGTGAGTGTCGTCGTCAGGCCGTTGCTGAGCGTTATTGTCGCCGGCGCACTCTTGGTTCCGATTGCCTGGTTCGGGAAGGCGTAGCTCTTGGGCGAAACGCTTACCGTGCCGGAGAGAGCGGCGGTGGTGGCTGTTATCCCCGTGCCAGATAAGGAGACTGACTGGCTTGCGGAAGGATAGGTCAGGGTAAGCGAGCCGGTCTTCGCGCCGGATGAGGTTGGCGCAAACGCAATCGATATCGTGCACTTCGCGTTTGCTGCGAGCGTCGCCGGGCAGTCGTTCGTCTGATCAAATTCGGGCGAAGCGGCAATGCCGTCGATCGTCAATGGGGTTGTTTGCGGATTGGTGAGGGTTACGGCCTCTACCTTGCTCTTGCTGCCTACCGCCGTGTCGGGGAAAAGGAGAGAGGTAGAAGAGAAAAGAGGAGCCATTCCCTGTACAGCCATACCGCTTAAAACAACTTGCTGCGGACTGCCCGGGTCGCTGTCGACGATCGTAATCTTGTCGTTGCTGGATCCGGCCACGCTGGGGAGGAAGGCTACCGTGATCGTGCAGGAGTCTCCGGCCGCGACCGTGGACGGAGCCAATGGGCAAGTGGTGGAGGGAACGGTAAACGCGGATCCAGCTTTGATGGACGAGATAGTAAGAGGCGCAGAGCCGATGTTGGTCAGCGTCACAACTTGAGCATTCGACGCCTGGCCTACTGGAACATTGGTCCACGACAAAGATGCTGGCGAGAGCGAAACCCCGGTCTTCGCCGCTGTTCCGGATCCTTTGAGGGCGGCAGACGCTGGTGAGCCGGAGGCCGTATAGGACACAGTAGCTGTGGCAGATACCGACCCTGCGGCTTTAGGGATAAATGTAATTGTCACAGTGCAGGTCGCATTTGGCCCGAGCGTCGCGGGGAGCTTCGGGCAATCCGACTGAGCCGCGAATTCCGGCATGTTCGTCGTAATGGATGCGACGCCGACCGAGTGAGTGGAAGTGTTGGTCACGGTCAATTTCTGCGGAGTGCTCGACATGCCCACCTGTACGCTGCCGAAGTCGATACTGGCTGGATTCAACGTGATCGACGGGAGCGCATGATTCAGCTGGAAGCCGCAACCAATCGCAGATGCCAGGACGCAGCATGCGGCAGCAGAAGGAAGGATGGAGCCAATCCGGGAAGGCTGGTAGACGCCCACCCCGGCCGATACTTTTCGTCGCAGCAAAAGACGATCAAAGCCGTTCATGTGCCTGCCTCCTACAACTCGGTCACATCCTGCGTGCCAGCGTCACAGGGAACACGCAAGAAGACCAATAGGAACGCAATTGGGAGAGGCTGAAATATCTCCACTCACCGAAAGAGCTCGTCAAACATAAGTCTTAATAAATCAATGAAATACGGGAGTGTGCGCTATGGGTCGGACATAGACTCACCCTTGCACAAATATTTGGGAAGCTTGTGCCACGGGAGGCTCCCAGGGTCAGCGGACGTCGTCACGCCTTCCATGACCGACACGTTTCCAGACCATAGGATGCTGATTTTTAAGATTTGGAAGACACAATTTGTTTTGTAGGGTGCGTAGCTTGCCCGCCGCTGAGCAGATCAGGGTAGTCCGGTGCCGGCGTGATCCATAGGATGATATGGGGGCCGCCATGTCTCCAGCTACGGGTTGCACTATGGAGTTGAGCTGGACGCCTTATGGATAGAGCCTTCCCGGTTTGATCGTCGGTCTCGTCTCGCCGGATGCAACAATCAGATCCAGGAGTTGCTGGCGCAGCCGTGCAGCTTCCTCCTGCAATGGCTTTCGGGCAGCCAGATTCACAAGCTGAGCCGGATCGCTGCTGTTGTTGTACATCTGGTATTCCTCGTAGTGCTCGCTCGAAGGAACGTCGTATCCGCTCAGGCTTCGGTCAACGACGCAATAGGTCCACTCCCTGGTTCGTATCGCTCGCGCGACCATCGATTCGCTGATCTGGATCAGAGCCTCATTCTTCCAGGACTGCCGGGCCAGCGGGTCATGGATTAAGGGCAGAAGGCTCTTTCCCTGCATCGATCCGGGGATCTCCACGCCCGCGCTATCGAGCAGCGTCGGCATCAGGTCCACCATGCTCACAATCTCCGGCAGAGAAAGCGAAGCGTTCAAGCCAGGGCCCTGGGCGAGGAATGGCACACGGATCGAGCTGTCATGCGGACTGCGCTTGTACTCGGTGTTTCGCGTTCTGAAGTGGCATCCGTGATCGCTGGTGAAGAGAAAGATGGTGTTGTCCAACTGGCCTTGTTCTTCCAGCGTTCGCAGGATCGTTCCTACGGATTCATCAATCTTCTCGATGCAGCCATAGTAGTCGGCTAATTGTGTCGGCCAGTCTCCTGGAAAGGGCGATAAATCCGGCGGCACAAATGCATTGCGATAGCGATCTGCATACCCTTTCGGAGCGACAAATCGAAGCTCATCGTTCTGGTAATGCGGCTCCAACTGCGAAACAAACAGTAGAAACGGCTTTTCCTGCGGCTGCTTTAGAAATCGCACCGCCCGATCGGTAATGAAGTCGACGCGATACTGATCCTTGTATGGGATCGGATTCCCGGCCGCATCCCAGATTGCGCCTTCATAAGGATGCGATACGATCTCTAACTCATTCGCGCCTTCCCACACGTCGAGAAATCCTCCGCGGTCCTCGGTCCGCACAGCGCCGCTCGTCTTCGGATCGTGAGCATCAATAGGCGCGAGGTGCCACTTGCCGATGAAGTTTGCGCTGTATCCATTCTTTCTCAGGATCGATGCCAGCGTCGGCAGATTGGGATTCATCGTATTCGGCGGAGGCAGCTTCCACATGCCCGTCTCTGTCGCGTAGCGTCCGGTCAGCATGCAGGCGCGCGAAGGAGAACAGAGCGGCTGGTTTGTTACTGCGCCGGTAAAAGCTACTCCTCGCCTCGCGATTTTGTCGAGGTTGGGCGTCTTCACCGACGGATTCAGTCCGTAGGCCCCCACGAAATCCCAGCGCATCTGGTCGGCGACGTAGAGGATGACATTGGGCTTCTTTGTGCGCGAGACGTTGCCGGATGCCTGCTGGTTTCTCGTAGCTCCCCCCGCGGCTCCGGCCAGCATTGCGGCCGCTCCCATTCCTTTTACAAAGTTACGCCGGCTGGTGGGGTGGGATTCATGGCCTGTCGTCATGCAGAGATTCTCTTTCTGCTCCCGCGTGGAGTTGCGCTCTCTAGTCGTTTATGGGTGCCGGAGCTAAGGCAACTGCATCCGCAGAGCGCCGGATGCAGTTGCCCCGTCGCTTGCTTTTGCCGAGCTGCCCTCGCGTTCGCAACTACACAATCACGACTTCAATTCCGACATTGCGAAGTGCTTCGGTATCGCTCTCGGAGATGTGCGCATCGGTAATCACCGTGTGGATGGCTGTTGGAGGCACAATCAGCGCGAGACTGCATCGGCTGAACTTGGTGGAGTCGCAAGCGGCGATCACTCTCTTGGATGCCTTGACCATCGCCCGGTTCACGCGCGCTTCCAGCACGTTGGGGGTCGTCACTCCAATTTGAGTATCAAACCCGTCGACACCCAGAAAGAGAATATCCGCGTGGATCTCGCGCAGAACATCCTCGGCCAGCGGCCCTACCAGAGAGAAGGAGTTCTTCCGCAGAGTTCCCCCGATAAGGATGATGTCGAAATCTGTATCGCTCAGTTCGGCGGCGATGTTGACCGCATTTGTAACGACGGTGAGGTGCGAAAACCTTCGCAGGGCGCGGGCGATAGCGGTTGTTGTGGTGCCGGAATCCAGCAGGATGCATTGGCCGTCTTTGACGAGCTTGGCCGCCGCTGCGGCAATGAGCTGCTTCTCCTTGAACTGATGCTGCTCTTTTTCCTTTAAAGAAGGATCGAGCATGGTGGTGCTCTGCGGAGCAAGTGCGCCACCGTGGGTTCTCTGCACCAGGCCCTTGGAGGCGAGGTAGTCCAGATCCTTGCGAATCGTAATCGAGGAGATGCCGAGAGACTCGGAGAGTTCGGAGACTAAAACCCGTCCATCCCGTTGCAGAAGAGAGAGCACATGTTGCCTTCGTTCCCCGATCAGCATGTTACTGCCAGCTTGCGCTGCAGCTTCCAGGGACTTGCCTTCGATGGCCTTTTTCTCGTTCGAGCGGCCTCTTCTAGATCTCAGCACTTTGCCTCCAGTGATGCGATTCACCTAGAAACTAAAATTTCGTCACAGACATCATTCTTAATCTATCAACCGCTACCGCGAAGATAACATTATGCTGCTGAGCCGGGGACGCAAGCTGCTGCGTAGGTTCTTAGAACCTGACGTATCTTGTCGATTACCATCTCGTGTGGGGTTGATGGAATATGCCCTGCACGGATTGCGACGTATTGGTCGGGCAGAAAGTTGCTGACCAGCGTTTCAGGGATACGCTTCGTCTCCAGGTTATGCAGAAGAGTAGAGACCGCCGCTTGAATTGCAGGGTCCGTCCAGTAATAGCGAATGCGGTCGCTATAGCTGTACAGGCGGAGCAGATGCTGCGTGGCGCTGTCGCCATGGTAGTGCTTGATCCAGTTCTGAGGATGCTGCAGCATGACCGTTTCCAGCACCTGCAGCAGGTTGGAGCGCTCCCCGCTCGGCAGCAACGCTTCTTCCATATAAGAGAGCGCGAAGAGCGCCTCCCGCATCGCAAACGTCAATGCCGGTCCTACTTTCAGGATGGCAAAGCCGTCCTTCACAAGCTGCTTGTAGGCTCCGGGAGTCTGGTAATCGGTGGAGTGCGCTTCGAAGACGAGTCCAGGCTCGGTGTTGAGAAGTTTCCTCAGCTCCGTGGTCTTTTCGGAGACGTAATCCACGACGCTGTCATGGTTGAATTCCACGCCGGGCTGTACCACCAGCGCAATGATCCTCGGCCATATCGCTGCCAATCCTTTTTGAGCGAAGATCTCCTTGTGCACCTGCAGGGTGTGACTCGCATGCGCAAGGCTGGTGACAGCCAGTTCCTGTAAAGATTCGGTGGCGCCTCCGGGCACGGGCACTTCCGTCCCGATTACGTAGAAGCGTTCCTGCCCGCTGCTGTTGGCCTCGGCCACGGCGCAAAGCCTGGCCGCCCGTTCCGCCACGATGGCGTCTTCCAGCCGCTCGGGGTCATCGGAACACGACATGCTCGCGTCCAGATGGATCTTGGTAAAGCCGGCACGCGAATAGGCGGCTACCATCTCCTCGGCCTTTCGCATTGCCTCTTCTGCGGGAAGATTCTGCCATGGATTCGGACCCAAGTGATCGCCGCCCAGAATCAGCTTTTGCGGTTCCAGCCCATGTTTCGCCGCGATAGCTAGGACAAAATCGCGGAAAGAATCTGGCGTCATTCCGGTATAGCCGCCGAACTGGTTCACCTGGTTCGATGTAGCCTCAATCAGCAGCGGGGAATGGTCTTCCACCGCTTGACGCACCGCTGCTTCGATTACCAGTGGATGTGCGGAGCAGACCGAATAGATACCGATAGGGGATCCGGAACGAAGCGAGGGCGCAAGCTCGCGAAGAAGATTTTGCATATTTGACCTTCTGCTGAATAGACTCGACAAAAAGAGAGTGTACACTAAAGCGAAACAAAACATAACTATGTGAAGCACGTATCGGCAACTATCAATTTGCTGGAGATCGACAGATGAGCACATCGCAAACAGACGACAAATTCGTGGCCATGGTGAATGCGCAGGCTGAGGTTGACCTGCGCTTGAGCGACTATCATCCGGTCTCAGAGCTTGTGACGAAGACGCACACCCTTGATGCGCCCCGGTTCCCGGTCATCGACTATCACAACCATCTCGATTCCCAGGAACCCGCTGCGGTGCTCGACATTATGGACCGATGCGGGATCGAAAAGATTGTGAACATCACCATGCGCACCGGCGATGCGGCGCTCGAGACGCTCAAGAAATTCCGCGCAGCCGATAAGGATCGCTTTGCCACCATGGGCTGGATGGACTGGTCAGGGGTGGAGCGCGGCGATTTTGTGCAGCTCACCATCGATCGCCTGGCGCGCCTTGTCGAGCACGGCGCATGTGGCATCAAGTTCTGGAAGGATTTTGGGCTGAGCATCCGGGACGCGCAGGGCAAGCTGCTACGGATTGACGATGAGCGATTTGCGCCTATCTTTGAGAAAGCGGCGGAGTGGAAGTTGCCGGTCATGTTTCACACCGCGGATCCTGCCGCCTTCTTTCGCCCTATCGATGCGCGCAACGAGAGATATGAAGAGCTGGCCGCGCACCCGGATTGGGGATTCCATGACAGCCCCGTCTCCAAGCGGGAGCTGCTGGAGCAGCGAAATACCGTCTTTGGCAGGCACCCGGCCACCACATTCATCGGGGCGCACGTGGCCGAGAGCGGAGAGGATCTGGCTTTTGTGGCAGACATGCTGGACCGCTACCCCAATGTGCAGATCGATATGAGTGCGCGCACTCCCGAGCTGGGCCGCCAGCCTTACAGCGCGCGCAAGTTCTTCCTGCGCTTCGCAGACCGCATCCTCTTCGGAACGGACCTGCTGCCGGACGTCGCGATGTATCGTCTCCACTACCGCTTCTTTGAAACAGCAGACGAGTACTTTGAATATCCATCCCATGCTTCCCGCCAGGGGCGATGGAATATATATGGGATCTTCCTGCCTGACGAAGTCCTGCGGAAGGTTTACCGGGAGAACGCTCTCAAGCTGCTCTGAGTCGTTTCAATCGTTGTGGTGAATGCCAGAGGGGGCAATCCGGGTGATCTGCCCCCTTCGGGCCCGCCGCAGGCGAAGAGAGCACTCTTTTTCTGCGGCCATTGGAGGGAATTTCTTTTTATTATTCTATCCATGCTATTATTCCTTTTTTTGACAAACGATTACTTGAGTTCCTGATCTCTATGGTTTGGGCTGCAGGGGGCTGATTTGAAATACACGATTCAAACATTGAAGGAAATTCACAATCAGCCATCTGCATGGCATGAGTGCATCCAGCTGCTGCAATCCTCTGATCTGAAGCGCCTTGTGAGGGGCAGGCATCCTGAGCAGGCAGAATGGGTATTTGTTGGGTGCGGAACCAGCTACTACCTCGCGCAGGCTGCGGCAGCAAGCTTTGTCTTGCTTACCGGGCGCGTTGCTCGTGCCGTGCCCGCGTCCGAGATACTCCTCCATGCCGACCTTGCCCTGCCAAACGTTGCGCATGTATTCCCCGTGCTGATCTCTCGCTCCGGCCATACCTCAGAGGTGCTGGCCGTTGCCGCTTCTCTCAAGGAGAGGGGGGTTGAGTTTCTCGCGCTGACCTGCGATGGAAACGAAGTCGCTCTCGCCAGTGATCGCGTGCTGCAGCTTCCTGTAAAGGAAGAGAGCACCGTGATGACGTCCTCCTTCACTTCGATGTTGCTCGCGATGCAGTTTCTAGCGGCGAGTCTGGCTGGGAATGCAGAGTTGCTCGAGGGACTCCGCCAGCTCCCCTTTGCCGTCCAGAGACTGATCGAAAAATATGAGCCGCAAGTAGAAGCGTTTGCCTCGAGGCGCTTTGCGGACCTGGCTGTTCTTGGGCAGGGAGCGCTGTATCCTGTCGCCTCTGAGTTTGCCTTGAAGGTCATGGAGTCCTCCTCCAGCTACGCGCAGTTCTTCCATACGCTTGAATTTCGTCATGGGCCAAAATCCATCGTTTCGGATGAGGTCCTTGTGGCTGGCCTGATCTCGGAGGAGGGTTATGGCCAGGAATGTAAGGTCATCGGGGAGATGAAGGATCTGGGTGCCTCCACATTTGTGGTCACCAATACAGCGACGCCAGCGTTGCGCGCCGTGTCCGACTTGCTGATTGAACTCTCGCTTCCCGGTCCTGCGTTGAGCAGACTCTGCGCCTACATCGTCTGGGGGCAGTTGTTTGGCAGCTATGTAAGCCTTGCGAAGGGAATGAATCCCGACGCACCTCGCAATCTCAGCCGGGTTGTTACACTTTAGGTCCCATGCAAAAATTTGATGTCACGATTGCGGGCGAGATCAACCTCGACCTGATTTTGAGCGGGCTTCCATCCGCGATGCCACTGGAACGGGAGCTACTGGCCAGCGGATTCGATATGACCCTGGGCAGTTCTTCCGCTATCACGGCGCACAATCTTGCTGCGCTAGGTATGGCAGTGGGATTTGTCACACTGGTTGGTCCTGATCCGTTGGGGAAGAATGCTCTCGACCGGCTCCAGGAGAAGGGAGTCGATCTCTCGAAGATCAGGCGCTCCTCCAGCGGTACGACCACGGGTGTAACGGTCCTGCTCACGCACCCCGGGCAGAAGGAGAGACATATTCTCACCTATCCAGGGACGATGAGCGAGATGCAGGTAGGCGATCTCGACGTCGAATACCTGAAAGCGGGACGGCATTTCCATCTCTCTTCGCTCTTTCTCCAGAAGGGGCTCCAGCCGGGTCTTCCCGCTCTCTTCCGCGACCTCAAGCAGGCTGGCCTGACGATCTCTCTCGATACGAATGACGATCCCGACGACCTTTGGCAGTCGGGTCTGGATGAGCTTCTGGATCTGGTGGATATTGTGCTGCCTAACGACAGCGAGGCCTGCCGCATGACGGGCGCAACCAGTGCGGAGGCCGCTGCCGATATCCTGGGCCGCCGTGTGCCGCTGGTCGTCATCAAGTGCGGCAGCAAGGGAGCGCTAGTGCAGTCGAAGGGCACGCGTTCGCTTGTGCCTTCCTTCGAGGTGACGCCGGTCGATACCATCGGTGCCGGAGACAGCTTCAATGCCGGCTTCCTCAGCGCCTTTCTGCGTGGAAAAGCGCCGGCGGAATGTGCGTTGGAAGGCAATCGCGTGGCTGCCCTCTCCACGCTGCGAGCCGGAGGGACGGAAGCCTTTCGCGATGCGAAATTGATGCGGGACTTTCTCGCAGGCACGGCTCAATAAGAGGGCTGCTGCACGATGCTTTCGCCGCTGCCGTCGAAGGATGATAAGCAGGGAGCACGCTCAGAATGACAAAAGGTGGGGTGCTGCCGTTCCTTGACGTGAGGGATGCCGCATTCTTTCTTTACGGTTCTTCATAGTATCTTTCGCTAACAACACTCCTCCTGTGACACTGCATGATTGGCTTCGTCGCTGCCGTCGAAGGATGATAAGCAGGTCCTTCGCTGCGCTCAGGATGACAAGAGGGAGCACGCCGCCGTTCCTGGATAAGAGCGGCGGCGTGGGATTGCGTCAAGGTTGGCACCGCGATTGCGATTCTACTTGCGGGTTGGACCATCCAGGATCGAGTGCGGGAGGAAGGATACGGTACGGCCGCTCTCTCCCATCAGGTCAAAAACGACGATCTCGTTCCTGCCCTTCTTCAGCCATGGAGCAGGCAGATAGAGCGTTGCCTGAGGCCCGACGTTCCAGATGCGTCCGAGAGGCTGGCCGTTGATCCAAACTTCTCCCTTGCCAAACGAAGTGGTGTCAAGAAAAGTATCCGCTGGCTCATCCACCTGGAAGCTTGCCTGGTAGAAGCACGCACCGGTGCATGCTTCTGTCTTGTACTTCAGCGAGGCAACGTTCTGCATGGGTAGCGTGTAGATCGACCAGCCTGTTAGCGTCTTGCCTGCCAGCGTCACCTGGCGGGTGATGCCTGCGCGCTCGTTCACCAGTTGGTGGCCAAAGTTTACGCGGCCCGTATTCTCTACCAGAATGTCGAGGCGCGTCTTGCTATGCGTGGTGTGAATGGGCAGCGACGACTGGTTCAGGCGGCGGTCGATTGTTCCAGCCAGAACTCCGTCCAGATAGACCTGCGCGTAGCTGTGCAGATCTTCCAGGTGCAGATCGCCGCTCTGTACGCCCTCAATGGAAGTTCGATAGAGAATGTAGCCGTAGCTCTGTCCTACGTCTTCCATCGATAAGATCTTTTCGGAAGCTGTTGGCTTGGGAAGGTTGTTCCACAATGCGGTGCCGAGGCTCAGCTTGACCGGCGTAAACTCGCGTGCTGGAATTGCGGCTGGCGGCGCTGGCGGTGTCTTGCCCGTAGCCTGGCTGATGACGTCGCGGAAGAGGAAGAACTTTGGCTTCAGCTCGCCGCTCTCGCTTACCGGTGAGTCGTAGTCGTAACTGGTGACATCTGGTTCATAGGTCTTGCCGTTGCTGTTGGCGCCATTCATCCAGCCAAAGCTGGTGCCTCCGTGAAACATGTAGAGATTCACCGAGTATCCCTGCTTCAGCATCCACGACAGCTCATCGGCCTCCTCTTTCGAGCCGGTGACGTGATGTTTTTCGCCCCAGTGATCAAACCAGCCATCCCAGTACTCCCCGCACATCTTCGGGCTTGACGGGCGAGCCTTGTCCAGGGTGGCGAAGTCCGCTTTCGCCTCGCCGGTGCCAAAGTTGATGGCTGCCGGCAGTTCGGGCAGAGATCCCTTTTCCAGCAGGGAAGCGCCATCCGCGGTATAGAGCATGGCGCGATTGAAGCCGGAACTTAGCAGCAAATGATGGATCTGCTCCATGTAAGCATGGTCTGACCCGAACGATCCGTACTCGTTTTCAACTTGCACGGCGATGATCGGTCCGCCGTTGCCACTCTGCAGCGGAGCCAGTTCCTTGCCAAGTCGATGCAGCCATCTGTCGGTTGCAGCGATAAAGGCTGGGTTCGAGCTGCGGACAACCATTCCGGGTTCGCGAAGCAGCCACGACGGATACCCGCCAAACTCCCACTCCGCGCAGACGTACGGTCCTGGCCGCAGGATCACGTACAGGCCCTCCTGCTGTGCTTCCCGAATAAATTCGGCGATATCGTTCTGCCCGGAGAAGTCGAACTGCCCCGGAGAGGTCTCATGCTCGTTCCAGAAGACGTACGTCTCTACGGTGTTCAGGCCCATGGCTCGTGCCTTCTGCAGGCGATCGCGCCAATAGGCACGCGGGACGCGCGCGTAGTGGATAGCCCCGGAGATAATCTGGAGGGGTTTCCCATCCAGCTCGAAATGATCTCCGTTGGCATGCAGGACATGCGCCGCGGGCACTGCAGGCGCTTGTCCCCATAACGCCGGCGCGACCGCAAACGTGCTGCATGCCAGTGACAAGGTGGTGATAAGAGTTCGTATCTGCATAGCTGCAATCTCACTTTCCATACATTTTTGCAGGGACTCTCGTCCCGAAACAGCGCAATGCTTTATCGCGGCAGCGCTTCCAGCGTCAGGACCTGGAAAGGTTGCAGGTGAAATGTGTGGGGCACTCCCGCCTTCAGCTCCACTGAGGGCTGGGAGGCATCCTCGGCCCATGGGCTTCGTGCGCTGTAGACGCGTGGCGCTCCGGCGGGAAGCTCGAATGCGGAGCCGATATCCAGCGGGAAATCCTGCGCCTTGGAGTCCGGGTTGCGCAGGGTCAGGATCGCTTTTTGGGGAGACCACGAGGCCCATCCATAGACCGCCAGCCAGCGTGGATCGCCGCCGATCCAATGGGTATCCACCAGCACCGACGCATTTTTGCGAGACCACTTGGCCGCCTCGGCCAGAGCGTCCCAGTCAGCAGGAGTCAGCAGCGAGGGGGTGATGTAGAGCTCCTGCAACTGCGTGCCGGATCCGAAGTAGGACCGGACTTCGTTGCGGAAGTCCCCTCCGGGATCGGAGGCCAGATGCGGCGCCCGTTGCGCATAGACGATCCCATGCAGCATCAGCGAGTTCAGCGGAAAGAGCCGGCCACCCTTCACAATCTCGTCGTAGGTATCGGCGTCCCGATAGGTAATCCAGCGCTCGCGGCTGGACCCTACACCGGCAAACTCCGTGTCATACCCGCCACGCCAGATGGAGTCGGCATAGAAGAGCCAGAAGGGCGATGGGTAGGTTCCCGTCGTGAGATTGATGTACAGGTCAGGCTTTAGCTGGCGCAGATCGCGAATCAGATGAATCGCCGCATCAAAGTCACTGCTGAATGCGCTGCCCTTCACTACCTGATCCGCATTTCCTGTACCGTCGAACTTGAACTGATTCACGCCATACCGGGTGACCATCTCCGTCACCGCCTGGTGGAAGCGCTCGTAGTACTTGGGGCCTGACAGCGCGAGGCCGCCATTCTCGATCTCGTAGCCGTCTTTTTTTGCCGCATTCAGGCGCTCCTGCTTTGGCGGCCCATAGCCACCCCAGGGGGATAGCCATACCCCAGGCGCCGTTCCATATTCTGCTGCGGCTTTCTGCAGGGGGGCAAAGCCATCCTTGAAGTCGCTGCGTATCTTCCAGAGGTCGTTGTGGTCGTCCCAGCCATCGTCGAAGAGATAGGAGTCCAGGGTCACGGAGCGCTTCTTGTTCAGTTCCGTGCCAATCTCCTGGATACGGTTCAACGCGTCCTGCTGAGAGTAAGGCGTAAAGAAGCCAATATCGAACCAACTGTTGTAGTGCAGGAAAGTCCGATAGGGATGGGCGCGTTCGCGCTCCAGATAGGTCTGGAAGCTGCGACGCATTTGCCCCGCGGGTGCGATGCCTGCTACCGCCGAGTACTCAGCCGACAAGCCGCTTCCCAACGGAACGCTGCTCTGCAGTTCGCTGACGCCATGGTCGCCAACGACGCTGCTTTGCGAGAGGGGATGCTCGAAGCCCAGAAAGAAATTGCCATCCACGAGGGGAGAGCCCTTCACGATACCAGCCAGCGTGACTTTCGGAGAGCGCACATCGATCATGACAATATCGGCGATGTCGACCGGCTTGGCGCCTGCGCTAATTGTGAGCGATTGCCGAATGTAGCTCGATCCCTGTAGCAGGATCAACGCCCAGTCCGCCTGGAAGCGTCCTGCCGGATCGTCCAGCCGATAATGAACGGCGATACCAGGCAGCCTTTCCGCGTAGCGTGCCGCCTCAGGGTGTGGCGTAAGATGCTCGATCCGTGCAGTTCCCTTCAGGGACAGGTCTGCCGCCCGCAGGACACTGCCGTCTTTCATCTCCAGTGAGAAGGGCCCGGCAAGTTGAAGCTCGCGGCCTGCTGCACGTGCCGTGCTTCTCTCGTGTAGGACCACGCCCGTCAGGCGTCCATCGTGAATCTGCCACTCTCCCGAAATCTCGCGATTCGCGAGTGTTCCGCCTGTGGCCGTAAGCGCGACGGCCGGATCATCCGCGCCCCGCTGCGGAGCTGGCTGCGCGAAGAGGCTGCCAGCGCTGATGCCGGCCATCAACACCGCGGTCACGGACAGGGCCGCGCGCCGGAGACTGCTAGGACTCTGCATTTGCTGGAAAGACTTGAGTGGAAGACGGCATACCTCGGGTAGCATACGTTTTCTCCACGCCTTAGCTGAAGCGTCAGGCGAACAATCTTAAAAAAAAGGAATATAGTCAATAAACGTAACATAACGGAATTCATAATGTTCTTGGATAATTTCTTTTCGCGTCGTAATCTTCTTCTTTCACCGGATTCGGGGCGGAGAGGTGTTTCCAGCTTATGCGTTGCAAGCTCCTGTATGGGCTGAATGCGCCGTCAGAGGCGCCGTTCTTTCTCATTGAGGCTACAAGTGTGTATCGTTTTTATCAGCACCTGCGACTCGTTTGACCGCGAGCTGCGAGGCGAGGAAGAGATCGCCTGTATGCCTTTGCCGTTAGATTTGCTAACAAAGACTGGAGAAATATGAAAGCACTTGTAAAGGCGCGTTCCGATCGAGGGCTCTGGATTGAAGATGTGCCAGAGCCAAAGGTTGGCATCAACGACGTCAAGATCCGTGTGCTTGCCACCGGCATTTGCGGGACAGACTTGCATATCTATGAGTGGGATTCCTGGGCGCAAAAGACCATCACGCCTCCGCTGGTGATCGGGCACGAGTTCGTCGGAGAGATTGTCGAGGTTGGCTCCAATGTCGCCGACTTCCAGATCGGGGATCGCGTGAGCGGGGAAGGGCACGTGGTTTGTGGACGCTGCCGCAATTGCCTCGCCGGCAGACGCCACTTATGTGCGCATACAAAAGGCGTCGGCGTAAATCGTGCAGGCGCATTTGCCGAGTACATCGTTCTGCCGATGAGCAATATCTGGCGTCATGCTCCGGATGTTCCCATGGATGTGGCTGCGATCTTCGATCCGTTCGGGAATGCAGTGCATACGGCTCTGGCGTTTTCTGTCCTTGGCGAAGACGTTCTGATCACAGGCGCCGGTCCCATCGGAATTATGGCTGCCGCGATTGCGCGACACGCCGGTGCACGAAACGTGGTGATTACGGATCTGAACCCATATCGGCTCGAGCTCGCGAGATCTGCCGGGAAGGTTACGCGCGCCATCGATCCCCGCAAGACCACTCTCGAAGAGGTGCAGAGAGAGCTGGGGATGCAGGAGGGATTCGATATTGGACTGGAGATGTCCGGCAATGTCCAGGCGTTTCAAGGCATGCTGGCGAATCTTAGCCACGGCGCAAAGATCGCCATGCTCGGCATACCCTCTCCCTCCGAAATGTCGATTGATTGGAGCAATGTGATCTTCAATCAGTTCACAATTCGCGGCATCTATGGACGGGAGATGTACGAGACGTGGTACATGATGACGGCCATGCTGCAATCCGGGCTGGATATCAGCAAAGTCATCACGCACCACCTTCCTTGGAACGAGTTTGAAGAGGGCTTCAACGTGATGAAGTCCGGAAACTCCGGCAAAGTGGTCCTCGACTGGAGCAACGTCTCGTAAAGGAGATGTGCCCCGCTACTGCTCCGGAAGACCCTGTATGGAGTCGTGGTCTGGAGTCGTGCCTGCGCGCCATTGTCTGGCGCGCAGGCATGCGCGCGCCCAGCGCATCCAGCACGGAACAATCCTCCCGCCGCCCACCCCCGCACAAGGAACAGTGCTTCGTGGGTGTCCGCTGAAGCCTGGTGACGTGCATCCTGCTGATTAGAAACAAAAAATAAAGGCCAAGAGGGCAAAATTCCGGGCAAGAAAAGCCCTGTGCGGAGCCGTCCAAAAGAGCCGGACAGGACGTCCCATCGCCTGCGTATCTTCCTTGTAAAAACACGTTTCCCTTTAGCTCCTTTAAGGACAATCGATAAAGAGGTTCTATAAGGGGTATAAATTTCGATCTATTTCTATTGACTACTATCCCTTCGTTAGTTTTAATATCGAACACCATTGATTGCAGCGGTAGGCAAGCGTTTTACGGTAAATAGTTAATAAAACGTAATACTTCAATTTCTGGTTGTAGTTAAGTCCCCTCAAGAGCAGGGGCAGGCTGCAATCAATCTTGGTTCTTCAGGAGGCAATGATGTTCAGACGGTTCTTGTTCCTCGTTTTTTGCTTCACGCTTACGGCGACATCCCTATTGGCTCAGCAGGGATCCTCTGCTGCGTTAAACGGAGTTGTGAAAGATTCTTCCGGGGCCGTTGTCGCGGGTGCACAGGTTGTGGCTACCGAGATAACGACCAATGTGCCCACCAAGGCAGTTACGACGGATGCTGGTATCTATAGCTTTCCATCGTTGCCTCCCGGTACTTATAAGATCTCCGCTTCGCATGACGGCTTTCGCCCGGCGACGATTGAAAATGTCACCCTCCACGTAGCGCAACTGCTCACAGTCGATGTGCAGCTTGAGGTCGGAAGCGGTACCGAGACCGTAAGTGTTTCCGGCGATATGGAACTGCTGGAAACCAGCACGGCCCAGATCAGCCACTACGTAACCTCGAAGGAGATGGAGACCTGGCCCCTTGCCGTGACGCATGACGGCGAGCGCCAGCTTCAGGAGTTTATCTTCGACAGCCTGCCGGGAACCAGCGGCGACACCTTTGTGGGCTCCATCAACGGCGGTCAATATTTCTCGAATGAGATTTACCTCGACGGTGTATCGATGGGCACATTCGACACCGCGGAGGGCGCACCGAGTGTAGATGCCATTGGCGACTTCAACATGCAGACGGGCGCGATGGGCGCGCAATACAATGGCGGCGGAACCGCTGTCTCGAACTACAGCATCAAGTCGGGTACGAATCAATTGCATGGAACTCTTTACGAGTTCTTTCAGAACGAAGATCTGAATGCCAATAGTTACAACAACAATCAACGCGGCGCCGGCCGGTCCAAGCAGCGGCTGAATAATTTTGGCGGCACTGTCGGCGGCCCGATCTTCATTCCAAAGGTCTATGACGGAAGAAACAAGTCGTTCTTCTTTGTCTCCGATGAAAAGACCAAGATCACCAATTACGCGCTCTCCGGCAAAAACACCTCGATGCCCACACAGGCAATGCTAGGTGGGGACTTCTCCGCCTTTCTGAATCCCGCTTACACACAGAAGGCTGCATCAGGACAAATCGCGGGTACCGATATCCTGGGACGTCCCGTTCGCTATGGACAGATTTACGACCCGAGCACACAGCGCATTCTGCAGGCCGGGCAGGTCGATCCAGTAACCGGCATGGTAGCTCTCAGCAGGGGACTTGTGCGGGAGCCGTTTGCCAACAACATTATCTCGCCGAGCAAATTCGATCCCGTAGCCGCGGCTTATTTGAAGCTCAAGTTTCCGACAAACTATGTCAACAACATGGTGGTGAATAACATCCCCACATTTTCAGCCGGTCAGCCCACGTTCGATCAGAACGTCTTTGCCGTCAAGCTGGACCAGGTGTTGACATCAACCCAGAAAGCATCGTTCTTCTTCACGACGATAGGCCGGAACCGGAGTAATACCGGATATGGCGCCTGGGCAGTTCCGGGAACGAGCCCGCTGGATACATGGCATTTCCAGAACAATCCTGGGAAGATCATTCGCGCGAACCACTACTGGACTCTTTCGCCGAACATCATGAACCACCTCGGGGTTGGCTACGAACGCTTCACCAACCTATACACGACGCCGTTCTCCAGCCAGCATTGGGGCACTACTCTCGGCCTGCAAAATGTAGCTGCGACTGCCTTCCCGGTGATTACCTTCAGCGGCGGTCAATCCGCTCTTGGCGATAGCACCGACAAGTTGGGAGACAGTTCCAATGGCAGTGGCGGCATCAGCCAAAACGTAATCGGTATCGACCAGGTATTTATTAGCCATGGTGCGCATCAGTTGCAGATCGGAACGGAGTGGCGCTTCTATCGCGAGAATGACATCAACATTTCTTCGCAGGCTACGTTCGGATTTTCGAATACTCAGACTGATGATGGACAGTCCACATCGAAGATTGCAGGAAACGCAGTTGCAAGCTTCCTGCTGGGCCAGGTAAGCAGCACAAGCCGCAAGGTCTATCGTGGAAATTTTGAGTTCAACCGTCGTGAGGTTGGTACCTATATTCAGGACGATTGGAAAGTCTCTCCCCGGCTGTCTCTTAACCTCGGAGTTCGCTGGGAGGTCATGGGAGGAATCACCGAGCCAAATGGCCAGATGACCACCATGAATCCGCTGCTTTCGAATCCCGCCGCAGGCAACGTACTCGGAGCCTTGCAGTTTGCGAGCCAACTTAAAAAGAAGGGGTTTGAGCGCACGGACTGGGGGCTGGTGCTGCCTCGTGTCGGAGTGACGTACGCAATCAATCCGAGACTGGTGTGGAGAGCCGGATTCGGCATCAATACTCAATCGCCTGAGGCAGGTCCCGCATTCGATCTCAATGGTCCGCCTTCAGCCCTGGGGTACAGCGGCAGGATTCAGGTCAACCAGACGACGAATCCTCAGCAGTTTACAGATATGGCGGTTGCCAGGCTTAGCGCCCCGTACCCGTCGTATGCCGGCACGTTGCCGAATTATGATCCCACACAGGCGAATGGGCAGTCGACTGCGTATATCCGTCCCGATGGATCGCGAGTTACCTATGTTGAGAACTACAACATGGGACTCCAATATGACCTCACTAACAAAACCATCGCCGAAATCAATTACGTAGGAAACACCGGCAAGCGCATCTATGCCTACGGAACAGATCAGATGAATCAGTTGCCCATCACGTACTTGTCCAAGTACGGAGATAGCCTGCTTGACGATATCTCTCTGCATCCGGAGGTGCCACTGCCCTATGCAGGTTTCAGCGGTACAGTACAGCAGGCGCTGGCTCCATTTCCGCAATACGCGGGTGGAGGAATCACACAGTACGACGCGAATCTAGGCTGGTCGCGCTATGACTCGCTGCAAGCTACCATCACCCGAAAGGTAACTTCGGGCCTCAATCTCATGGCGGCTTACACGTGGTCCAAGACCATGACGAACACGAACAGCAACTGCAACAGCGGCTCATGCACTCCAGTGCAGGACGTTCAGAATCTGAAGCTGGAGAAGGCCGTGGCGCTGGGCATTCATTACCCGCAGCAGTTCAAGCTGACGGCCTTCTATGACTTGCCTTTCGGTGCAGGGCGGCAGTTTGCGCTGCATGGTCCGGCAAACTGGATTGCCGGAGGATGGACGGTGAGTGCGAATGCCATCTATCAATCCGGTGATACATTGCAGATCACGGATAGCTATGTATCGAACGGTATCTTCGCTTCTACCCGGCCGAACTATACCGGAGCAAATATTAAGCTGGATCAGCACGGCACAATTGACACTGTGCATGCCACCGGCCCGCAATATTTAAATCCTGCGGCATTTACACATGTGCCGCACACCAGCAACAACCTCGTCGCACTCACCACGGGCAACGTTCCTTCGGCCCTTGGATCCATCCTGGGACCCGGTACGGCTACGGAGAATGCTTCTCTGCAGAAGGCGTTCAGCTTTGGCGAAGGGAAGAACTTCGGATTCCGTGCCGATGCGATGAACATGTTCAATCGCGCTGGCCGCGGCGACCCCGTCACCGATATTAACGATTCGAATTTCGGACGCATCCTCGGTACGAGGTATGCTCCGCGTATCGTGCAACTCTCTGGACGCATCACTTTCTAACCCGCTTGTATCCCCGTGGCGGCCCTCGATTCGTAGGGCCGCCCGTTTTTTCTCGATCGATGCAGACAATCCCTCAACTGGGATTGACCCGATCATAGATCCTCTCCAAACTATGATTCAGCGAAGTACAACGGACGTACTTTCTCTCAGCGCATGATCTCAGTACAGAAGAAACGTGGAATGACCCGATGTATCGCGGTTGCCTTTTTCTCTCTGGCTATACTTCCCAGCCACGGACAGGTGCTCCCCGATGCACCGCAGACGCCGGGACAAAACTCCAGCGGCATTGGTGAACTCAATATCGGCAATCCTCAAGTTGCCGAATGTGAAGTGCTGCTCAGGGAGAGTGAGCAGGAGTTTGTCAAAGAGGATTTCTCTTCTGCCATGGCGGCATCTCAGCGAGCCATGGCGGTGTGTCAAGACCAGACCGCGCCGTTGCTCCTCTTGTCGCGCTCGCAGATGCTCTCTCACCAGTTTGAAGCGGCTGAGCAGTCTCTGCATCAGTTGTTAGGCAAGGCTCCCTCTAACCTGCCTGCGCTGATTCAGCTTGGACAGGTTCAATACCTCAACAATCATGATTCCGATGCGGCTAAGTCGTTCCAGCAGGCGATCCACGTGGCGCCAGACCAGCCAGACCCGCACTATTGGCTGGGAAGACTGTATTACCAGGATGGCCGGGTGCAACAAGCCATCGATGAATTTCAAGCAGCGATCCGGTTCGACTCAGCCTACTACAAAGCGTATGACGGCATGGGATTGTGCTACCAGGCGCTGGGACAGAATGGGCAGGCCGCGCAGGATTTTCTAAAGGGTATCGATCTGGTGCACAAAGATCACCCTGACTACGATGTGGTCTACGCGGACTTCGCCGAGCTATTGCTGAAGGTGAATAAGAATAAGCAGGCTTTTGACCTCGCCTCGGAGGCGGCTTCCAGAAATTCCCGGAGCCCACGCAATTTCTTTCTTGCGGGAAAGGCGCTGGAGCAGGACGGACATCCGGATGCAAGCCTTCGCTGGCTGAGGAAAGCCGCGCAGATGGACCCTGCATACCCTGACCCGCACTATCTGCTGGCGCGCATTTATCGCAGGCAGGGCAAGGATGCTGAGGCCCGTCAGGAAGCGGCTATTCTGCAGACTCTAGCGGCTCACGCGCCGCAGGTGAGACGGTAGCAGCGAATGCTGTTGCCACAATTTTCTATTGTTATGACATCTTCGAAGAGATACGGTGAGGCCGGGAGCCGGCCTTTCCAGAGCCGCAGCAACGCTTGAATTTCTGACCGCTGCCGCAAGGACAGGGAGCATTCAGCGGGATCGGCGCAGAGCGTGTTGCTTGTGCCCTCTGCGCGCGCAGATAGGTCATAACGTTGGCTGCGGGCCTGGAGTGTGCTAACTCGTCCGCCATGAGCTTCATCGCCGGATCCACATGCGTGAAGAATCGTTTATACGCCGCGCAGAGATAGTTCAGGCCGGGCTCTCCATCGGGGGTGGTCGCAAAGCGATGCTTGGGGCATTCGCCGTTGCAGGCAAAGCGCACCTCGCATTCCCGGCAGTAGTTGGGCAGGGTTGTTGCCTTCTCTTGCCCGAACTGCTGTTGCTGCGGAGAATCCACCATGGCGCGCAGATTCTTCTCCATGATGTTGCCGAGACGATTTTCCGGATAGACGAAGTGATCGCAGGAGTAAACATCCCCATTGTGCTCAATAGCCAGCGCGGACCCGCAGGTGGGGCGGAAGACGCATAAGCTGGATTGCATGCCCACCCACATCTCCAGCGAGACGTCGAATAGCTGAACGAAGATCTGTCCAACGTCATTCAGAATCCACTCATCGAAGATCGCGCACAAGAACTCGCCATAGGCTGCGGGATCCACCGACCAGGGCGTGACGTCTGCCGGTGACGAATTCCGCGGCGATACGAGCTTCAGTTCGCTGACCGGAGACACCGCTGCTCGCTCGGCGATGGGGATGAACTGGATAAAGCCGCTGCCCGATCTCCGCAGAAAATCGTAGACCTCAAGAGGATGACCGACATTGCCGGCGTGAACGGTGGTGAGGGTATTAAATTCCACCGCATGTTTCTTCAAGAAATGGATGCCGCGAAAGACGCGATCAAAGGTTGGCTGCCCGCCTTTGTCGACGCGATAGCGATCATGCAACCTTCGTGGTCCATCGATGGAGATGCCGACCAGTACGCGATTCTTCGCGAATAACTCACCCCATGCGTCATTGAGCAACACACCATTGGTTTGAAAGGCGTTGGTGATCTGCTTTCCTTCTGCATATTTTTGCTGCAGCGCAAATACCTGGCGGAAGTAGTCAATTCCCAGCAGCGTGGGTTCGCCGCCCTGCCACGCAAAGTTGATGGTGGAGGTATCTTGTTGCTGGATGTATTGCTGAATATAGCGGTCGAGAACCTCCGGGCTCATCGACCATTGAGACGTTCCTGGGTAGAGCGTCTCCTTCTCCAGATAAAAGCAATACGAGCAATCCAGATTGCAGATGGGGCCGATCGGCTTGGTGAGAATGTGAAATGGAGTCGCGGCCATCCTGGGTATTATCGGCGGGTTGAAAGAGCCTTTGCAAGTTCAGCAGATTGTGCGATGAGCACAGCAATTGCGTGTTTTTCAGCTGGCAATGCAATTCCCCCGGTGGCGGCCTTCCACCAGGGGAATCGAGGAGTAGCCCTGAAGTCTTCTGGGTTCCAATGGCCCGTTCTACTTAGTAGGCTGCGGCACGGAACTGCCCACCTGGATTGTCTTGCTGGTAGTAGCGGTCGGATCGGGGCCGCACGCGCCTCCATCGGTCTTGTACTTGTACTTGGAGTCCTTGTCGGCCGTCGGTTGCGCACCATTCGGATAGGTGATGGGGTCAGGCCAGGTATCGCCTGCGGCAAAAGTCTGTCCATCGGGAAGACTGGGGGTGAAATCGTCTGCATCGACGCTACAAAAGACTCCCGCTTCGGTGAAGGTGAATTGGAGATAGTCGGTGGATAGCATCGTGATGTCGACATCCGGTGGAATCGACACAGGATTGGGTGGTTGCATCGTAGTACCTCCTCTGACTTGTATTGGTTCCCTGGGGGTAGGCCTACTATTTGCCGGGGTGGAATTTCGGGTCCTGTAGCAGTGCCTGCAGATCCGGATCGGTCCTGGCTTGATCCAGAGTGAGGCCCTTCTGCAAAGCCTTCTCAAGATACTCCATTGCATGGCCGCGGTCACCAAGTAATTCATAGACATCCGCGATATTCGATAGAATCTGCGGATCGTCGGGCGCGAGCGCCACGGAGGTCTGAACTTCCTCAAGAGCGCGATCTTTCTCTTTGTTCATCGCATGCAGAACCGCAAATTCCGATTGTGCCGCGGCATCCTGAGGCTTGAGCCGGACTGCCTGCTCGACCATCGGAAGCATTCGTTTCCTTACCGCTTCCGCCTTTGCGCTGTCCTTTAGCCATCGGTAGTCTCCCAGCAGATTGTTCCAAACCAGGTAATCGTTGTCGTTCAGTTGCAGGGCCTTTTCCGTCGCCGCTGCCGACTCCGCATACCTCTGTTGCACCGTATAGAGGTTTCCTAGATTGGTGTATGCGGGATAGCTTGGAGCCAGTTCGATCGACTTCTTCAACGCTTGTTCTGCTGCCGGGTAGGACGTCGCATCGCCGGATTCGAGATAGGCTCCTCCCAGATTGATAAGAACCTGCGCATTGTCCGGTGTGAGCTGCAGCGCACGTTGATACTGCGCGATGGCCTGGGGAAACTTGTTCTGCCGCTCATAAAAGTTGCCCAGGTTGTTGTGCCCGTCCCAGTCATCCGGACGGAGCGCGGCTGCTTTCTGGTAGGCGGCGTCGGCATCCGCGATGCGGCCAGATCGTTCATAGGCTGCTGCGAGACCGCTCAGTGCGGACGAGTTTCGGGGATCAATGTCCAGGGCATGCTGAAACTCCTGCAGTGCAAGATCGCGCTTGCCGGTTGTGTCATGGATCTTCCCGAGTGTCACGTAGACCGCGGCCATGCGGTTGTCGAGCTCCGCGGCCTTCTGGCAATTGGCTTCTGCCTCGGTCAGCCACTTCGCGTTGGTGTCTACCCGATACTTCAGGCGATAGGCTTCGCCCAGTTGCGCATAGCCGAGGGCAAAGCGCGGGTCCGTCTTCACCGAGTTCTGCAGATCGGTGATCGCCAGGTCAAGATTGCCCGGTTTGTCGTAGCGCTGCATGTAGCCCAGCGCGGTCAGGTAGTACTCATACGCAGCGGGATTTACGGATCCGCCTGTGTTGCGCAACATCTCAGCGGAGACGGTGATATTCATCAGTCGCGCCAGACGGGAAACGGCTTCGTTCTCCAGCGTCGAAAGGTCGCCTGCCTGATCTTCAATCTCGGCAGAGCCAATCTGCCGCAGGTGGCTGGTGTCGATGAGATTGATATTCAGGCGCACCGCCTTGCCATCCCTCTCGACCGAACCCTTTACCACCAGGTTCGCGCCCAGGTCCTTCAGCGCGTCAGCCGGATCGGTGATCCGACGGCGACGAACCTCGCTGGTTGGCACCACCCAGAGCGATTGATTGCCTAGCTCCAGGTTGGACAGCTTCGCGGCGAGTGAGTCCATCAGCCCCTCAACCAGCGCGGCGTTCTCCGGATTGTTTCCGATGTTGTCGAAGGGAAGCACGGCGATGTGCTTCTGGCTGCTGCCAAACAGGGCGTCGTGGATTCGCTCCCGCAGAGAAGGGACCAGTAGAAGAGTTGTGGCCGCGACCAGCACAACAGCAATCGCCGCAATCGCCCATGGCATCCATCCGCGACGCCTCCGGGGGACGGCTGCCCATGAGGGCCGCGCAGCCTCCTCAATAGCGCGACGAACCGCCGGTGTCGCTTTCACGCGGCGCGATCCTGGCTGAGAAGGGACCGGTTCCTCCTGCAACTCCGGCAGCAGTGCTTTCAGATCGGCCAGCAGATCGGAGCAGCTCTGATACCGGCTCCCCGGCTCTTTCGCCAGTGCGTTGTAGATCACGTGTTGCAGGGCCATCGGAAGAGTATCGATCGAGCTGGGGCCCTCATTCAGAATCGCCATCAGCGTAGCCGGGATGGTACCGCGCTCAAACGGATTCCGGCCCGTAACCATCTCCGCCAGAACCACACCCAGCGCCCAGATATCCGTGCGTGGATCCACCAGCTTGCCCAGGGATTGCTCGGGGGACATATAACTCACCGTGCCTGTAATCCCCGTCTGCGAAGCCGTCTGCGCGCTCATGACGTGAGCAAGCCCGAAGTCCACGATTCTGACGGAGCCACTGCTGGTGAGCATTACATTGGACGGCTTGATGTCCCGGTGAACGATGTGGCGCGAATGAGCTTCTTCCAGGCCACGTGCGATCTCAATGGCAATCTCGACGGCTTTGCGGTAGGGAAGAGGTCCGTTGCGCAGCTCCTGTGCCAGTGAGGAGCCCTCATAAAAAGCCATGACGATAAAGGTGCGCCCGTCCGGTGTCTCCTCGATGCCGTGGATGACTCCGATGTTGGCATGATCCAGCGAGGAAGCGGTGCGCGCTTCGCGAAGAAATCGCTGCTTCTCGGTTTCGCTTGCGTTCAGCTCCGGTGGCAGGAACTTCAGCGCCACGGTGCGTTCCAGCCTCAGATCGCGCGCCCGGTAGACCACGCCCATGCCCCCGGCTCCAGCCATTCCCAGGATCTTGTAGCAGCTCCCGACAATTTCTCCAGAGGCAAGCGTACTCACGGGTTCCGGCATAACACTTCCTGACGTGGCCGCGGACTGGTTGGGGTGAAATGCTGACCCAAAAAACAGAAAACGAGGAAACAGAAAACCAAACTAGAGAAAACCCTGTGCGATGGTACTCATGCGGGCGGGTGCGATGCAAGATATACGCGAACGCCCGGCCGCATCCTTTACGACTGGGGATCTCTAATAGATTAGCTTCAGCGAAAATTGAATCTGCCGGGAATTCCCCGCGGTCTTGCTGATCTCTCCGAAACCGGCGCCCCGTAGCGTGTTCGCCGGCAAACCCATGGTCACAATGTTGAAGAGGTTGAACAGCTCCGCGCGGAATTGCAGATTGGCCAGCTCGACCCCATTCCTGCGCTTGCCGAAAGGCGTGTTCTTGATAAACGCGAAATCAAAGTTATAGAAGGCAGGTCCGCGGAATGTGTTGCGGCCCAGCGTGCCGAAACGTCCCTGGTTGGGGCCCGTTCCTCCCGGCACGTGGATCGGGATGAAGAAGAACGAAGCGTTATCCGCACCCTTGCCAAAGTAGTCTTCGCGCGTCTTTCTCGCGGTGGAAAGATGCGGTTTCGCGATCTGATCTGGCCGGTCCGTACCGTTGGAGCCAGCCCCGGTTTGCTGCACGCCGGAGTAAACCGTAAAGGGGGATCCGCTGGTGATGGTGGAGATGCTCAGCATCTGCCATCCGCCCGTAAGCTTGCGGCTGATGCCGCTCAGAAAACCGAGGTCCTGCAACTGCAGGTCCTGGGCTGCGCTCAGCGTAAAGGCGTGCCCCACATCGAAGGCCGATGGCCCCTTCTCGGGATGCGTGTCGTAAGGATCCTGCGGAAAGCCCTGAGCCACGGCGCCCGTTGCTCCGGAACTGCCAGAGACGGAACTCGTGTCGTCCAGCGATTTGCTCCACGTATAGCTGGCGGAAAGATTGGGTCCACCGTGACCTACGCTTCCGGAGAGCGAGGTCTGCAGCGCGTGGTACGTGGAGTGTGCCGTAGCCGTAATCAGATTCTCCACGCCAAAGCCGCCAGTCACCGCTCCGGAGGCGTCAAACTGCGTATAGGGAGCGAATGCAGGATCCGCGCCTGGATACGCATTGGGAAAGCTCCACCGCGGCAGCTTCACGCCGGCGGTCCCCACATAGTTCACATCCGCCGTCAGGTCGCCGAAGTGCCGCTCCAGACCTGCCGTCCAGGTATACAGGGTTCCATTGCCAAATTCCCGGTCGATTCCGCTCAGGAACAAAGGGCTCACCGCATGGCTGGGGGAGAGAGCCGCAACGTCTTTCTCGTAACGGTCAATATCCATCGGCGTGTTTGGCCTTACGCCCTTGCTGCCGCCGTTGGCAAAAATGTCCTGCCCCGACGGCGTATAAGCCCGCGGCAACTGCGAGGGAAGAATCTGAAATCCATAGGGAACCAGCGCGCCTTTTGCGGCCGTCAGACGGGGATAGATGACAAACGGCGTGGAGCCGGTAAGAAAGTTGTCCTGCCAGATATTCGGAGGAATTACGGTGATGCCGCCTCCGCCGTGAAATTGCAGCCGCTCGGAGGGACTCCACGTCAACTGCACGCGAGGGCCCCAACCATCCAGATTTGTCTTGTACCCCGGTTGCGGGTTGACCACATATTCCTGCCCGCCTGCGGTATTCAGAAATCCGCCAGTTCGCTTCGCGCGCTCCGTGATTGGGGTATAAATCTCCCATCGGACACCATAGTCCAGCAGGAAGTGGCTCGACATCTTCCATGCATCCTGCAGATAGATTGCCCAGCCATTTCGATTGATGGCTGCCGGGCCAATGTGTGGACCGTTGGAGAAATAGCTCGGCGCCACGGCCACGGTGTAGAGGAACGCGCTCCCCGAAAGCAGGCCCGTCAGCGTATCCGGCAGCGGATCTCCGGCGTGGATATCATGCGTCCCGCTCCGCGACGAAATATCCGTCCGCGCATAGGCTGTGCCGCCGCCAAAATCGTACTCGCCATTGGGGCTGGTGCCGAAGTATGTCGTGTCCCGGTTCACGCGAACTTCGCCGCCGAACTTCCATTTGTGCCGCTCTGTTGTGAACGAAAGATTCCCCTGCGCCTGGAACAGGTTGCCGAACGCCGTCATCACGGATCCCGCTGCCGAATTGAAAGCCTCAAAGGATCCGTCGTTGAACTTCACTCCAGCGTCGGTCAGGTTGGGAGTCGGAAAGGAAGGCGTGCTTCGCGTGATGCTCAACGACGACTCCATCGTGAAGCGTGGCGACGCGGTACGCGTAAAGGTGGCCACCAGATTTCGTTGACGGTCCTGGTATTGCACTCCAAAGGAAGGGTCGATTGCGGTTTGGTCGGGATTCGTCGTCGGCCCTGTGAGGTTGTTGTAGTTGAAGCGCACGAGAAAGTGGTTCTTCGGCGAGAAGTTGTGGTCCAGGCGGATGGAGAATTGGTCCGCATTCGTCGTAACCTTTGACGAAGTGGCGTAGGTGTGGGCTCCATACGGTCCTGTTGCAAGGTTGGGCAAAGGATACCGCGCCAGAACCTTTGCGATCCCCGCATCCACAGGTACGGTCAGCACATCGCCCGGATAAGCTGTTGTGTCCAGCCCGCTGCGCTCTTCTGCCGTAGGTACGGGGAAGACCTGCGTCGTTCCCAACACCTGCCGAAAGCCCTGGTACTGGCCGAAATAGAAAGTTTTTCCTCTGCCGTCATACATGCCGGGTATCCGCACCGGCCCGCCGTTGGTAAAGCCAAACTCATTGCGCCGGAAAGGCGGAATCCGCTCCGGATGCGCCGCCGAAGCATGATCGAAATAGTTGCGCGCGTCGAACGCCGAGTTCCGCACAAACTCAAATACCGATCCGTGAAATCCGCTGGAACCGGATCGCGTGATGATATTGGTGAATCCGGCTGCGCCCCGGCCCACCTGCGCCGGCATCCACCCCGAACTCGACTGGATCTCCTGGACTGCATCCACATTGAAGTTGGAGAAGGTCGATCCACCCATCTCCGGGTCGCTGATGTCGGCTCCGTCCATCGCGAAGACTGCTTCCACTCCGCGTTGTCCGTTGATGGCGAACTGCTGCGTAAAGTTGGTGGCTCCATTCGCATCGGTCATCGTTCCAGCGGCCAGCAGCAGGAGCTGGCTGAAGTCGCGCTTGTTGAGCGGAAGTTCCGTCACCGCCTGGCTCGACAGTTCCTCGCCGCCGGTAGCCGTGCGTTGCTCCACCAGCGTGGCGAGGGAGATGCTGTTCTGCCCGGAGAGGGTCACCACCATGGGCGGCCCATTCGCAGCAACCGTCACCGTCTCTGGACTCTCAACCTTGTGATGGGCAAATTCAACGGTCAACTTATAGCGCCCGGCGGCCAGGCCGGTCAGACGGAAGTGCCCATCCACCCCTGTCGTCGCCTCCTGCGCGATGCCGTGGTCTTTCAGCCGGACGACAACGCCGCTTACCGGTGCGCCGCTCGCGTTCCGTACCACTCCCTGCCATGCTATAGAAGCCTGCTGTGCGCGTGCCGGAAGAGAAAGCAGAAGGCACAGTGCGAGTCCCCAGAAAGCAAGTCCTCGGAGCGTGCAGCGCATCGCCGCCAGACCGATCCCACCAGATAAAGGTCCGCCTCTTGGCATGTTGCGTCCATCTCCTCAGATTGCGCGCCGCATTCCGTCGGCGATCCGTTTGCGAGAGGCTGTGCAGTACGCGACCCCGCTGGGAAGAGCCGCGTAGCTGCAGTCTCTGATGCTGCAATAGAAAGTTACTGCAGCATCACCTTCTGTTCGAGAGGCAGATCCTGAGAAGAGCCCCCGACGGCAAAGGTGTAGCTCCCAGGCACCGTTTGCCAGCCATTCTTTGTTTCGTCGAAGACCTGCAGATACCTGGGATGGATGTCGACGGTGACGCTGCGGCTTTCGCCGGCATTCAGCTTTACCTTGGCCCATCCCACCAGCCTCTTCGGTGGCTCCTGCGCAGATGCGGGCAGCATCGCGTAGACCTCTGCGATTTCGGCTCCCGCGCGTTTTCCAGTGTTTTTTATGGTGAAGCTCACGGTCTTTCCATCCGCGCTCACCTTCATGTCCGTGTAGTGATAGGTTGTGTAGGACAGTCCATAGCCAAAGGGGAAGAGAACCGGCTTCTTCTCCGCGTCATACCACTTGTAGCCGACCTTCAGCCCTTCGTCATAATGCACCGAGTAGCTCGACTCCTCGTGTCCTGCGTTCACCGCCGCGGCACCCTGACCTTGTTCGTTTGCCGGGAGCGGAGCAATCGTCGGACGTGGCAGATCGGCTTCGCTCTTCGGGAAGGTCACCGCCAGCTTCGCCGTAGGATTCACGTCGCCCAGCAGCACGTTCGCGACCGCCACATGGCCGCGGCTTCCCGCATACCATGCCTCCACAATGCCCTCTACTTTGTTTACCCACGGCATCGTCACCGGGCTCCCCGTCTCCAGCACCACAATGGTGTGCGGGTTGGCTACTGCCACCTGCTCAATCAGCGCATCCTGATGATCGGGCAGCGAGAGACTCGGCAGATCCATGCCCTCGGACTCCCATTGATGTGCGAAGACAATCGCGACATCGGAGCTCTTCGCCAATGCAGCCGCCTCTGCGGCGTTTTCCCCGGAGTTGAACTCAACCTTCGCATTCGGCAGCCTGGCTCGCAGCGCCTTCAACGGCGAGGTAGGGAACCAGATGTGCTGCTGCCACGCGCGGGCGCCGCCGATCGCATTGTCCCCTGGTGCGTCTACCTGCGCCGAACCGCCGCCAGAGATCATGCCTACATCCGCATGCGCTCCAATCACCGCCACCGTGTGCAGCCGCTTCGCGTCCAGCGGCAGAATTTCTTTCTCGTTACGCAGCAATACGATGCTCTGTTCCTCCAGGCGCTGTGCGATTTCCAGGCCCCCGTCGGCATCCACGACTGTTGTCTTCGCCGGGTGATCGACTACCCCGGAAGCAAACTCCGCGCGCAGCACACGCCGCGCATGATCGTCGATCTCTGACATCGGAACCTTGCCCGCATCGACTGCAGCTTTCAGTGCCGGGCCAAAAAACTCCGCCATCGGCTGTTCCTGGTCGAGGCCAGCCGCTGAGGCCTTCACGGTGCTGTGCGTCCCGCCCCAATCGGAGAGCACAAATCCCTTGAAGTTCCACTCGCGTTTTAGAACCTCGCTCAGCAGGTAGGAGTTTTCGCAGGCGTGGTCGCCATTCACGCGGTTGTAGGAGCACATCACCGCTCCGGCATCGGAGATCTGCAGCGCAATGTGGAATGCCAGCAGATCGCTCTCCTGCATCGCTCGCTTCGAGATGATTGCATTCACAACAGTGCGGCCAGTCTCCTGGTCGTTCAGCGCATAGTGCTTGATGTCGCCAACTACATGCTGAGCCTGCTCGCCTTTCATCAGGTTTCCAACCAGCGTTCCTGCCAGTACGGGGTCCTCGCCCATGTACTCAAAGGTTCGCCCATTGCGCGGTTCGCGAGTCAGGTTTACGCCGCCACCCAGCGTCATGTTGTAGCCTTGCGCGCGCAGCTCCCTTCCAATCAGTGCACCATATTCCTGCGCCGCCTCAGGATCCCAGCCTGAAGCCGCTCCAAGGTTCGACGGCAGCGCCGTTGAGTACCTGCCGTTGTCGCCGCTGTTGCGAACTCCATAGGCTGCATCAGATATATAAAGGGGCGGAATCCCCAGCCGGGGTATTCCTTCGACGTATCCTGCGCCACCATTCGCCAGGTTTGTCAGCGGCATCTGCCAGTCCGTGTGCGGCATCCCATTGCCATGCAGCAACGCGATCTTCTCCTCGAGCGTCGCTTCCTTCAACACCATCTCCGCCCGCTCATCGGCGGACAGGCTGGCGTTCATCCACGGTCCATGCTTCACCTTGGCAGCATCCTGCGCCATCATCGTCAGACTCATGGCACAAGCCGCGATGGCGGCGAATTCCTTCCATCTCATCCGTCTGGTATTTCCCGGCATCTTCATCGAACCTTGCTCCTTCGTGATTGTTCCGCGATCCTACAATAAGCTTTTGGTAGCCGCAATTTTGGCAAAATCATGTCGTGAAGAGTTTATAGGAACGGTCACAAAGGCGCAGCCCGCAGCCAGATTTCTTTCCCTCTTCCGTGCCCGAGGGCAATGTGGAAGACTTGATCGAGAAATGATTACAAGGGGGGCATCAATGAACGGTAGATTTTCTGGAAGGGTGGTCCTGGTAGCCGGTGGTACCGGCGGATTGGGACATTCCGTGAGCCTTGCTCTCCTTAAGGAGGAGGCGACCGTCGTCGTCACGTACCGACACCCGGAGGAACTCGTAGATCTGCAGACCTCGGCTGGTGCGCTCACCTCCTCGCTTGTGGCTCACCAGGTCGATGTTACGGACGAGGCTGCCGCAGCCAAGCTTATCGAGAGCATCCTCGCCGCTCAAGGGCGCTTCGATGCCATGGTTAATACCGTTGGCGCCTACGCTGGCGGGGTCCCGTTGTGGGAGCTCAACACACGCGTCTTCGACCAGATGCTGTCGCTCAACCTGCGCGCGGGCTATTCCTTGTCACGAGCCGCGATTCCGCCCATGCTGCGGCAAAAGCGCGGAGCCATCGTCAATGTTGTTGCCAAGGCCGCGCTGGACCACGCCGCCGGTGCCTCCGCCTACGCTGCGTCCAAGGCTGCTGCCCTGGCCATGATGGATTGCCTGGCCGCCGACGTGAAGGGAACCGGCGTCCGCGTCAATTCGATTCTGCCCAGCATCATCGACACGAAAGCTAACCGCATCGCGATACCCAAGGCCGATTACTCAACCTGGCCGAAGCCGGAGGAGATCGCTCGCGTGATCCTCTTCCTGCTGAGCGACGATGCCAAGGTGGTTCACGGCGCGGCGATTCCGGTCTATGGGGACAGCTAACGCTTTGACATAAGCTCCCTGCCAGCAAGGAATCTCCTGTTGGCAGTGGGAACAAATAACGCGCTAAACTCCCCTACTGGAGGGTCCATTATGCCTATTCGCCATGTAAAGCGCCTTAGCAAAGCCAAGCCCACTCTTGAGGGCGCTGGCGTGCACCTGCGTCGCGCATTCGGCTTCGGAAGCACTGCCGAGTTCGATCCATTCCTCCTGCTGGATGATTTCCGCAACGAGGTTCCAGAGGATTATCTGGCGGGCTTCCCCTGGCATCCACACCGCGGCATTGAGACCATCACCTACGTGCTGGCCGGCACCGTGGAGCATGGCGACAGCATGGGAAACAGCGGCGTTATCGGTGCTGGAGATATCCAGTGGATGACCGCCGGCAGCGGCATCATTCATCAGGAGATGCCGAAGGGGGATCCGTCGGGAAGCATGCATGGGTTCCAACTCTGGGCCAATCTTCCGGCATCGCAAAAGATGACCGCACCCCGGTATCAGGATGTGAAATCCGCCGATATTCCCGAGATCACCGACGATGACGGCACCCATGTCCGCGTCGTGTGCGGAAACTTCTGGGGCAAGGTTGGCCCCGTCGAAGGAATTGCGACCAACCCAACCTACATCGATGTCTCCGTAGCGCCTGGGCGCAGAAAGACGCTGCCCGTGGAGGTAACCAGCCAGGCCTTCGCCTATGTCTTCGGAGGCTCGGGCAAGTTCTGCAATGCGTCCGGTCCCCTCGCCGTTCCTAGCGAGGGCATCCAGTGGTCCGACACTGCGCCGCCCGCCCACGCCGACAACCGCTCCCTGGTTCTCTTTGATAGCGGCGACGAGGTGACGGTACAGGCAGAAGATGAAGGCATCCGCTTTCTACTGGTATCGGGCAAGCCGCTGCAGGAGCCCGTCGCCTGGTATGGGCCCATCGTCATGAATACGCAGCAGGAGCTTCGCGAGGCCTTTCTCGAACTCGAGCAGGGCAAGTTCCTCAAACATTCCTGACCTGTGTACCCCTATCAGATGTCAGCGAGGGATTTATTTTCGCGAAAGGTGGCGTCGGTCAAACGCCGCCGCCTTTCCCGCATCCCTCTCAAGGGCGGATGCCTTCACCTTCCACGATGCTGATGTAGCGGTCGATCGGGAGATTCGTGAAAGTTTCCACTCGTCCGCTTGGCTGCGGCCAGCGAATTGCCAGTTCATCGATTTTGGTATTTGTCCCCAGACCGAGGACCATACGCGGATCGTGACTTGCGAGGTAGCTGCCTCCGCCGGTCTTCAGCCGCGAACGCTGCAGAGTGCCTGCCTTCCACGTCACCGAAGCTCCTACCGCATCGCGATTGCACTTCTTACCTACCAGCTTCAGCCCCAGCCAGTGGTTGCCCTGCGCCGCCTGGTTGCGCAGCAACAGAGGAACTCCGTTGTTGATGGCAATCAGGACATCCACTGCGCCATCATTGTCAAAGTCTCCAAGCGCCAGCCCTCGCGCGGAGAAGGGTACGTGAAAGATCGGCCCAGCCACCGCGCTCACGTTTACCAGCTTTTTGCCGTTATTGTGGAAGAGTAGCAGAGGTTCGCGATACGTCACGCTCGCGGAGTGAGCCTCGATCTGATCGTCGGGATGCCCGTTCGCGACGAAGAGATCGAGATTCCCGTCATTGTCGTAGTCGAAAAAGCGGATTCCCCAGCCGCTCATCGTGCGTGTTGCGCTCGCCACGCCCATCGCGGGCGACAGATCTTCAAAGCCGCCTTCGTGATCGTTGTGATAGATCGAGTACATCTCCTGGTCCACGTTGGTTAATGCGAGATCCTGCCAGCCGTCCTGGTCAAGATCGGCGGAATCGACGCCCATCCCTGAACGCGTGCGCCCATCGGCGCTGTACGCAATTCCTGCCTCCAGGCCCTGCTCTTTGAACTTGCCCTGGTGATTCACAAAGAGAAAGTTCGGGACGGTGTCATTCGCAACAAACAGGTCCATCCAGCCGTCGTTGTTGACGTCGGTCGCTACAACTCCCCAGGCTTTGCCGAGCGAGGATGCGATTCCCGACTTCTCGGAAACATCGGTGAACGTGCCATCGCCGTTGTTGTGGAACAGCCAGCTGCGCGCCGGAGGATACACGCTCGGAATGCAGTAGTAGCGATCCCCCGTTCTCTCGTTCCCGCAAAATTTATTGGCCTCCTTGCTGAACTGCACAAACCGGCAGACGAACAGGTCCAGGCGGCCATCGTTGTCGTAATCAAACCAGACGGCGCTCGAGCCCCATCCCGGCGTCACAATTCCCGCCTTCTCCGTGACGTCAGTGAATGTGCCATCGCCATTGTTACGATATAAAATGCAGCGGTTGTATCCGGTCACGAACAGGTCAGGGAATCCATCATTGTTGTAGTCGCCGACCGCCACGCCCATCCCATAGCCGCCACCTGCCACGCCCGCCTTCTCCGTGACGTCGGTGAATGTGCCATCGTGATTGTTACGATAGAGCGCATTGCGCAGCGGCGTCTTTGGAGTAAAAAAGTCGCATGCCCCGCTGTTGACTACGTAGATGTCCATCCATCCATCGTTGTCGTAGTCCAGAAAAGCGCACCCGCCTCCGGTTGTCTCCGGCAGGTAGTAGCCCGGCGAGCGGCCATTGGAGTGCGTCCAGGTAATGCCCGTGGTGGCGGCAGGCATCGCTTCAAAAAGCGAGTGCGAGGAAGCCGCATCTGCAGCCGGAGTGGCTGCGGAGGGGACAGCGAAAGGGAAGGGAAAGGCCCGACGGAATGCAAAGGCAGGAGTGCTGGCGGCAAGCGCCCTGAGCAATTGTCGTCTGGTCACACCTGTCATCAGCTCTCCCAAAAACCGGGTATGCGGCCAGAACGCGCCGCAGCGGCAATCGCCAACCACTCCCATCGGGCCTCGGATCGCGCGGACGCCCGGTTTCGCTTTCGCTTCGAGTATCCCACAGCGAGGCCAACTCCTCCACGATGCGAAGCTTCAAGTGGCCTACGAGTCGCGCAGTCGGCGTTTCAAGGTATAACGCGCTAATAACTAAATAGGTTACAGGTCGACGCATCCGGCCGGGATGGATTTCCAGGTGGCTAGACGTAGAACTCTGGTACGAATTTGGGCTCCATCAAAAGTTTGCTATTGCGCGTTGTTCAAAACGGGAGCTAGATTCTGTAAACGATTTACTCAGGGTTAATTCGGCCGTTTAGTTTCTGTTCAGATCTCACAAGTCGAAGGAGAAAGTTCCAAATCCAGGAAACATTTTCCAGGTGCGTCCCTCTACCTCTACCCTCCGTTTAGCGAGGGATCATCTTGAAATCAATGACTGGAAGGCAGTGAGGCCAACTCCATTCGTGGAGTTGGAGGATCAACGAAGCCGAACACGAAAATAAGAGGAAAAGCTATGACAAACAGTAAAGTCATGAGCTGTCTGTTGCTGTTATTTCTTGGGATGTGCCTGTTGACGGCAAGCCAGAGTTACGGCCAGAGTACGAATGCCTCGCTAAGCGGTACCGTGACGGATCCATCCAACGCAGCTATCCCGGATGCCAAATTGTCTCTTACCAATGCAGCTACCGGGTTCACCTCGAACTATGTATCCGATGGCGCAGGTCAATACACCTTCCCGAACCTCACTCCCGGAACCTATAACCTCAGCGTTTCGGCAAAGGGATTCGAGTCCAGTGTTCAGCAAGGACTTGTGCTCTCCATCAACCAGTCGGCCCGCGTCGATGTCCATCTTACGGTAGGAGCCGAGTCCCAGACCGTCACGGTCACGGGTGATACTTCGCTTATCAACTACGACAACCCTACCATTGAGGGAGGTATCTCTCCCGAGACCCTGAACGACATGCCGCTGACAGTTGCCGGCGCGCCTCGTTCCTCCATCAGCCTTGCCACTATGATGCCCGGTGTAAGCACCGGTGGAAGCGGCAACGCCTTCAACTCCCGTGTCAACGGCGGCATCGTAACCGGCGACGAAGCGCTGCTAGATGGCGCGACGATGACCGAAGGCTATATGAACCAGAGCGGCATGGTCAGCCTGCAAGGCGACTTCCAGATGTCGCCGGATATGGTCAGCGAAGTCAAAGTGCTCTCGGCGAACTATGATCCGCAGTATGGCTCTACGACCTCTGGCCAACTGATTGTTGTCAGCAAGGGAGGCGGCGAACAATTTCACGGCGCGGCGTTCGAATTTCTCCGTAACGATGCCCTCAATGCCACTCCGTTCGGTACACCTTACAAGCAAAAGGCCAGCGCGGATAAGGAAAACAACTACGGCGCCAACCTTGGCGGCCCCATCCTGCTTCCGCATCTTCATGGTCAGAATTCCAGAATGAAGAGCTACTTCTACTTCAACTGGGAGGCTATCAAGGTTCATGGTTCCTCCAATCCACCGACGCTGTCCATTCCTTCTCTCAAGGCGCGCAACGGCGACTTCAGCAACTTCACCGACGCCCAGGGCAAGGTGATCCCTATCTACAACCCCAAGACAGGATTGCCGTTTCCCAACAACATGATTGATCCCGCGCTCGAGGATCCCATTGCCAAGGCTTGGATGGCGCAATTACCAACGCCCACCAACAACAACGAGACCAACAACTATCTCGTTCCCCACGCCGGCCAGGGTTCGCTTGTCAGTACGGACAATGTGTACATGTTCCGCATTGACTTCAGCCTCGGCAGCAGCGATCACTTCTACTACACCTTCTGGCGGCAGTACTCTGCACCGAATCTGGCGACTAATCTGCCCAAGGCCATCTCGGATGCGGTTCCCGCCAGTCCGGAAAACTCGCCTATTGAGCGCGGAAACTGGGAGCACATGTTCTCCCCGGTCATGACGAACCATTTCACGATCGGCTATCTCAACCGCAACGAAGGTTACTATTCGCTGAATCAGGGCGCGAATCTGCCCTCGGTCAGCGGTGTCGCAAATACGAAGTATCTGCCGACATTCACCTTCAGCGGATTTAACCAGCTTGGAAGCACGAACGGGCCTAGCCAGATCACCACGCGTCCAACCTATGCCATCAATGATGTCCTCTCGCGCGTCATCGGCACGCACACGCTCAAGGCGGGTATCGAGTGGCGCAATGCGGGTGGCAATATCCATAGTGCAGGCGGTCAGGGCGGAAGCTTCTCGTTCAGTCCGGATACAACCGGCATCTCCGGCGTCAATTCAGGGAATTCTATTGCCAGTTTCTACCTCGGCGCCGTTAGCAGTGCAAACGTCCAGTTCCTCAATGTCCCCAATCGCTATCCGCGTCAGATTGGTTGGGCCTTCCATGTCGGCGATAGCTGGCGCCTCAACCCCAAGCTCACTCTAAGTTATGGAGTGCGCTGGGATACCATCAGTCCCTCCTACGAAAAGAGCGATCACCTCTCCTTCTTCGATCCCAATGGTCCGAACGATGGCGCGATTGGACCAAATGGCCCGCTGAAGGGAAGACTTGCCTTTGCCGGGAAGAAGTATGGCACTGCCAGCTATGGCAAACGCTACCCGGAAGAGCAACACTACGACTGGGCGCCTCGTGTCGGTGTCGCCTACTCGGTGGACAGCAAGACGGTGCTTCGCGCGGGCTATGGCATCTACTTCGGCCAGGCGTTCTACCCCGGATGGGGCGGTGGCATGAGCCTCGATGGCTTTAATCTCAGTGACACCATCAGCGAGGTAAGCAATGGTCAGGGCAAAACGAATACCCCTGCCATGTATCTCTCTGGAGGCTTCCCAACTCCGGCGACTACATCGAATATTTCCAGCAGCTTCGATAACGGCCAATCGCCGCTCTATCGTCCCGCTGACGGAAATAAGCGCCCGTACTCGTCGCAGTGGAACTTCACGGTTGAGCGGGAACTGCCGCAGAATTTCTTTGTCGGCGTCTCGTATGTGGGGACGAAGGGCACTCACCTGCCATCGCAAAACAACCCGATCAACGTGTTGAATCCCTTTAGCTCGAACATCCAGGCATTTACTTCGGCGGACGGACTTTCCTCGAAATTGACGGATAAGTTCGGCCCGAACGACACCATGGTGGATGGCGTGCCGATCCCATATCCCGGTTGGGTTCAGCAGGTCAGCAGTTGCGGAGCCACCGTAGCCCAGGCGTTATTGCCCTTCCCGCAGTATTGCTCCAGGCTCACAGGGCTGAATGAGGGGCACGGCAACTCCATCTACCAGTCCCTGCAGGGACGAGTAGAACGGCACATGCGGAATGGTCTGTATGTGCTGGGCTCCTTCACCTACTCGCGCCTTTACACCAATGGATCGGACACCGTGCAGGCTACAAATACAGTCGGCTCGGCTGGTACGGGCGTCATCTCACCCTTCAACCTCAAACGCCAGCGTGCCATCGCTGCAGATAATGTGCCGTTCAATACCACCATCGCGGTGGTCTACGATCTTCCCTTTGGGCTCAACAAGAGGTATCTCAACAGTGGGGGATTTACCAACACCTTCGTTGGCGGATGGCAGGTCAGCCCGATCTGGAGCTACAACTACGGCATTCCCTTCGCCTTCGGCGCATCCAACTGCAACGTAGTTCCGCAATTCCGCGAGGGTTGCATTCCCGGAATTCTTCCAGGAGCGCATGTCCTTCTGCATGGCCGCAATGGCTTTAATCCGCTTAAGAGTGGCGGCCAATACATCAACCCCGATGCTTTCGAGTCGATCTTCAGCCAAGCCAATCAGAATCCCAAGTTCGGCTATACGGGTACCGGCGCAGTCGTTACCACGATCTATGGTCCCGCTTACCAGAACCTGGATATGTCGCTCACGAAAAACACGCGGATTACCGAGAAGGTGAACTTCCAGTTCCGCGCCAACTTCTTTAACGCCTTCAACAATCACTACTTCGTCAACCAGGGCGGCAACTTCGGCGGCGTCGGGTATGCATTCAATACCAGCGCTGGAGCCACCGACTTCGGTAAGTGGAATAAGACCGTAACCGCACCGCGAACTATTCAATTTGCCGCACGCCTGGAGTTCTAGCTTTCCAGCATGTCTGTAACCTCACCCGGCCAGTACTCCTGGCCGGGTGAGGTTTTTGGCGTAGTACTGCTTTGCATGGACCGCAACGCGATTCTCTATCACCCGCTGTTCTGCAGAAAAATGCTTCAATGCACCTGCGGATCAGCCGCCGGATGGGCCGCTCCGCGAAGGCGCAGGTAGGTATCAACTTCCGACTGCGCCAGGGTCTTCTGTCCTTGCCTGCGGTAGATGCGAGCCAGCGCATAGTGAGGCTCGGCATAGGCCGCATCCAGTCGCGAAGCCTCCTTGAGCGAGGCCACCGCGCTGTCCATATGATCCTGCGCTTCCTGCAGAGTCCCCATCTGATAATGCGCCTGCGCCAGCCGGGGATCGATCTGCAAAGCCTTTCGCAATTGCGCTTCCGCTTCGTCCAGGCGGTTCAAAAATTGCAGCGCGATTGCCAGGTTCAGGTGCGACCATGCCGAAGGGTGTGCCGTCTTCTCTTCTAGCTGGATCGCTTTGGTGTAGCTCTCGATCGCCAGAGTGTTGTGGTTCTGATAGAAGTAGCAGAGTCCTAGATTGTCGTAAGCACGCGCCATCCCGGGATCGATGGCTAACGCTTGCTGAAAGTGAACAATGGCTGTTTCGTAATGTTGTGCGTCGTAATCCAGGCGGCCCAGCCAATAGGGATAGAGTGCCTGCTTCGGTTGCTCCGCAGCCAGCGTTTCCAGCACGGGGCGCGCCCAATCTGCATGACCCATTTTGATGTAAGCCATTGCGAGTGAGAAGCGTGCCGAAGGATCGAGAGGAGCGATTGCCTCCGCCTTCTTCCACGCGATCGCGGCGTTCAGGTAGTCGTTGTTCAAAAAATAGACACGTCCCGCGAACGCGAGCAGGCGTCCTGCGCGCAGCGAGTGCGGATCAGGGTTGATCTCCTTCAGCAGGAGTCGTTCCGCCGCCGTGTAATCGTGGGCTTCGATCGCCTGGCGTAACTCTGCAGCCTCGGCTGCGGGCAGCCCCAGCGTTGCAATGGGAGACGACGCTGCTTCAGGAGTGTTGCCCGCTGCGTAGCTTTCAGGAGAGTAGCTGCCAGCAGCGGCCTGGCTATGCGCGTTTCCGCTGGCGCGCAAGACGAGTAGCAGCAACAGCAACCACCTCCGTCGCGTCCTGATATTCTGCGGCATATGGAAGAGTAGTGTAGTGGACAGGAGTATCGAAGAGATAGTGTTCCGCGCTCGCGCAGTTGCGATACGAGAAGGTTCCCTCCGCCTCCGTGGCATGGTTGCGGTCCTGGCGATGCTGCTCCCAGCGATCCTTACGACGCCTGTCGCGGCGCAGCGCAACAGCCCTGCCTACCAAAGCAGCCTGCTGAATATTCAGAAGCATATCGAGAGCGGAGATCTCGATGGGGCACGGATCCTGCTCTCACAGGCCAGTAGACAGTATCCCGCGGATGGTGGTATCGAAAACCTCCTCGGCGTGGTTGAGATTCAGCAAGGCCACTCGGATGCCGCCGAGCGGGCCTTCGCCCAGGCCATTCGTCATAGTCCCCGGCTTACCAGCGCCTACCTCAACCTCGGCCGCGCTTACATGCTCAAAGCCACAAATAACAAAGAGGAGCAGGCCAAGGCCTTGCGCATCTATGAGCGCGCCCTCTCCATTGCACCCACAAACGCAGAAGCCAACTACCAGGCCGCAGTATTGCTGATGCTTGCTGAAAACTATCCAGCCTCCCTCGACCACGTGGAAAAGCTGAGCCAACAGGCGCAGAGTGTTCCCGGCGCCTTAGCGTTACTCTGCGGGGACCACGCCGCTCTCGGGCACAGGGAAGAATCGGAGCGTGCTGCAAGTGCGCTGGCCTCGCATCCTGACTTCACTGAGGCTGACGTCCTCCAGATCTTGCCCGTGTTGCAAGCCGCGCATCGCTCTGAGCTTGCCGTGCAACTTTTTACTGCGGCTGCATCCCGGGCGCCGCTTTCCCTCCAGGGGCAGCGATCGCTCGGCCTGGCGCAGGAATCTGCCGGAAATCTTGGAGAGGCGCGCGATACGCTCGAGCGCGTGTTTGCCGCCGATCCTGCATCCGCTGCCGTGCTGGTCGATCTCGCCCGCATCGCCCACTCGCAGAAGGACGATAAGGGGGCGCTGGGATATCTCGCGCATGCACGCGACATCGCTCCAGGCGACCCCCGCCTGCCGTACTACTTTGGACTGACCTGCCTCGATCTCGGTCTGCTTGCCGAGTCGCGCAAGGCGTTTGGAGAAGCCGTTCAGCTTGCTCCGGAAAACCCTGATTACAACTACGCGATGGGCACCGTCTCGGCCTTCGCGCAGGATGCCACGCTGGCTCTTCCGTACCTGAAGAAATATCATGCGCTGCGCCCGCAGAATCCCTCGGGAATCCTCGCGCTCGGCACCACCTATTTTCGCGCCAAGGATTTTGATACTGCGATCCCCTGGCTCAAGCAGGCAACCGCATTCCCCAAAACCGCGGCCACCGCGCACTACTACCTGGGACGCATCGCGCGGCAGCAGGGGCGCCTTGAGGATGCACTCACCGAACTCAGCCAGTCCGTAGATCTCAAGCCGGATCAGCCTGAGATGCTGGCAGAGCTGGGGCAGCTCTACGTCCAGACCCACAAGTATCCTGAGGCAGAAAAGCAACTTACCCGTGCGCTTGCGATTAGTCCCGATAACTACACCGCGAACTTCAGTCTGCTGCAGCTCTATGCACGCACCGGAGACAGCCGCCGCGAGCAGCAGGCCAAACGCTTCGATGAGATCAAGAGCAAGAACGAGACGCAGTATCAGGAGATGATGCGCATCCTTGAAGTACGCCCCCAGGAGGGCTCCGCGCGCTAGAGTCGCATCATGCGGAGCTTACCCGTGGAGTCTTCCGGTGCCTGCTAGTCCGGCGATTTCGCGTTTCCTGCGGGCGGGTTCGCCAGAATGCTCGTCAGGTAGAAGCGAAAGAACTGCTCCGAGTCGGACTCCAAACACACATCGGCGTTTGCTGGTCCTGCCTCCGGAATGGTGTTCCCCTTATCGTCAATTCGAAGATGCATCGGCGTCGTGGGGCACAACTCCGGGCGGATCGCGGCTGCCGCCGCCATGGCGTCATAGAGAGTAGGCGTTGGAGTGCCGGTCGAAGCGCTCCACTGGTGGTACAGGAGAGTAAGCGCGTCCGTCAGTGGAGTCCCATGGCTGAACACCAGGTCGCGCTTCACTTCATCGAGCTTCAGTTGTGTCGAATCCAGCGGCATCATCGAAATAGGTACGCCGGAGGCAAGTAGCTTCCTGGACGAAGCAACATCGGAGAAGACGTTATATTCCGGTGTGGGATGGGGGTGGGTAGAGTAGCCCAGGTCGCCGTAGCCGCGATGGATCGAGCCGCCCATCAAGACCACCCGCTTCAATTTGCGAAACGTCACCGGATCCCGATCGATCAACGCACCCATATTGCTGAAGGGCGCAACGGCTATCAAGGTGATCTCTCCCGGATCGCGCCGAATCGCATCGAGCGTAAACGCTATCGCATCGGGCCATGCCGCGGGATGCACATCGCCCAGCGCATAACGCTCCTGGGAGAAGACCGTGGACTCAACTGTTTTCGGCCCCGTGAAGATCGGAATCTCCGCCTTACCCGCGCTCGCCAGAAAGCGCTCCGTCAACCGTGCACGCAGCGCGGTGTCGCCCCACGCTGTAGTCACGCCCAACACCTCTACCTCTGGCCGGGAGATCAGCAGCGCCAGCGCGAAGGCATCGTCAATGTCATCGCCAATATCTGTGTCGAAGATGACTTTCAATTTCTCTCGTGGCGCTATCGTCTGCGCGGAGTGTACCCCGCTGTGGCCGATGTTTCCCGGTTGGGCCGTTATCCTCCCGGCTCCCAGGAGCAGCAGAAAAAGACAGGCAATTCCCTCCACCCGATACCCCGGAATTCGCATGCAACGATCCTATTCGATCCTGGCAATCTTGCGGAAAGAGTGCCATCGGCAGCCTCACAGCGGCACTTCGTGCTCTATTTTTCTCAGTCGGAAGGCGGCATGGCTTCACGAATCTGCTGGGCGACGTGATCGACCGATGTCGCGCGTGTCATCTCGTCAAGCTCCTCATCCTGCACCGCCTCTTGAATATCGAGCTTGATGCAGACCAGTCGCAGCAATTGCAGCATCTTCGTGACTTCGGTCTCTGCCAGCAGATCGATCTGCAGATTCAACCGGTCCCGATGGTCGGTCTTGCGCTGCATGCGATTTTGTTTCATCAACACGAAGGTGCTCAACAGTACGGCCTCCACCGATACCAGCATGTTCAACAAGGTAAACGGGTAAGGGTCGAACAGAGGGATTCCCGGAAACTTGTGTGTGTTCACCACAAACCATGCCGCAAAGAAGACGACATGTAGCACGACAAAGACCATGGTCCCGGTGAAATCGGCAATTGCGTCGGAGAGGTATTGTACGAACGATCTTCTATCCTCGAACGAGCGCTCCACTTCAGCCACACTATGGATATTCGTCCTGACCGTTCCCTGCACGTAGCCGCGTCTCCGCGTTTTTTCCGCCATTTTCGCGCCTCGTTATGAATGGTGTGGATGCCGGATCTGCAGTCCGGCGATGTTTCTTGCGGTGCAATCTCCCCAATTTCGCGGTTTTTGTTCCCTATAGGAGCTGTGACTGGTATCACCGACCCGTTGCCAGACGATCTCGTAGCTTGAAACTGGCGTTCAGAGAAAGACAGCTGCAGCCATTGGCAAGCCGATATTTTGTACCTGGGAGAGTTCTATGCCTTACGTTATTACCGATGCATGCGTGAAAGATTATCTCTGCGTCGATTCCTGTGCCACCGATGCCATCCATCCCCGTAAGGACGAGCCCGGAACAGATGAAGTCACTCAGCTCTTCATCAATCCGGAAGAATGCATCGATTGCGGCACCTGCATTACTATTTGCGAATCGAATGCCATCTTTGCCGAGTATGATCTGCCTGCGGAGAAGGCGGATTTCGCAGCGAAGAACGCTGCCCACTTCGGCCTCTAGCACAGCAGCAGGATTGTTCCTTTCCGCGACTCGCGCTGCGTCCGTGAATTATCCCGATCTCTATAGGGATCCGGCGGCAGCGCGAGTATCCATGCAGAACAGATGCTGCTTCTGGCCATTTGCGCCATGCGCCGACTCGAATCTCTCGAATCAAGGCTCGGCCGCGTCGCTGGACCGTCTTGCGCATGCCAGACATCGACACACCGCGGAAAATGTCGCCCGCGAAGAGTATTTGCCTGAAAAACCCCGCTGAATCAGTATGGTAGCTGGCTCTAGATCTGCTGGTACACCTTGGGATACTCCCACTTGTGGTCCATTGCGCTTGCGGGGTTGCGGCCTTTATAAGAGATTCCAGACCTCAACCATCCGAGGGGTTAGGGCGCTTCTCTCTGGCAGGCCCTTCCCGCGGATCCAACATTGGAGGATTTCGTCAGCATGATGGTCTCTCTGTCTCGTCGCGGGCTGGTCGCAGTAGCAGTCCTTTCCCTGATGACCGCCTTCGCCTCATCTTCCGCGCGCGCCTTTGCCCTCCAGTCAGCTTCCTCCGACACTCGGCCCCTACCTGGCTCTCACGCAAAACTTACCGGCTACTCCTGGAGGCTCATCTCTCTCAACGGCCACGACCTGGACGCCAAGGTGCCCAAAGCGCCTCAGATGGTGCTGGTCGAACAGGGTACCCGCATCATGGGCTTCTCCGGTTGCAATCGCTTCCTGGCGACCTACTCGCTGCAACAGGACCGGCTCTCCGTAAACAGCGACCTGCAGGTTACAAAACGGGTCTGCCCGTACTCGATGGATGTCGAAGCCGACTTTATCAAGGTTCTTCAGACCATTGATTCCTGGAGGATCGTCAACGGTGTGTTGGAGCTCTCTCGAGAGCAGCAGGTACTGGCCCGCTTCAAATAAGCTGCCGTCGGAGCATATTATCCCTTGTACTTTCTGTTTCTTGCAGAAACCCTCTTCGGCGGGCAGCCAATCAGCGAGCGAAAACGATTCGCTGACTTGCTGCCCTTCATTTCTTCTTCGCGATGACAAACTCAATTCCGCCGATAAAGCTCCGGCCTGGCATGCGGACGCCAGCAATCTCCTCATAGCCGGTGTTGGTTAGATTCGTCATCTGCAAATACGGGCGAAGATGTCCGGTCTCGCGAGCGATCGATGCATCCCAGATGGGGTCGGGATCCTGGTGATACCGCTGGACGACGCCAAAGCGCGACTGCAGCAGCAGAGTCTGCTTCAGGTTCCAGTTCCATTCCACCCTTCCATTGTTCCCTGGGTAGCGGAAGACATATTTTGACTGGAGCCCTCGCAGGGGATTCTCCGCTGCGGTCATCCACGTCCAACTTAGCTTGACCGTCTGGCTCTGGTTCGCGTGCCAGTCCATGGCCGCCTCAACGCCGGTAAAGCGTAGCTTCGCAAGATTCTTCGCCTGCCATGGCGCTGTGGATGCTGCGCGCACGTAGTCGATCGTATCTCTCTCCTCCGAATCGAAGACCGTGAGCATCGTCGCGATGCGGGAGTCAGGATACCAATCCGCTCCGCCTTCGTAGTTCCACGCCGACTCCGGTTGAAGTGCAGGATTCCCCAGCGTAGCTGGGTCTTTGTAATAGAGGTCAAGATAAGTGGGAAGACGAAAACCATGGCTGGCTGAAGCCCGCAGTTTGACTGCATGAGGCAGCCAGAGCGTGCCCGCAAACATCGGGCTCAACACCGACCGTCCTCCGCTGAAGAGTTCTTCTCGCAGGCCAGCCGCAATCGACCCTCGCTGAGGAATACGCCACTCAACCTCGCCGTAACCCGCACCGCGATTGCGTCCATGCCGGCCCAGGTTCGTGCTCTCAATCTGATCGGTGATTTCTTCCAGGCCGCAGAGCAGTGTCGTATTCCGCAGAATCTCGCGCCGGTCACGCAGCGATCCCTGAAAGCCGTCATCGACGTGCTGATTCTTGTATCCGGCAGGCTGGTTGCGCCGCAGCAGAAAGAGATCCGAGTGGCGACGATACCCTGCTGCTGCTTCGGTATGCGCGTTGAACTGCTGCGCGACAGAGGCAAACCATCCCTTCGTCCTCTCCCATGAGTTGTAGTTGCCATAAAATTGGGCTGCTCCAAACGCGCGGTCGTCTCCGCTGAAGAGCAGGTCTGTCGATCCGAGACGAGTTGCGAGCCTCGTCTCCGTGCTCGCGTCCTCGGTTCTGTAGTCGCGGTCGGGGATAAAGCCAGTGGAAAAGCCGCGGCTTCCGGCGATAACCTCGCTCCAGTTTCTGGCGGCAATGGAGCCGAGAAGCACCTGCTCATTCTCGCCATCGCTTCCTGCTCCGGTTCGCAGGCGCAAGGTGTTGGCGTCGGGCTTCCACGTCAGATAGTCAACGACGCCGCCGATAGCATCCGAGCCGTATAGCGTCGATCCTGCTCCGTGCAGAATGTCGATGCTGCCCAGGGCCGCAAGCGGCAGAGGCAGGTCGAGATTGAAGTGAGAGGTCTCTGCGTTATTGATCCGCAGCCCGTTGACCATCACCAGCGTTTGCTCAAAGGAGGCCCCGCGAATGGAGATGTCCGCCATCACCCCTGCAGCTCCGCGTTGCTGGATGTCGACCGATGCATCGGTGCGCAGGTAATCCTCCACATCACGGTAGGCGAGCGCGTGTTGCTGCGTATCCAGTGCCACCACCGTGCGGGCCGACTCTCCCTGGCTTACCGGCGCACTGTTTCCCAGTACAACGACTGTCGTGGAGGCGGGAGCAATCGCCGGTGGGGCCTGTTGCGCGCATACGGGTAGCGATGCGAATCCAAGCAGCACCAACTCCAGTGGAAGATAACGGAGGTACATCGTCCTTAGATCTCCTCTTACTTCCGTAATCCTCTGCGCATAGGAGGGCCGGTTCAAGTGAGGTTTTATATTGCTTTTGATAATTGATGCGCTAAACTATCTTGACTAACCTATGCGTATTGATGCGTTCCTCGACGAAAGCCCGATGTTCGCGATCAACCGGGCAGCACGCCGTTTCGATTCTCTTGCCGTTCGCATTCTGGAGGCCGACCACCTGAGCTTTCTCGAGGGCCTGGTGCTGGCCGCGATCTTCTTTGAAGCTCCGCGTATGATCAAGCCCTCCCACCTGGCTGAGACCTTTGGCACAACCCGAGGCAACATCAGCCATTGCATCTCATCGCTGGAGGCCAAGGCGCTCCTGCAAAGAAAGATCGATCCTGCGGACGCGCGCGCGTATCACCTTGTCCTCAGGCCACAGGGGAAGAAGTGCGCCTTGCGAGTCATCAGCGCATTCGACAGGTTGCAGCGGGAGTTTGAGAAGGCAGTTGGCAAGCCGGCGCTTGGCGATACTCTCAAGGTCATTCGAAAACTGGAATCCCTCTTCTCCTCCAGCTAGTCGCCAGGCCAGGAGAGGAGATTCGATGCAAGTCGTCACTTTGCTGATGGGATCCTCCGCTGTGCTCAGGATGACAACCGGGAAAGAGGGGGAGGCTCGATGCGAGTAGTCTCTGCTGCCGACTGGCCTTATGCAACGACAACACGGCCAATCGCCGTCTCTAGAATCTCCGGTGTAATGACCAGCCCCACCGCATTTCGTGCCCGCTTGCGGAAGAGGGCCGCCGTTTCGCACAGCACTACGATGTCTTCGATCTCCGCGGGATTGATCACCGACTCCAGGATGCGGTCGCAGAACTGCTCCGCCGTCATCCCCTCCAGCCGATAGCCTCGCGATGTCGCGGTCTTCAGGTAGAAGCGTGCAACCTCGGCCAGCATCCGCGCTGCGTCTTCCTGTATCTCGCCGCGGCTACCGTGCTTTACCTCCGCGCCGGGCAGCGCGATTTTGATGCCGAAGATATTGTCCAGGTCGCTGTCCGATTGAAACGACACCGTAGTCGCGACTACCAGCACATTCTGTCTTTCCGAGGTTGTCTCGATGAGCGCATCCAGTTCCGTGAGCAGCTCGGGATTGCTCTCCTGATATGCCAGATCGATACGCGGCAGCAGCAGCAGAACCTTGGAGCGTTTATAGTGCCGCACCAGGCTTTTTGCCTTTGCCAGCGCATCGCTGTCTCGGGGGTTGTAGACAGTGATGATCCTCTCCATGCCTGCCAGCAGGGCGATCTTCTGTGCCAGGCTCTTCTTGCCGCTCTGGTTCGGCCCGATAATCAGCACTTCATTGCCGATCTTCAGATCTCCATACCTCGCAGGATTGCGGGCGCGATCGATCAGGTCGGCAATATTCTCCAGCAGGGTATCCATGCCTGCCAGCCGCGGATGCAACGAACTCACCGGCTCATCTTCCAGGCTGAGGTCGATACGCTCCCTTCGCTTTCGGCGTTCGGCGATAAACTCGATCAAAACCGGCATCGCCGCCACAGATCCAACCACGGTTGCAAATACCAGCAACTCTTCGGTAATCAGCAGGGCATTCTCGCTGGATGCGGCAGGATCGAACATACGCAGAGGATAGCAGGCTGGCTCCAGCTTGGCTGCTCTATCCTTGTCCCACGAAAAGCTATGATTGGAGCGACTTTATTATTTTGGCAACTGGCTAGTTACCGCGAAGCGGATACTGGCATCACATGGAATGAATGTCCGTTCCTGAAACCGGTCCGCCGGTCACTCCCAGTTTTTGCTGGACGATAGAAGAGGATTTCTTATGCGCAGTGCAATATCAGTTTTAGGCATCGGATTACTCGGATTAGGACTTGCCATCGGCTGCAAGAGCCCGCAACATCCGCCGGTAAAGGACAACGTAGTCGCCAGCCTCAAGGCGAATAACCTCGGAGATCTCAGCGTCGACGAAGATCGCGATAAAGGAGTCGTCACTCTCAAGGGCGATGTGCAAACCGAGGATCTCAAGACGCAGGCAGAAACGCTCGCACGCAATGCAGCTCCGGGCTATGTGGTCGCCAATGAAGTTGGAGTGCGCCCCACGGGGATGGAGTCTCAGGCCAAGTCTGTTGACTCGAACCTCGACGACGCCATTGAAAGTAACTACAAGGCTATGTTGAAAGGGAACAAAGCTCTCGACGCCCAGAGCATTCACTACAAGGCGAAGAATGGCACGCTGGTCCTAACCGGTTCCGTCAAGACGGCTGCCGAGCGAACCGACGCGGCCAATCTCGCTAAGACCGTTCCCAACGTGCAGCAGGTAGTCAATGAAATCGAGATTAAGAAATAGCCCCGCCCTGTTGTGGGCAAGCTATAAAGCAGAGGATTACTTCAGGCTGCCGGCTCCGGCGGCCTGAAGCGTCTCCACGCAATCTTCGCTCTTCGCTGGTATACGCTCGCCGCTCAGCAGGTTTTCCAGAACTTCAGCGACGGTGTAACTGGTTTTTCCAGGAGCGAGAAATCGTCCGATCTCGACCAGATCATTCCCGGTTGTCACCAGTCCTACTTCCACGTGCTTTCCACCGGCCCGGATCTGCTGCATTCCAATGTTGGCCATCAGCGCATTGCAGACGCACTGTCGCCCAACCGTGTCTTCGATCTTTCCGCCTTTGGAGAGATAGATCGTCACCGGCTCCGCCGAGCAGCGGTATCCTATCGTCCCGTCATCTTTCTTGTACGGCTCCCGCAGATATCCCAGATCGCAGATGCGCGGCCGCTTCAGGTAGACCTGGGAGTCAGACGTGGTGCCCTCAAGCTCGGCTACCTTGAACGGGAATCCTGTCGGTGAGGCAATCGGATTCGTAAAGACTTTTGCCGTCCCTGCAATTGCCTTCGCGATCAAATCTCGCTTGTATTGCTCCCGCATTCCAGACTCGTCTGTGAAGGCAAATGCTGTCCCGATCTGTACCCCTGTCGCGCCTGCGGCCAGCGCGGAGCGGACGCCTTCCGGCGATCCGTATCCACCGGCAAGCCAGAAGGGAACGCCCAACTCTGCAATCTTGGCAAGATCCACCACGTCGCGATCCCCGTAGATAGGCTCTCCTGCCTCATCCAGCATCATCTTGCCGCGAGGCGGTGCGTTGTGTCCGCCTGCGGTCTGGCCCTCGATGATAAAGCCATCCACCTTGCCGTTCGCCTTCTTCAACATCGTTGCCGCCAGCGTGTTCGACGAAATAATCGCCAGGAACATCGGCCGCTTCAGCGGGGGCAGGTCCAACGGAACAAACTCGCGTGGCGCAAAGTGCATCATCGTATCGTCTTCTTCGCGCGCGCCATATACGTGCAGGATGTATTCCGCCGGTTCGTGGTGCACATACCGGTCCAATACGCCGGGAACCCGTATCGGAATCCCCGCTCCCATCAGCACAAAGTCCACGCCTGCCAGCATCGCTCCATACATTGAGGCAAGATGCGGCATCTGGATCTTCTCCAGATAGTTGATGCCCACTGGGTTTCCGTGACCTTCGCGTGCCAGCCACACTTCTACGAAGTTGGAGACCAGACACATCTCCTGCACGTCTCGCGGGCCTTCCTTCGTGTGCTTGGCCATTGTGACGTAAGGCACATTGGCACCTCTGCCGCCCTCAATGTAGTACTTGTTCAGGATGCGTTCAGCCATCTCCGGCAAAGGAAACGCAGCAAGAGCGCGCCGCATGTGACCGCCGGGGTCGCCATCTTGCAACCGACGCGCCAGAATCTCGTCTAGAGCTGTACCAGATACCACGCCAAGCTGACCCAGACGAGAGACCGTGTTTGCCAGGCGCCAGTCGGAAACCCCGGCACCCATTCCACCCTGAATGATTAACGGAAGAGACATATGCTTCTATGCTTGCACCTCTTCTTCAGGGCGACCGTTTTAGTTTTGTAATAGATGGAAATTACAGGACATTGCGCGGCGTAACGACGTGCAAGTGGTGTGATCGCCATCACTTGCAAAGGGCTGCGTTTGAGGCCTGCGGTGAAAGTTGCTCCTAATCCCCGGCGATGAACTCCTCCATGTCTGGTGCTGTTGCCGCGCTGCCCGGAAAGGTGGTGAGCCCAATAGCCTCCGACAGGAACCTCAGGGTGCTCTGGTGCTGGTATAGCGTGGTGGAGGTATAACCCTTCCTGACGTCGGGGCCCACGGCCACCCACGCCACATGACCACCGCCATAGGCCGTGTCCGATGAGAAGGACTCGTCAAAAACAATCACGAGCAAGCCTCCATGGGTCGCGTTGAAGCTGGAACTAAGGATCAGGGGCTCAAGATTCGCCTGGAGCCAGTTATCCGCGGCGGCCAGCTTCTCATTATCGGTGCAACTTGGGATCGTGTCGGGACAATCGTGACCATTGTGGTCATCGTCTGGAACGATGAAGGAGTATTGCGGAAATGTGTGGTTGGAGAGGTCGGTCGAGAACCGCGTAAACGGAACCAGATTCTGCCGCTGGGCCGTACTGTAGCGCACATCGGAAAAATACGAGAGAGGATTGTGGTGCTGTGTATACTCCCCGCTGTTGCCGCCGATGTAGCCGGTGTAGGGAAGTCCTTCCGAGTACTCTCGCCAGGTCTTCCGGGCGAAGATCAGGTGCCGGACGATGTTGTCGGCGGTCACCGTTTGAGTGTAACTGTCATTGTTGCTGATGATCTGGCCGGTGGTCAGTTCAAAATAGTTGCCGATGGATGGGTGTGTATTGGCGTAATAGGACTTCGCATGGGCATAAGTCTTCGCCAGCGAGTTCAGATATGGCATGCTGGGATTACCAATCACACTTGAATAGGAATGATTCTCCAGCACGACGAGAAAAACATGCTGGACTTGAATATCCGTAGCGGAGAGCAGGCTTGCAGTCGCGTCAGAGCCCGAGTCCGAACCCAAGTCAGAGCCCAAGGCAGAGCTAAGGATCGGCGTTGTGCCGGGCCAGGCCGCTATCAGTCCCAGCAGCAAGGCCGTCAGCGACAATAGACGCGCGGTAGACATCTGTCCTCGGGCAGCTCCAGGCCCACTCAGGCTTGCTCTTGCTCGCTGCTGCTAACCTTGTTGACTCGCTACTTCAGCTCCATGACGACAACCCGCCCATCCGAGTTGAAGCTGCCTCCGGTAGCCGTCTTTGCGGTGCGCAGCGGGTTATCCGGCAGCACATAGGCTGCACCCTCAATCACGCCCGCCGCGGCAAAGCTCTTCTCGATAAAGTCGCGCTCCTCGTCGATGTTGGCGTCGATGTGGTGTGTTACCCCGCCGGTACGCTGATCCTTTTCAAATCCGTTGTCGTGCGTAGCAGAGCCTACCCACATGGGCTTTCCATCCACCGTCTTGTCCGTCTTCCACACGCGAAGATGATGGCGAACTGCGGCAACCTCAATCGGAGCGGCACGCGCAAACGAAAGATCCTGTGGGCGTCCGAAGAGATAGAGCGTGCTCATTGGCATTTCTACATAAGCCTGGTGCTCCAGCGTCGCCAGCAGGCCGTGGACAACTGCTTGTCCGGTGGACCTGTCCACCTGCGTCCAACCTGCGGTCTTGAAGGCGTTCAGCACCTGATCCTCTGTGCCAATCAGCGAGAAGTTCACCATATCTCCGGGGTTGCCCTGCTGATCTCCCACTCGCCGGGGTATATCGGCGAAAAGAGCAGGAGACAGCTCGCTCTTCATCTCCGCCGCCGCTGCGGGCGTGCGGGGAGATCCGGCGGGTGCGGGCAACAAAGTTGTGCCGGCATTCTTCGCCTTCGTGGCCGAGGCCTTGGCTGTCGAGCTCTCCACCTTCGCTCCCGGCTGCAGCTTGATCTTGACCTCAAAATCTCCGTCCGCTGTCAGGTCCGAGCTCAGGTTCGCTGCCAGGTAAAGACGTCCTCCCTGTGCCAGGTTCGCGTCTTTCTTTTCTCCCACTAAAAAAGGAACCGCCGCAGTATCGCCTATGCGGGCGACCACGGCTCCAATGTTGGCGCTGTTTACTGGAAACTGCCGGATCATATCCTTCCAGCCGCGTGTGACGCCCTCAGGCGTTACCTCGCGCCCGTCGCTGATCTTCAGCGTACCGCTCGAACTCCACTCCACATGGTCGCCTGCGTTCAGCGTCACGCCCGTGTCCACCCAATCGCTGCTGTTTACTTTGAAGGAGTAGCTCGATTTCCGCCCGACAGTCGTTGTCCGCGGCGTCAGCGGAATTATCTCAACCGGGGTGGCATGCTTCCCCACGCTCTGCACCGGCTGAGGCGAGTCGGATTTGACCCCATAATTCACCGATTCCGGCTCGGAACCCGTTTTGGCAATCGGCGCTCCAAGCACGGGTAACGAGCTGGGTGGGGTAGGTGACTGATCCTGCTGCGCTACCGCATGCAGGGTTGTGGCTGCGAGCCCCACAGCGCAAAATGCAACCATCAGTTCCGTCCGAAACCGCCTCAAGCTATTGCCCAGATTCCTCATTCCCCGAAACTGCACCTCATACTCCTATTCGACACTCTTCTGAAGAAATGGATGCGTTGCTGGCACGAAAAGTAAACCATGCCGTCATCCGCAAAACACAAGAGCCCGGCTACTTCCTGCCGGGCTCTTCGTTATTCTATTTGTAATCCGGTTTGCGGTCCTAGTAGCGGTAAGTCTCTGCCTTGAAAGGCCCCTCTACTGGAACGCCGAGGTATTCGGCCTGCTTCTCGGACAGTGTCGTCAGCTTAACGCCGATCTTCTCCAGATGCAGACGAGCGACTTCCTCATCCAGTTTCTTCGGAAGCGTATACACATCCACCTTGTAAGTATCTTTGTTCTTCCACAGATCCAGCGCAGCCAGCGTCTGGTTGGAAAAGCTGTTGCTCATCACAAAGCTGGGGTGCCCGGTCGCGCAGCCCAGGTTCACCAGCCGGCCTTCCGCCAGCACAAAAATACTGTGTCCGTCAGGGAAGGTGTATTGATCCACCTGTGGCTTGATGGTCGTCTTGACGACACCTGCCTCGTTGTTCAGCCGGTCAATCTGAATTTCATTATCAAAGTGGCCAATGTTGCAGACGATCGCCTGATCCTTCATCGCCTTCATGTGTTCCAGCGTCAGGATATCCACGTTCCCGGTGCAGGTTACGTAGATATCGGCTCGTCCCAGAGTGTCCTCCACCCTGGCAACTTCGTAGCCCTCCATCGCTGCCTGCAGCGCGTTGATGGGATCAATCTCCGTGACCACGACGCGCGCACCCAGACCACGCAGCGATTGTGACGAACCCTTCCCCACATCGCCATAGCCGCAGATCACCGCAACCTTGCCCGCCACCATCACATCCGTCGCTCGCTTGATGCCGTCTACCAGGGATTCGCGGCAACCATACAGGTTGTCGAATTTCGACTTCGTCACCGAGTCATTTACATTGATTGCCGGAACCAGCAGCTTGCCCTGCTCCTTCATCTTGTAAAGCCGGTGAACGCCTGTCGTCGTCTCTTCCGAAACGCCGCGCCACTCCTTCACGACTTTGTGCCAGTGCTGCGGATCCTCCGCATGCACTTTCTTCAGCAGGTCCTTGATTACCTGCTCTTCATGGTTGGAAGATGCCGTGTTTACCCAGCCATCGCCGTCTTCCAGTTCATAGCCCTTGTGGATCAGCAGCGTTACGTCGCCGCCATCGTCCACGACCAGTTCCGGTCCCTTGCCGCTGCTGTGGCTCAGCGCCTGATAGGTGCACCACCAGTACTCTTCGAGCGATTCACCCTTCCACGCAAATACCGGCACGCCAGCCGCCGCGATCGCCGCCGCCGCATGGTCTTGTGTCGAGAAGATGTTGCAGCTCGCCCAGCGCACGGTCGCGCCCAGCTCCACCAGCGTCTCAATCAGCACCGCTGTCTGGATCGTCATGTGCAGCGATCCGGTCACGCGCACGCCAGCCAGGGGCTTGGCCGCGGCATACTTCCGCCGAATCGACATCAGTCCGGGCATTTCCTGCTCGGCAATCGTTATTTCCTTGCGGCCCCAATCGGCCAGCGCCAGGTCGGCCACCTTGAATTCGGTGTTCGTGCGATCCGCGGTTGCGGTTGCCATGTAAAACCCTCCTATCGCGATATCGCGATATTTTGATAGATTAGTTCTACCCCGTGATGAAGTCAATTCTCAAGTCCCTGCGAATTCTCTCCGACGCGAACCGCCTCCGCGTCCTGCTCCTGGTCGAACGCGAAGAGCTCTCTGTCGCGGAGTTGCAGGAGATCCTCGGCATGGGCCAGAGCACTCTTTCCACGCATCTCTCCCAGCTCAAGCAGGCAGGTCTTGTGGAAGACCGTCGCACCGGGAAGAACATTCTCTACCGCCTGAAGCAGGAGAATGGCGCTGCCGACAAAGCCGATGTCGTGAGCCAGTTGATTCCGCTCCTCAAGCAGGCTGCCCGCGAAGTTCCCGAGTCTCGCCAGGACAGCGCTGCGCTCAAACTCGTGTTGCGCAAGCGGCAGGATAAGACCCGTGCCTTCTTTGATGAGATGGCTGGCCGCTTTGGCCGCGAATACATCCCCGGCCGCTCGTGGAAAGGATTTGCCGAAGCGCTGTTGCTCCTGATGCCGCCGATGCGAATCGCCGATCTTGGAGCGGGGGAGGGAACCTTTTCGCTGCTTCTGGCGCAGCGTGCCACGCAGGTGATCGCCGTCGACAACTCGCAGAAGATGGTGGAGTTTGGCACCCAGCTCGGCCGCCGCCAGGGAGCGAAGACTCTCGAATATCGCCAGGGGGATCTTGAGGATGTGCCCATCGCGGATGCCTCCATGGATCTCGCGCTCTTCAGCCAGTCGCTGCATCACGCCATTCACCCCGAGCGCGCAATTGCCGAGGCTTTCCGCATCCTCAAGCCACAGGGCCGTATCGTCGTGCTGGACCTGGGCAAGCATCGCTTTGAGGAAGCCCGCGAACTATACGCCGATCTCTGGCTGGGCTTCAGCGAGGTGGAACTGGAGGCATTGCTGCACAAGGCCGGCTTCCAGAGTGTGCTTACCTCCATTGTTCATAAGGAGGCTGAAGCGCCGCACTTCCAAACCATTCTTGCTGTTGGAGACAAGCCCGCGTCCTGATGCTGGTGCCAGCAGGGGGCTAAATTCGCGAGTGCGCCAATACAGCGGCAGAGCGCTCGGCTTCGAGCAGTTTCCGCTTGCGCTCCACCCCCCAGCGATATCCCGTCAATTTGCCGTCGCTCCCCACGACGCGGTGGCAGGGAATGGCCAGCGCGACCGGATTGGAAGCGCAGGCCCGCGCCACCGCACGCACTGCGGTTGGCTGTCCGATCTCGCGTGCAACCTCCGCATAGCTGCGCGTCTCGCCTCGCGGAATCCGCTGCAGCGCCTGCCACACGCGAGTCTGGAAAGCCGTCGCGCGGATATCCAGCGGCAGTGACAGCGTCAGCGGATGCTCGCTCATCTGCGACAGCACCTGGATCACCGTGTTCCCCAGCCCGGCATCGTCGCGAGCTAACTCGGCCCGGGGAAAGCGCTCGCGCAGAGCCTCTTCCAGTTCACTCTCCAGCCCGCCAAGGGCGATCGAACAGATTCCCACGGGAGTCACGGCGACCAGGATCTTGCCCAGCGTGCAATCGTGAATGCAGAAGCGAATCGCCATTCCCTTGGCTCCCTCTCGATACGTAGTCGGGGTCATGCCCATCTGCGCCGTGGCCTGCTCATAGACGCGGCTGCTGGAACTGAATCCCGCCTCGTACACAGCTTCGGTCACGCTGTCTTTGAGCAGCAGTTGTTCGCGAAAGCGCTCCATCCGGCGAGCCTGCTGGTACTGCTTCGGCGTAATCCCCAGTGCCTGCCGAAAGAGCCGCTGCGCATGAAATGGGCTTAAGCTTAGGAGCTTCCCCAACGCTTCGAGCTTCACCGTCTCCTCCATGTGCTCTTCCAGGTATTCGCAGGCGGCAGTCAGCAGTTGGTGCTGAGGATGATTCTCGGAAGGACGGCACCGTTTGCAGGCGCGGTAGCCGGCGCGCTCCGCCAACTCGCTGGTAGCAAAGAAGCGCACCGATGTCTTGAGCGGGCGGCGGCTGGGGCATGAAGGCCGGCAGTAGATTCCCGTCGTCCGCACGGCGTAGACAAACATCGCTGCCGCGCTGCGCGCCTCTACCATCTTCCATGCCTGTTCCCATACTCCAGACGAGACGCCCATGATGCACCTCCAAGCAAAATAGCACCTCCACACAGCTTGGCGCCTGGGTGTCGTTGGCCACACTCCGATTCTTGCGGTCAAAAAGAAAATCGCCAAAGCAAAAGGGGCAAGCTCATCGCGAGCCTGCCCCCCTTACTGCTCCGACTTCTGGATTACTTCGCTGCTGCTCCCGCCTTCAGCGCAGCCTGCTCCCGCAGTGCCGCGACCTTATCGGTTGCTTCCCAGGTAAAATCAGGTCCCTTGCGGCCGAAGTGGCCATAGGCAGCGGTCTGGCGATAAATGGGGCGACGCAGGTTCAGGCTTTCGATAATGCCCTTTGGTGTCAGGCTGAAGTTTGCCCGTACCAGCTCCTGCAGTTGCGTTGATTCCAGCTTACCGGTGCCGAATGTTTCCACCAGCACGCTCACCGGCTCCGCTACGCCGATGGCATAGGCAAGCTGAACTTCGCAGCGCTCGGCCAGGCCGGCAGCCACGATATTCTTCGCGATATAGCGCGCCATGTAGGCCGCGGAGCGATCCACCTTTGTCGGATCCTTGCCGCTGAATGCGCCACCACCGTGACGGCCCATTCCGCCGTAGGTGTCGACGATGATCTTGCGGCCTGTCAGACCGGTGTCGCCCATGGGGCCACCAATCACAAATCGGCCCGTGGGATTGATGTGATACTTCGTGTTCTCGTCCAGAAGCTTCGCGGGCAGAACTGCCTGAATAACGTGCTTCAGAATATCGGCGTGAAGCTGTTCGTTCGTCACCGTGTCCGAATGCTGCGAAGAGATAACCACAGCGTCGATGCGCACCGGCTTGTTGTTCTCGTCGTACTCCACCGTTACCTGGCTCTTGCCGTCGGGCCGCAGGTAGGAGAGCAGGCCGCTCTTGCGAACTTCCGTCAGGCGCCGCGTCAACGCGTGAGCCAGCGCAATGGGCGTCGGCATGTAGTCTTCATTCTCGTTGGAGGCATAGCCGAACATCATGCCCTGATCGCCTGCGCCGCCTGTATCCACGCCTTGCGCAATATCGCCAGACTGCTTATTGATCGTCGAGATGACTGCGCAGGTGTTGGAGTCGAATCCATAAAGTGCATTGTCGTAGCCAATAGCAGCCACGACACCGCGAACCAGCGACTGTAAATCGACATAAGCCTTGGTGGTAATCTCGCCGGCGATCACTACCAGACCGGTCGCGGTCAGAGTTTCGCAGGCTACTCGGCTATAGTTGTCCTGCTCGAGACAGGCATCCAGAATCGCATCCGAGATTTGATCGGCAATTTTGTCAGGATGACCTTCCGTTACCGATTCAGATGTAAACAAAAAGCGGTCTTTTGAAGACAAGCCAGTTTCCTCCCTGTTTGATTTCTCGCCCTGCCGCTGTCGCTGTTTCTCTCTGGAAGGAACTGCGCGAATTTGCTTGATAAGCGGGCTCAGGCAGCCAGGACCCCAATGGGCCGCAAGCGTCTATCAAAACGGTAGCAGAGCCGAACAGCAAGAGCAAAAAGTTTCAGCCAGATGGCAGAAACCCTGTGCGAGTGGGCGCTGGAGCGCAGCGAACGGGCCATCAGCCCAGACAACACCCACGGAAAAGACCGAGTGCTGCACGATTTATGATCCAGTCAAAAAAAAGTTCAGACGCTCGGAAGTCTCGGAGGAACTTGGCTCTCGGCAACTTCTGGCCCATGCCTGCAATGCCACGCCGGGAGGCAGGACCAGAAGTTACCGAACCAATAGAACGGCCGCTGGATTGGGCTATTTGATGTTGACCTTATAAAGGATGTGCGGCTGCTTGCCGGTAAATTGGATGGTCGAAGTCGCCATCTGCTGCAACATCGGGATATCGGCCGCAGTCATCTCCCACAGAATGACGTGATCTTTCACCACGGCTCCCACCATGGCCACGTAGACCTCCGTGTTGCTGGTGCTCCCCGAGGCTAGCTGCGGCTTGCCCTTCGCCACCGTCCCCCAGAAGGTGCGCCCGTCGATAAAGTAGGCACTCGGATTTTTCACGGTCTTCAGGCCCGGCATCTTGCCCGTGTTCTCTACCATCGATTGCAATTGTGCTTCGGGAGTCATGTCCTTGGGTACGCAACTGCGCACCGCATCGACGACCGTTACACCAAGGCTAAGGCCCTCTGCGCCTTCCCCGACATTTGGCGGTGTCGACGAGAAGAGAATCTTCATACATTCCGCAGCCTTGGCATTGGGCCCCTCCGCCTTTACCTGTGCTACATCCTGCGTAGTCCAGCCGGCGGGCGGATGGTAGGTCATATTCAGATCGGAACGATCATAGGATTGATCTGCAGGCGCGGATGCCGCAGCCTCCGCTGCAGAATGGCGAGGAACCAGACAACTGGTCATCGCAAATGTCACGACAAGCGTCGCATGGATAAATTTAGACATGATGGCAACAGTTCCTTCCTGATTTGCGCCACCATTCTACACAGAAAGAACCTGCCTTTAGATATAGGAATCACGATGGGCTGGCGTTGCCTGGGACAGGGGAGCCGCTAACAGGGCCGATTACGCCCGGCAACCAGGAAACGTCGCGATCCGCGAAAGGTGGCCGTCGCCCAGGACTAAGGTGCTTTGCTCGGCAGCGTGCACCGGCAGCGCCGTCAGGCGCTGGTGTACATATCCATAGACGAAATAGGCTGCGACAGCCAGCACCGTCAACAACACAAATACGCCAGCCCAGCGAAGCCTCTCCGCAGAGCGATCCCGCTTTCCTGGGCGTGCTTTGCTGACATTCTCGGCAAAGGCAAACCAACTGATATCGTCGTCGCAGATAGCGCCGCTCTGCTGATAGGCGGTGAGGTAGCGATTCACCCATGTGTCCTCATCCAGGCCCACAACGCGCGCATAGCCGCGCACGATGCCCTTGTTGAAGACGCCGCCGGGGAGTTGACGGAACTTTTCGTCCTCCAGAGCCACCAAGTGCCGGCTACTAATCTTGGTAGCCGCCGTGATCTCCTGCAGTCCGATACCGCGGGATTCCCGCTCTCGTTTCAGTTCTTCGCCGAAATGCTCCATGTACAGATCCTGTAATCCAGGTCGTTACCCGCTACCATAAGGCGATGTGGTTACAACGTCAAAAGAAAAATGCGATTTAACCTTTATTTTCATAACACTAACGGGTTACGTGCACCAAATATGGTGCGGGGTAACCAGGTCGGCCAGCCCAAGCTCAGGAGCGGATTCTCTCCCTAGTCTCCCGCAAGCCCCCGGGAAAGCGCAACCCCGGTGCGGATGCTAACCTGTTTAGCAGGCTTATCGAACCGGATGTGCGCCTCCGAGAGGCCTCCGGGATAAAGATTGCGTTTCAATTCAAGATCGCGTTTCAATTTGGGAAGGTTGTCGCAAGAATGAATAAGCTGGTCCTCAACAATCTGCTGCATCGGCCCCTGCGTACTGCCATCAGCATCTTCGCCGTCGCGATTGAAGTCGTCATGATCCTTTCCATCGTGGCCATTATGTTTGGCATGCTCAACGATCAGAAGACGCGCGTCAGCGGCATCGGCGCGGACATGATCGTGCGTCCGGCCAACGCCAGCTTCCTCAGCGGCGTCGGCGGTGCTCCGGCGCCGGTTCGCGTGGCCGATGTGCTCCGCAAGGTTCCTCATATTCAAGTCGTCGCCCCGGTCATCACGAACCTTAGTACTGCCGGATCGGTTGAGACCATCTGGGGCATCGATTACGCGAGCTACAACGCCCTCAAGCCCTTCGAATTTATTGCAGGCGGCCCGTTTCAAGGCCCCAACGATGCCATTATCGACGACTACTACGCCCGGGCGGACAATGGCCACAAGGTCGGGGACACGATCAAGATCCTCAATCACGATTTCCGGGTTTCGGGCATCGTGGAGCATGGCAAGGGAGGCCGCAAATTTTTGCGCCTCGATACGCTGGGATCTCTGATGGGCTCCGACGGACATGCAACCCTCTTCTATTTGAAGAGCGATAACCTCGCCAACCAGGAACTCATCCGCAAAGAGATCAAGGCGCTGCCAGGAATGTCGGAATATCAGGTGCAGACCATGGACGAGTGGCTCTCCCTGATGACTCCGGCGCATCTCCCCGCGTTCACTACCGCGCTCTATACCGTCATCTGGATCGCCGTTATCGTCGGCTTCCTCGTCATCTTTCAATCGATGTATACCGCGGTGATGGAGCGCACCCGGGAGATTGGCATTCTCAAGTCTCTCGGTGCGTCCAAGACCTACATTGTGCGCGTAGTGCTGCGGGAGACCCTGGTCTTGTCCGTCGCAGGCGTTCTTCTGGGAATTCTGCTGGCCTTCGTCCTGCGTGCCTTTCTCAGCTATCGCAATCCAACCTTCAGCTTCCAACTCACCGCCGGGTGGATGCTGAAAGGGGCCGCGATTGCCTTTGCCGGAGCCCTGATTGGCGCGGTCTACCCCGCACTCAAGGCTGCTCACAAGGATCCGATCGACGCCCTGGCATACGAATAGGAATAGGCTCAGCGCCTTTGCTTCGCTATACTTAGACGCAGGATCCCAGCGCCCATGGCTCTCGAACGCATAACTACGCGCGCTGGGCTCTTCCATATTCCATGAAGTTTAAGAAACTACTGCTGTATTCCTGGATAGCCGCGATCGCAATTTTCGCCAGCATGCACTTCTCCAATCTCCGCGCGGACTTTCCCAATTATTCGCGCTGGATGGACTGGTCGAAGTACACCGACGAAGGATGGTATGGCAATGCCGCCATCGAATACTTCGTCCGTGGCTCATGGTTCGTTCCCGGAGACTTTAATTGTGCTGCGGCCCTTCCCGTCTGGCCCTTTCTGGAGTGGATTCTGTTTCACTTCACCGGAGTCAGCCTTCAGGCAGCGCGTGCCCTTGCCGTCTCGCTCTTTGTCTGCAATCTCGTACTCGCCTATGCGCTGTTGCGCGCCAATTCGGAGCGCTGGGTTGCGCTGCTCGGCACATCGCTGATTGCTGCCAGCTCCTTCTTCTTCTGCTTCAGCCGTCTTGCCATTCTGGAGCCGCTGCTTATTTGCCTTACACTCCTCAGCCTGCTCATCGCCGGCCGTGCCGCCGCGACAACTGCTCAGGGCCGCAGGCTGGGTCTGGCGGCTCTCATGGGCGTGCTGTATTGCCTCATGGTCCTTACCAAGACGACCGCTCTCTTTCTTCTGCCCGCGATCCTCTATGCACTGTGGTATCCGCAGCGGAAGAACCTTGCGAACTTCCTTCGCTCCGCCGCGGCCATGGGTGCCACTGCCGGCTTGCTGTTCAGCGCATACTTCGCGATGGTGGTGCGGCACAACTATTTGCAGGATTACCGCTATCTCTTTTTGGTCAACGTCTATACCAAGCCCACCACAATCCTCGGCTGGATCGTCACCTTCTATTACTCCGTTCACGGTGCTCTCTGGGTGGATCGAACCCTGGTGCTGCTGGCCCTGGCCATGGTGGTGACCTCTCTATTGATTGCGCGCTCGCTTTGGAGCAACCCGCTGTTTGTTTCGTCTCTGCTTGCCGTGGCGGGTTACTTCTTCTTTATTGGTTTCCATAACAACATGCAGCCCCGGTACTACGCTGTGGTGGCGGTCTTCGTGTTCTTTATTGTGGCGCTAGCGGCAGCAGCGTTGCTGCGTGCCAACCGGGCCATCGGGAGCGTTGCCGTCGCTGTCATCGTGTTCTCTCTTGTGAGAAATGCGCAGGAGACGATCCGCTTTGTCCGTCAACCCGAGTTCACCTTTGTGAACGCTGCCCGCGACCTGACGCGTTATATGGACGCGCATCCCAACGGGAATCGCCTCCTGCTGTCGATCAGCGGAAACGACATCACATTAATCACCGGATTGCCCAGCATCTGCGATGACTTCGGCACGCTCGATCTGCCCAGCCGGCTGCAGAAGTATCAGCCTGGATATTACGCAGCATGGAACGACCTCGATCCAGGTACCCTCGAAGATCTGCATACCCAGTACTGGCTGGAGCAGGTCGCCACTTTTCCTGCCTTTGACGACTCTGACCGCAATCAACTGGTCCTCTTCAAGCTCCATCCACGGCCCGCCGATAATCCCGACGTTGCTGACCTGATTCGCGTTCCCATTGAGTAGGATTCTCTCTTCCATTTTGAGTGCCACCTGGGGTAAAGTTACGCGGCATTCAAGTAAGGCGAGGGAAGACCATGTACGTAGGAGCACACAGATCAGATTTTCGTTGGCGCATGGAATAGTCGACGTGCTATCGTTCTGTGTTTCCCCTAAGTGGAGTGAGGTCAGGATCGACCGAGGCTCTTTGACAAGAGCCCCGCAATGGAGGAAGTGTGTCCGTAGCTGCATGGGTATGGTTCTTTTTGACAGTAAGTGCCCTATCGCTTGTTGTCGCCTGGTTGTTCACACGTGAAGTTCTTGCCGCCGATTCTGGCACTCCCGAAATGCAAAAAATCGCAAGCGCGATTAAAAAGGGAGCCGAAGCTTTCCTTCGCCGCCAATACACCACCATTTACAGCTTCAGCGTCGTTCTCGCCATCCTGCTCTTTTCGCTTTACTTCTATGAGAAGGGTTTCGGCCTGGCATGGAAGATGGCCGTCTCCTTCTTCGCCGGCGCCATCTGCTCCGGTCTTGCTGGTTTCTCCGGAATGTTCGTCTCCATCCGCGCCAATCTGCGCGCGGCGGCGGCGGCTCGCTCTTCCGTCAATCGTGCTATGCAGCTTGCGCTTCGTGGCGGTGCGGTCACCGGCCTTTCCGTCGTCGCGCTCTCGCTGCTTGGCGTTGGCCTTATCTTTCTCGCTTTCGGCGGCATGAAGAATCCGCAGACGGTTCCTTACCAGATTGTCGGCTTCGGCTTCGGCGCCAGCTTTGTCGCGCTCTTTGCGCAGCTCGGTGGCGGAATCTACACCAAGGCCGCTGATGTAGGCGCCGACCTCGTAGGCAAGGTGGAAGCCGGTATTCCGGAAGACGATCCCCGCAATCCTGCTGTGATCGCCGATCTGGTTGGCGATAACGTGGGCGACTGCGCGGGCCGCGGTGCGGACCTGTTCGAATCCACCGCTGCGGAAAACATCGGCGCCATGATTCTCTCTGTTGCGCTCTTTGGCAAATTCGGAATCCTGGGCATCTTCTTCCCGTTCGTGGCTCGCGCCTTCGGCCTCATCGCATCGATCCTTGGCATTCTCTCCGTTCGCCTCAAGAACGAAGAGGAGGACCCGATGTCCGCTCTCAATCGCGGTTACCTGGTCACCACCTGCCTCGCTGTCATCGGCTTCTACGTGGCGGTGCGCTTCCTGCTGCATAACAATCTGTGGTTCTTTGCCGCGGGCGTTATCGGCATGGCCAACAGCTACGTATTTGTCTGGATCACGCAGTACTACACCGAGTATCGCTACCGTCCTGTGGCATCGATTGCCAAGTCCTCGCTGACCGGCCCGGCAACCAACATCATCACTGGGCTCGCCGTCGGCATGGAGTCCACTGCGGCTCCGGTGATTGCTATCTCTGCGGCAATCCTCGGGTCATATTACTGCGGGCTGCATGGGCTGCCTGGGGTGCGCGGAGCAGGTCTCTTTGGCACCGCGATCGCCACCATGGGCATGCTGGCCACTGCTGCGTACATCCTGGCGATGGATACCTTTGGGCCCATCACCGATAATGCTGGCGGCATCATTGAGATGTCCGGCGCGCCGGAAGAAGTCCGCACCCGCACCGACCGTCTTGACTCCGTCGGTAATACCACCAAGGCCCTCACCAAGGGATATGCCATCGGCTCCGCTGCGCTGGCCGCATTCCTTCTTTTCTCTGCTTATATCGATGAAATCAACGAGCTCATTACCCAGAAGTATGGGCAGCTCAATGCACTTGGCGTAAAAGTGGTGGATGAATCCCTTCTGCTGACCAAGGTCGATATTTCCAAGCCGGCTGTCTTTGTCGCCTGCCTGATTGCCGCAGCGCTGGTTATCCTCTTCAGCTCCTTGGCGATCAAGGCCGTCGGCGCTGCCGCGCAAACCGTTATCCAGGAAGTTCGCCGCCAGTTTCGTGAACATCCCGGCATCATGGAGAACACGGAAGAGCCAGACTACGGCGCCTGCGTCGACCTGGTGACCAAAGGCGCGCTCAAGCAGATGGTCGCTCCCGGCCTGCTGGCTGTCGGCGTGCCAATCGTGGTCGGCGTCACCTTCCGCCTGTTCATCAGCCCTGAAGATCCAACCCTGGCAGCCGAGGCTGTAGCCGGACTGCTCATGGTTGGAACCATTGTAGGTATCCTCTTTGCCACCTTTATGAACAACGGCGGCGGCGCATGGGATAACGCAAAGAAGTTTATTGAAACCGGCCAGTATGGCGGCAAGCGCTCGGAGGCCCACAAGGCAGCCGTCGTAGGAGACACGGTCGGCGATCCCTTCAAGGACACTGCCGGTCCGTCGATCCACGTGCTTATCAAGCTGCTTTGCACCGTCGCATTTGTAATGGCTCCGCTGTTCCTGAAATAGCTTTGTTGTATTTGTAGCAACTTCAGTGACGTATATACAGAAGGGCCGCAGCGTTTTCGCTGCGGCCCTTCTGTATGCTGCAAAAATCGGCGTGTTTGCTCTAGAAATATTGTGTCAGTCACGGATACGTAAAGCATTTCATCCCCATTCTGGTTGATGTAGGGGGCCAGGGAATGGCCTGCCATCAGGCGAAGTCCATCAGGCGAAGGCTCTGCGTAGCAAAAGAACGTTGTGCGGAGCTCCTGTCCGCTTTGGGAAGGGGTTGCGTTGGAATCGCTCTTTGGGGGCGTGCTGCGGCTCACGGGTCGGAGAGTAGGCAGAATGGCGATAAATGGATCCTTGACCTGTCTAGAGGTGACGGGTTCAAAGTAGTTTCTGGTGAACATGACTATCTCTGAACTAGCTCGAAGCTGCTCCCTTTCTCGGACGACGGTTCTGTATTACGAGTCGATCGGACTGCTGCGTGTGGCGTCGCGCTCCCCCGGCAACTACCGCCAGTACACTGACGCCGATCTGGATCGCTTAAAACAGATCTGCGTTTACCGCACAGCCGGCCTGTCGCTCGCCAGCATCCGCTCCCTGCTGCAGCAGAAGGAGACGAATGCTGCTGCCATTCTCAAGCGCCGCCTGCTCGAACTGGATGAAGAGATAGAGCATTTACGCCAAAATCAAAAAGCAATCCTCCAGCTCCTTCGAGCTGAGGAGTTTGCATCGAGGACAGAAATGATCAACAAGGAAAAGTGGGTCTCCATCATGAAAGCGGCGGGGTTCACGGAGCAGGATATGCAGCGGTGGCACCACGAGTTCGAGAAAAACGCACCGGAAGAGCACCAGGAATTTCTGCAATTCCTCCATATTCCGGCGCGGGAGATCGCTTCCATTCGTGCGGCAAGCCGTTAGGCAAGCTCTCCCATCGAGCTGGTGCATACCTCCACGTGCACCAGCTCAAACCGCCAACCGCGCCCGCTGGGAATGCATCCGTCATTTCTGGCGCAAGATGGCATCAATTTTGAACGAATATTGATCCCCCTATATCCGCCCGGCTCTCCTCTCCCGGGCCCTGTTGCAGGCGATAGCCGACCAGGTTTTCCTGAATTTGCACACCCCTGCACAGAAATTGCACCAGTTCTGCGCCTTGCGGGAGACTGACGGCCGACGTAGTCTCAAACTTTGCCCGCCCGATGCGCCAGTGACCGCGCGGTTATTTGAGTTCTCCACAGCGGAATCCCGCCATTTCCCAACCAGGGACCACTCGAGGAGCGTAAAATACAAGATGTAGTGGTTCCCGCTTGACATGTACCATACAGAGCGGTACTTTCCCACTTGCGGCCCCACTGAAGGGATGCACGGCTAGAGGGAAATCTGTGGTACTTTCTGCCCGCACGTGACGGCCCAGAATCGTTTCAAGACATCCAAAACGGAAGAAGAATCTTCCTGAACTTTTTTCAGTTGCTGTCCCGGTTTTCGATCCTATTTTGTCGAATGGGCCAGGTACGCATCTCATTTTTTTGTAGTCGAAGGAGACTCCATGGCCGAGGCCACCCAGAAAAATTCCAATATCGCTGCCACCAAAGAAGTCGCTGGAACCACCGCCAAAGACGCGGACATGAATGGCTCGGCGGCCAAAGCCGCCCGTGGAATCCGCTTGCAGCGTTTGTTCTCCAAGCCCGGCGTTTCTCCTTACGACGAGGTGCAGTGGGAGTACCGTACCGCCTCCATCACGGATGCAACCGGCAAATCGATCTTTGAGCAGAAGGATGTTGAGGTGCCCGTCGACTGGTCGATGACGGCAACGAACATCGTTGCCAGCAAATATCTGCATGGCCAGATCGGCACCCCGGAGAGGGAAACCGGCGTGCGCCAGCTGGTGAGCCGCGTTGCGGAAACGGTTCGGGATTGGGGCCTTAAGGGAGGCTACTTCGTCACCGCAGAAGATGCCGGCATCTTTCACGATGAGCTCGCCCACCTGCTGGTGACGCAGAAGGCTGCGTTTAATTCGCCGGTGTGGTTCAACGTTGGCTGTGACCGCCTGGAGCCCAATTCCGACGCGCAGAACTGGCACTGGAATCCGCATACCTGCGCGGTGGAGTTTTCGGTCACCGGCTATCGCAATCCGCAGTGCTCGGCCTGCTTTATCAACGCCGTGGATGACTCGCTGGATGCGATTCTGACGCTGGCAAAGACAGAAGGAATGCTGTTCAAGTGGGGTTCCGGCACGGGCACCAATCTCTCCGCCATTCGGGGATCGATGGAGTTGCTCTCGGGTGGCGGCACCGCCTCCGGGCCGTTGAGCTTCATGCGTGGATTTGACGCCTTCGCCGGCGTCATCAAGTCCGGCGGCAAGACGCGCCGGGCAGCCAAGATGGTGATCCTGAACGTGGATCACCCGGATATTGTGGACTTCATCGAGTGCAAGTCGAAGGAGGAGGCGAAGGCCTGGGCCTTGATGCGCGAGGGCTATGACGGCTCCAGCGGGCCGGACTCGGAAGCCTACAGCTCCATCTTCTTTCAGAACGCCAACAACTCCGTGCGTGTGACGGATGAGTTTATGCGCGCGTACGAAAACGATGGCGAGTTCACTACGCATACGGTCAAGGATCACAAGCCGGTTAAGACATACAAGGCACGCGACATCATGACGAAGATCGCGGAAGCCACCTGGCAGTGCGGCGATCCCGGCATGCAGTACGACACCACGATCAACAAGTGGCATACGTCGAAGAACTCGGGTCGCATCAATGCTTCGAACCCCTGCTCGGAGTACATGTTCCTCGACAATTCGGCCTGCAACCTGGCCAGCTTCAACCTTCTGAAGTTTGTAACCGCTGCAGGTACATTTGACATCGCGCTCTATCGTCATGCGATCGATGTCATGTTGACGGCGATGGAGATTCTGGTCGATAACTCCGGCTATCCGACCGAGGCAATCGCGAAGAATTCGCACGATTACCGCCCGCTGGGTTTGGGCTATGCAAATCTTGGCGCATTGCTGATGTCGTTCGGTTTGCCGTATGACTCCGATGCCGGGCGTGATTTTGCCGCTACGCTTACCGCGATCATGTGCGGTGAGGCTTACCTGCAGTCGTCGCGCATCGCCGCAAGCTGCCCTTCGCTGGCTTCGGCCACGCCGCTAACCCAGTCGGTGGAGCACAAGGGCGGCGCCTGCCCCGGCTTCTACGTCAACCGTGAGCCATTCCTCGACGTGATTCGCATGCATCGCGCAGAGGTCAACAAGATCGGCAAGAGCCGCAGCTCCGCGGAGCCGTTTGCCGTTCCTCAGCTGGATGCACTGATTGAATCCAGCAAGCAGTGCTGGGATGAAGCTCTGGTTCACGGCGAGAAGTACGGATACAGAAACTCGCAGGTGACGGTGCTTGCGCCAACGGGAACCATCGGCTTCATGATGGATTGCGACACGACTGGCATTGAGCCGGATCTGGCGCTGGTGAAGTATAAGAAGCTGGTGGGCGGCGGCATGATCAAGATCGTGAACAACACGGTTCCTGCGGCGCTCTTCAAGCTTGGCTACACGAATGATCAGGTGGACGCCATCGTCAGCTACATTGATGCGACGGGCACCATTGAGGGAGCGCCGGCCATCAAGGCAGAGCATCTGGCGTGCTTCGACTGCTCCTTCAAGCCATCCAAGGGAACGCGGTCGATCCACTACATGGGCCACATCAAGATGATGGCTGCGACACAGCCATTCCTTTCCGGCGCGATCTCCAAGACGGTGAATCTGCCGCATGACTGCACCGCGGAAGATATCGCCGAGGCTTATGCCGAATCCTGGCGCCAGGGTCTGAAGGCCGTCGCGGTCTATCGCGATGGTTCGAAGGGCGCTCAGCCGCTGAACGTCTCCGACGGCAACAAGGCTAAGGCCATCCGGAACGCCAATGGAGACGATGCGCTGAACCAGACCGCCGATCGCGTGCTGACTGCGCTTGCCGGAGGCAAGCAGGCTGCGGATGCGGACGTAAAGTCACTCGAAGCCAAGGTCGCGGAGAAGCTGGAGATCAGCGCGCGTGATCTGGCAGCAGCGGCCAAGGCATTCTTAGCCATGCAGCTATCTGCTTCCGCGGTGCCGGGAGAGGATGGGCAGGATCTGAACGCTCCGCCCAGAGCGGTGCGGCATCGCTTGCCGGAAGAACGCGCCTCCTTGACGCATAAGTTTTCGATCGCGGGACACGAGGGATATATCACGGTTGGTTTGTATCCCAACGGACAGCCGGGCGAAATCTTCATCAAGATGGCGAAGGAAGGCTCGACAGTCTCCGGGCTGATGGATGCCTTTGCTACCGCGATCTCCCTTTCGCTGCAGCATGGAGTTCCGCTGAGGGTGCTCTGCGAGAAGTTCGCTCACACGCGCTTTGAGCCCTCTGGCTGGACTGGCAATGAGCAGATTGGCTATGCCAAATCACTGATGGACTATATCTTCCGCTGGCTGCAACTGCGCTTCCTCTCCGGGCAACAACTGTCGCTGTTCGCAGGGCTGGCACCGGGTGCAAGTTCGGGTACGGGAGAGCCGAGTCCTTTTGAGGCTCACCTTGCGCCCGAGCAGCATTCGCCCAGCCGGGGGATGGGTGCCTCCTATGCTCCGCAAGGCGGGATAATGCCCGAAATGGCTGCGTCAACCGAGCCGCACTCTGAGTTGAAGATGGAGGATCGTGGCCTGATCCATGCTGCTGACGCTATGCGGGAGTACATGGATATGGGAGACGCACCCAGCTGCCAGACCTGCGGAGCGATCATGGTTCGCAACGGAAGCTGCTACCGCTGCATGAGCTGCGGTTCTACCTCAGGCTGCTCTTAAGGAATGGGCAGCTTGCGAATTGGTGGTGGTTGGTTGGGTGGGGTGCGTGAGCGGCAAATTGCATGAGCAAGGCTGTTCTCACTCTTGTGGGCAAGGGGACAACTTGCAACAAAGTGGCGTCAACCTGCATCTTGAATGACATCGCACCTGTCACAGGCAGGAGGCATTATGGCTCAGAAGGTACTTATTACCGCGGCGGCGTCTGGTATCGGACTTGAAATTGCTCGTGCATTTTCTTCAGCCGGTGCGACTGTATTCATCACGGATATCAATGAACAAGCGATCGAAGCCGCAAAGAAGGAGATTCCCGGCTTGCTGGCAACATTGTGCAACAACGGGAAGCGCTCCGATATCGAGCGGATGGTTCCCGAAGCAATTAAGGCACTGGGAGGTCTCGACGTACTGGTGAATAACGCCGGCATCTCGGGCCCCACTGCCCCTGTCGAAACCGTGGATCCAGACAAGTGGGAAGAGGTGATGAAAGTCGATGTGATCGGCACCTTCAACGTGACCCGCCTCGCTATTCCACATCTTAAGAAATCGTCGGCGGGATGCATTATCACGATGTCCTCCGTGGGAGGACGCTTCGGCTATCCCAACCGTAGTCCTTACAACGTCGCGAAGGCAGGCCTGATTGGCTTCGCGCAAACGCTCGCGATTGAATTAGGCGATCACAACATTCGTTCCAATGCGGTTGCCCCTGGAGCTGTGGGCGGGCAGCGCATCGAAAACGTCCTTCAAGGCCGCGCAAAGACCGAAGGCAAGAGCGTGGACGAAGAGCGAGCGTCCGCGCTAAGCATCCAGGACATCAAGCAGTTCGTAGACCCGAAGGACATCGCTGCGCTCTGCGTCTTCCTGGCCTCGGACGCGGGCAAGTCGATCACGGGGCAGGTCATCCCGATTGATAATGGTGCTCTCAAGGCTGCGTAACCGCATTAGGAGGAGCAATGTCATGGCTAAAGGACTTCGTGAACAACTGATCGGAGCATGGATGCTCGTTTCTTATGAAGAGCGTCCAGTGGACGGTTCGCCATCGTTCTATCCTATGAGCGAGCAGCCCAAGGGCATCATTATGTACACACCGGATGGCTACATGTCGGCGCAATTGAGTCAGCCGAACCGCAAGACGTTTGCCTCCGGGGATTGGTTCAAAGGCACGGACGACGACTACAAACAGGAAGCATCGACTTACATTGCGTATACCGGCGAATTTCACGTGAACGAGGAGGCGAAGACGCTGACGCATTCCATGTTTATCTCCCTGTTTCCGAACTGGATCGGGCAGACGCAGCCGCGCGTGGTGAAGATCGATGGCGACGATCTTCATCTAAGCACAGCAAGCCCCATCCAATCGGGCGGGAAAGAAGTCAATTCTTATCTACGTTGGAAGCGTGCACCCAGGAATTGATACCTACTGCATGGTTCCAGCTCCATTGTGCGTTCCAAGCGAAGTTGATGCAGAGTACACGTTTTACTTTATGTAGGCGAATCACCCTGCTTTCGCATCGTGCAAGGCGAGCCAGTAATATCGCCGCCAGCAGAACATGCAGCGAACAGGCCGCAGGAAGAACAGACTCAGCAGGCCATCGATCGAACGTAGCTCCGCTTGCTTGAATTTGACCGAATTACAACTCGGACATATCCGGCTGATCCCAAGAGGATGTGGCAGCCAACCGGGCCAATTGAGGCCTTCACTTTTCATCGTTCACGTCTTTCGCAGTTATACCGCTCGCCGCTAAATTGCGCGCTTTTCTATAGGACTCGAATTGGAATCCAGCCATGCCAGCATAGACCGTATGCTGCCGGTGGCGAGAGCTATGCTGGAATCGGCTGCGCCGTAATAGACATTCACTGTGTCCCCATCCACGCCGATCGTCTGCCCGCACGGAAACACCACATCGTTGACATCTCCCACGCGTTCGTAGCTGGTCTCCGGGCCAAAAACCCAGGAATCTCCCCGCTGCAGGCAAATGTCCGGACTCTCCAGATCGAAGAGCGCAAGTCCCAACCGGTAGATGCTCCCTGAAGCGGTCTGCCGTACGCCGTGATAAATCACGAGCCATCCCTTGTCTGTTTCGATTGGTGGAGAACACAGCCCTATCTTGTTGGCATCCCACCATCCACCACGCCGAGCCTCAAGCATGATCTTGTGGCTTCCCCAATGACGCAGATCCGGCGAATATGACATCCACATGTGAGCGCCTAACGCGGTCACGGGGCGATGAATCATGGCCCAGCGGCCGTCGATCCTGCGGGGCAGCAGTGCCGCGTCTTTATCTTCCGGCGGCATGATTACGCCGAATCGCTCAAAGCTTTTGAAGTCACTCGTGAGCGCCAGGGAAACACCCGGGCCTCCACGCGCATACGATGTATACGCGATGGCGTATTGGTCGAGTTCCGGAACATACGTGATCCGCGGATCTTCGATGCCCCAAATTTCTTCTGGGTAATCGCGAGGATTCGCCGGAAACGTGGGTTGCGAATCGATACGCCAATTGTCAATTCCATTCGCCGATCGTGCCGCGCACAGATGCGACAGGCCGGTCCGCTCTTCTACGCGGCAGAGCAGTAAAGTGTCTCCGTCCGCTAGTCGCACGGCTCCGGCATTGAAGACACTGTTGATCCGGTAGGGCCAATGTTCCTGACTGAGGAGCGGATTGCCCGGATAGCGCGTAAGCAGGGGAGCCTCAATGCACGCATTCGGATTGGCCTGTTCCAGAGTGACAGGTTCAAGAGATTTAGCTGGAAGGATAATTGGGTTCAAAAGAGATGCTCATTTCAGGAAGAAGTTGGTCTATCCCTGCTACTTTGGCTGCCTGCATGTCGAGCAGGGCCATCAAAAAAGAAAGTGTGGATTCGGCTCCCTGATTTTCATTCACGCGATCGGGGTGAAGCCCGTCTCTGCATCCGCCCGTCGTTGCATCGTAGAGCGGCACCCGCAGATCGTTCTTGCCGAGGAACCAGCGAAAAACCTTCTGGGCCTCTTCAAACCATTGTGGTTCTTCGGTCAGCCTGTAGACCTCAAGACATGCTGAAATGGTTGCACACGCTTCAACAGGCTGCTGGTCAAAACGGGCCTTTTCGTTTCCTTCTATGAAGAATCCGTTGGATCCGATCGGTACAAATATGTCTCTGTCATTTCGGTGCTGCTCAGCGACGAGCCACTTGAGCGAGTCCGTGCCCGCTTCGATCATTCTCTGGTTGTCACTTCTCCAGCCCGCCAGAATGAGGGCCTGCGACAACCTGGCGTTGCCGTAGGATAGGCTCTTCTCGAACCACTTCCATGTTTCGGAATGGCTGCGTTCATAAATATCCAGCAGGCGATTGGCGAGTGCATTGCGAATGTTCTGGATAACTCTATCTCCCGGGAACCAATCCAGATAGGCCTGCATCCCCAATATGCAATATGCCCATGCGCGCGGACTTGTGAATGTGAGGGTTGCAGGCACAGCAGCTTCAAAGAGCCTCCCCGCAGCGCCTCTCAATCCCGCATTTCTTGAGTGTCCCAGCACCTCGCCCAACGACCACAATGCGCGGCCATGGCTGTCATCTGATCCCACATCCTCCAGCCATTTGCGATCGTAGCTTAGAAAGTTTCTGAACCTTCCGGTATCGTCGTTAAACGCAAGCCATAGGAATGTCAGGTAGCGCTGGGAAAGATTCTGATGCTCTAGCCGTCCAATATACGTCGGGTCTTCATCCAGTAAAGTCGAAACAATGAGCGCGCGTGCGTTGTCATCGGTTGTATATCCCTCGCGCGTATTAGGCACCGAGAAGATTGAATGCTGCAACATGCCGGTATCGTCGGTCATGTTGATCATATGGCTGCTGTTCAGCACTGGCAGGCAATCCACCGGGTCGGTGCCTGCACCATCCTGCTGGGCAGGTCTGGGCTGTAGTGAGCGCTCGAAACGAGCCCGCTGAAAGCTCTCCATGTAGGCCTGGGCCGTTTTTTGCCATGTCGTCCCACGGGAGTGCAGATAGGCGCGCTTCCGCATGGCGTGCCGCTCGGCTTCATTCTCCAGCAGATGGGTGACCGCTTCAGCGATCGCGTCAGGGTTTGCAAAGGGAACAATCAGACCGCGCTTCTCGGCGAGCAGCTCCTTGGCATGCCAGTATGGCGTTGAGATGATTGCCTTTCCTGCTCCCAGGGCGATGGCGAGCGTGCCGGAAACGACTTGCGCCTCCTGCAGATATGGCGTGATGTAAATGTCCGCTGCACCAATGTGCTCAATTAACTCTTCGGTACTCACAAAGCGGTTATTAAGAATCAGGTGATCGGAGACGCCAAGGTCTTTGGCCAGTGCTAAAAGCTGTTCTCGATAGCGCTCGCCTTCGCGTCGCCGGATATGGGGATGCGTCACGCCAGTGACGATGTAGACCACGTTCGAGTGTTTCGCCAGAATCGTAGGTAGCGCACGAATCACGTTTTCAATACCCTTGTTCGGAGATAGCAGGCCGAACGTAAGCAGGACGGATTTTCCTTCGGTGTCGAACTTGTCTTTGAAATAGTTCGGATCCATGAACGGAAGATCCGGTACTCCATGGGGAATGATGTCGATCTTTCCACTCGGGACCGCATACACATCGCGAAGCAGTTGGGCAGCCAGTTCAGTCATGACCACCAGCCGATCAGAGAGCCCCGCAATCTCTTCAAGCACGGCGCGTTGATTCACATCCGGATCGCGAAGAACCGTGTGCAATGTCGTCACCAATGGCATCTTCAGCTTTCGCAGGAGTGACAGGATGTGCTGGCCTGCCGGGCCGCCATAGATACCGTACTCATGTTGCAGACAAACAAGATCATTGCCATTGAAATTGAGAAACTCGGCGGCTCGCTCGTATGAGCTCAGGTCTTCCTGTGCTAGTTCCAGACGCACCTGTTCCGGATACTCATAGTGCGATTCCGGATCATTGACGGGAATCGCGAAAAGGCGTTGGCTGCCATACTCCGCTCCGAGCGCCGTACACAGATCAGTGGTGAATGTGGCAATGCCGCACTGCCTGGGAAGGTAGTTACCAACAAAAGCAATCCTGGTGGGCAGCGGAAGGCCGCAGGATTTCAAACCGACCGGCGAAGAGACTGCCTGGGCAGTTCCCTCAAGCATGCGGTCTATGTGCATAGCTTCAGAAGCCATATTGTCCTACTTTCAACTTGTAAAACACTAAGTGCAGCGAAGGGAAATCGCGGGAGGAGCGCTCCAAACACTAATTGTCGCCTGCCTTATGTCTTGGATCGCGGCGGAATTCGGACGCCTAATCTTCAGAAGTGGCGATCACAACTGCTGTGATGGTTCCCGCCCCGGAGAAGAATGCTCCACCGAGAAATCGCTTTCAAAGCCAAGTTCATTCGCGTCAGTAGAAGTGAGATCGATTACTCCCAACCTCTCTTCTGGCTGTTTGGCGATCAAATGAATCGCATGAAGACTGGTGAGGCGCTTCGCGGAAAGATGGTTCTTAAGGTTACTTTTCTTGATAAGGCTCATTGTTGCTCCAGTTGTGCCGTTGCGTACTTGAACGGTGCTCGTCTGGAGCGAAGCCTGAAAGGCTGAAGGCGAGAAAGATAATCCTTATCTATAAGTATACTTCAGTAATAGATTGCGTGCGGCCGCGACGAAATTGCTCACTCTCCCGATCTGCGAGATTAGAATTGTGCTTTTCCTCGATTAATCCCTTGAAACACCATGGGGCACGAGACTAAGAGTTGGATCATGTTATTTCCCACAGTAATTGGATGCCGTTTCATCGGCAAAGAGCAAGACGAAGCGTAAACGAACGCTCAAGCCCGTCCTTAAGCTTCCTGATCTTGACTGCGATACCTGCAAGTTATGGAAAGCACGAGTTCGGAACTTTTACGTTCAGTGTTCCCGCACAGTGTTGAACGGCTCTGGCGAAACCGCCAGAGCCGTTTTCTTGACAGAGATCACTGGGTCTCGGGAGCTATCTCTCGGATCTGCACGTATCAGTCATAAGAAGCTGTCGACCACATTTTTACAGGCCTTCCTGTTGTATCTTTGTAGGTTTCTCGAAGCTCCTTGAGTTGACTTACCAGATCATTGGCAACTCGCTCATAAGCCGGATTTACTTTGTAACCCTCCCATTCAAACAGGTTCTCCATTTCATCCGGATCCTTCTTTAGATCGAATAGCTCCCACTCATTCACCGTGTAGTAGTTGATCAACTTGTATTGATCGGTGCGGATGCCGTAATGCGGCAAGACCCAGTGGTTTGGAGCAAATTCGTAATAGTGATAGTAGAAAGATGTACGCCAATCCGAGGGCGTGTTTCCCTTGAATATGGGAACCAGGCTCCTGCCTTGCATGTCTTCAGGAACCGGAGCGCCTGCGAGGTCGAGTATTGTCGGAGCGTTGTCGATGTTGACTACCCATTCCTTTTGTACGCTTCCCGCTTTTACTACTCCTGGATAGCGAATGAGCCACGGTACCCTTATGGCCGGTTCATACATGAAGCGTTTATCGAACCATCCATGCTCGCCCAGAAAGAACCCATGGTCACAGGTATAAACAACGATGGTGTTTTCCGCGAGTCCCGATTTATCCAGGAAGTCTAATAACCGCCCTACATTGTCATCCTGAGCGCGCAGTGTTGCTAAAAAGTGGCCCATGAACTTTTGATAATTCCACTGTTTGCGTTGACGGTCTGTCAGGTCTGCCGGAGGGTGGAAGTCTGGCATGTTCTCAATTCGCATGCGTGCTTCGCGAGCGGCTGCTGAGCGACTGGAATAGTCATCCCAAAAAGTTCCCGGCTCGGGAATTCTTGTGTTGTCGTATAGGTGCTCGTACTGATGGGGCGGATCGAATGGCCGATGATCGTTGAAGTATTGCACCATCATCATGAAGGGCTCGGTGAACTGCTGTATGCCTTTTATGGCTAAGTCTGTAACATTGTCTGTTTCATATCCGGGATAAACTCTCTTCTCGATCACCGTACTGCCGAGGCTTGGGTTTTGCAGATAGCCGCTCGGCTCATAATAGGGACCACCCGCCCCGTTCTTGAAGACGAAATAATCAAATCCAGCCTCTCCCGGATTGGCGGGAAGGTGCCACTTGCCTACGGTGCCCGTCTGGTAGCCCAGACGCTTTAGCAATTTAGGAAATGTTTGTTGCGAAGCATCGAAGGTTGGGGATGTTTCTCCGCCAGTTGTGTCTGCCGGGTTTGCAACCATTCCATTCAAATGATTGTAGGTTCCAGTCAGTAAGGTAGCCCGGCTAGGAGCACATAATGCGTTTGTCGTAAAACTATTTTCAAAACGCATTCCTTCATTCGCAATCCGGTCGATATTCGGAGTTTTTATTAGTTGGCTTCCATAACAACTCAAGGCCGTCACTGGGACGCCCTCACCGGTGATCCACAGAATACTTGGCCTGCGTGATGAATGCCCCTGCGCTTTTTCTTTCAGGGGAGCTGTCGATACCGGATTGGATTGCCTTGACTGTGCTTGAAGGTGAGGAAGCAGTGCAGAACCTAAAGCTGCACCGCCGAGTGTTTTCATTGCTGCTCTACGGGAAACGGCGTTGTCTTTCATCCTCAGTTTTCTTTCCTTAGATCTGATAGCTTGCGCAGGAAACTCACCTCCGCAGGCATGTACCCATCAGACCCATCATAAGAGCACGCAAGCTTCCTCAAAACTCAAGCGCGGATTCCGAGGGTAGAGATGCGAGCGGTCTCCATAACCGATGTTGCACAGAAAATTGCTCCGAACATGGGTCAACGGGAAGAACTCCTGATCGAAGTTGCCAACTTCCTTTCCCGCTCCGAAAAACTCGTTATCTACCTTTGCATTGTCGAAACCGGACAGGGGACCGCAATCGAGTCCGAGGGCACGGGCGGCCAGAATCATGTACGCGCCCTGGAGACTGGAGTTGCGGCGCGCAGTCACCTCGGCAAGCTCCGGCGAGTTTGCAAAGACGTCGCGATACCCAGGAGCGTTCGGAAACAGCTTCGGCATCTGATCGTAGAAGCGAAGGTCATATCCAACAATCGCCGTGACGGGAGCCGTGCGCACTTTGTCGACGTTTGCTGGAGCCAGCGCCGGAATCAGCCGTTGCTTGCCTTCGGGCGTTCGTAGGAACAGGATCCTGGCAGGACTGCCGTTCGCGCTTGTCGGACCCCACTTCATCAGTTCGTACAACCTGCGAAGCAGGTCATCGCTTACCGGCTTCTGCTGCCAGTAGGAAAAGGACCTCGCCGCGCGAAACAGTTGATCGAGCGCCTCATCGTTCAGGGCGTCGGAAGCCAGCTTTATTGGTTCATGGTCTGACGGCATGTGCTCACCTCAAGGGGCTTACTTTCCTAGCCCGATCTCATTCATGGATTCCTGGTTTCCCCCAGATAAATCTTCGTTCATCGCCGCGTCCCTGGTCCAATGTCCTACGGCCACTCTGCGAGACGAAGGCCAAACAGCGCCTTTCAAGTGCTGCGATGAAGGCTATCCACAAGTTTCTGGCTTTTCAAATCGACGAACACCGGACAGGGAATTCAAAGGCCGCGCTCTGCCTCCATGGCGAGCACGCTACTACGGTATTTATTCCTGAGCGTTAGCTGGCAATTTGTCAGTGGGTTCTTCTAGGCGAGATTGTATACAAAACGACATGCAAGAAAGTATTGACAGCGGTATTTGATCCCACATATTGTTTACCGATCTCGTCGAGCTCGGTTCCCCTCTTCTCCGAGAAGGTGACGGATGAATGGATGCCGGCCGGCGTTTGGCCGCAGTTTTACGGGCATTTTGGGAGGCAATATGAAGTACAAATCCATGAGAATCTTTGGAGTTATCGCTCTGGTTGTATTTCTGCTGTGCGGCCGGAGTTGGGCACAGACCGCAACCGGCCGAGTGATCGGAACGGTGTCTGACCAGCAGGGTGCGGTGATTCCAGGCGCAAGCGTATCGGTAATCGATGCCGAAACCGGGAGGACCGAGAGCGCCACAACCAATAAAGACGGCTATTTCGATGTTTCAGCGCTGCCGATCGGCACCTATAAGGTGTCGGTGAAGCACGAGGGATTCAGCAATGTCGTGACCCAGGAGCAGAAGCTGGAGATTAACAATGCTCTGCGTTTCGACATCAAGCTGAACGTGGGCGAGACGAGCCAGGTAGTTACCGTGAATGCGGATGTAACTGGTGTGGAGACGGTGAACCCAACGGTTGGCGGATCGGTGGTTGGCGCCGCAATTGCCAATCTTCCGTTGAATGGCAGAAACGTCCTTCAGTTGGCGCAATTGCAGCCAGGGGTCACAGAATCCAATCCGGATGCCGGCGGCGGCGGATTCAGCGTCTCGGGAGGCAGAACGGATGCGGTTACCTATCTGCTGGATGGCGGACTGAATACGAATCTGCTGCGCAATTCGGTGGTTTTCAACCCGAACCCGGACTCGGTCGCTGAGTTTCGCATTCTGAGCAGCAACTACACGGCCGAGTATGGGCGCAACGGCGGTGGCATTATCAGCGTGGTGACCAAGTCCGGCACGCGCGACCTTCATGGCAGCGTGTATGACTTCCTGCGCAACGACGCGCTCGATGCGAACAGCTTCTTCACCAAGCGAGCTGGCCTTCCGAAGGATGCGTTAAAGCGCAATCAATACGGTGCCACCCTTGGGGGACCGCTGTTGCTTCCCGGGATTGCGCGCAGCAGAGATCGTAACTTCTTCTTTGTCTCCTATCAGGGGCAGCGGCAGGTGCAGAGCGTTGCGCAGACCAACATTCCGACCTTCACTCCGGCCGAGGCGAAGGGTGATTTTTCCAAGTCCAACGCAGGTGGTCCTGACCCGAGCGTAGCGGCCTTCCTGCAGGCTCACCCGGAGTATGCGGCGGGACCGGCGACCATCAACCCCGCGAAGATTGATCCAGTGGCCGCGGCCTACTTCGCTTCGAAGCTGATTCCGACCTCCTCCACGGGCATTCTCAACTCATCGGCAGGGAGCACGGATAACAGAAACGAATTGTCGATCAAGCTCGATTTTCAGCCCAGGGATTCGGACAAGATCACTGTGAGTCTGGGCGGAAATCGCGTGGACCAGTTGCTGCCCTTTGGCGATGGTTCGGCGAATGTACCTGGCTATGACGACACGACCAAGCAGCACCAGTATTTTGCGAACATTGCTTATCTCAAGATCTTTTCGCCTGCGGTGTTGAATGACTTCCGCTTTACGGTTCAGCGGAGCTACGCACTGAACGACACAGCCGTTCAGAGCCTGCCGGGTCCGAATAAGCTGGGGATTCAGATCCATCCCGACATCACCTACGGGCCCTCAAGCGTGTACTTCGACAATGGCCTTGCCCTGGGATTTAATCTCAATGGGCCTACGACTCTGCCCGATACAACGTGGTCTTACTCCGATAACTTCACCTGGAGCAAGGGCCGGAACAACTGGAAGTTTGGCGCGGGCTTCTCCGCTTTCCAGGACAATCTGCGTTACTCGTATGCCGCAAATGCAGACTACCAGTTTGGCGACAACGGACGTCCCAACAGCATCGGAAATCAGTTTGCGGATTTTCTGCTGGGGAATGCCGCCAACTTTGAGCAGGGGCCATCGGCTCCCAACAACATCCGCACCAAGGCGACGTATCTATTCGGTCAGGACGAATTGCGCGTAAACAACCACCTGACGCTTACTGTTGGCCTTCGTTACGAGTACAACTCCCCGAAGACGGACACCCTGGGCAGAACGGACGGCATCATCCCTGGCCTGCAATCGACGCGCTTTCCCGCGGCGCCGAAGGGGCTGGTGTTTCCGGGCGACAAGGGAGCACCGACGGGCCTCTATTTTCCTGACAAGAGAACTTCGCGCCGCGCGTCGGATTTGCCTGGAGTCCGTGGAAGGGAGAGAAGACAAGCATTCGTGGCGGCGCAGGAGTCTTCTTCGATGTGCTGAACGGGCGCGACAACATTGACCAGAATGGTGCACAGCCATTTGCTTCCTATGAGTACTTCGGATTCTATTCAACGCCGACTTTTGCTCCGGGACAAAAGTCCGCGCTGCAGGTTCCGTATGGAGTAGGCGGAGTTAACGATGCATTTCCAACGCCATCCTCAGCGAATATCACGGACTGGATCAAGAGCTTTGGGCCGTTCAATGCGACCACCGATGATCCGCACGTGAGAACTCCATACATCTACCAGTACAACCTGAGTGTTCAGCATGAGCTTCGTCCCTCGCTCATTGCGACCGTCGCGTATGTAGGAAGTATGTCGCGAAAGCTGATCGCCGCGAAGTACTTCAATCCGATGACTCTGGGCACGACGAATCGAGTTCTTGAGCGGAACCAGACCAATCCGACGATTTTGGCGGAGTGCTCCCAGCTCGATCCGGCCACTTCGGAATGCCCCTTCATCGGTCAGTTCCCGGTGTACACCAATGGCGGCAATGCTCTCTATAGCGGCCTGCAATCGTCGCTGACCAAGCAGTCGGGCGATACGAAGCTTGGCAAGGCATACTTCACCTTGTCCTATACGTGGTCGCACAGCATCGATAACGTGAGCGGCAGAGCGAATCGCAGCCAGTTCGTGCCCTTCTACAGTCCGAACGTGTTCCGGGCATCGTCGGACTTCGACGTGCGGAACACGATTGCCTTCAGCGGAGGATGGGATCTGCCGTTCGATCGTCTGTGGGCAAGCGGGCCGTCGCGGATCACGAATGGGTGGAGGCTCTCGCCCATCGTAACCTTCCGCAACGGGTTCCCGTTCTCGGTAAATGCAGCCTATCCGTCGACTGGCGACAATGATCCTGGCTCCTCGGGCGCAGGAGATCCTGCACTTACGAATGCGCTGTTTGCCACCGGATTCAAGTCCGTCAAAACACATCAACTCTCGCCTTCAAACTTGACGTACTTCGACCCCAAAACATTTACCAATGCTCAATATGTTTCGCTCCTAGATGATCCGGTGAATGGCGTGCCATGCAGCCAGCAGGTTGCCGGCCACGAATTCGCATCGCGGGATTGCATCTTATCGAATCCGGCGCTCCGCACATATGGAACGCCGCGCAACCTCTTCCGCGGGCCGGGGAGAACGAACTTCGATCTGAGCCTTGCCAAGTCAACACAGATCTTTGAGCGCCTGAATACGGAGTTTCGTGTGGACGCATTCAATGTTCTCAACCACACGCAGTTCCTTGCGGTTACTACCAGCTTGAACGGCTCGACGTTCGGGCAGGCCACAACCACCTACGCTCCACGCATTCTCCAGTTGGCGCTGAACGTTAAGTTCTGAGCTTCTGGATCCTTCATCGCACAACGTGCGGAGTGGCTCCTCTATTCGGGGTGAGCCGCTCCGCACCACTCTCCGCATCGCCCAGAGCTTTGGTTGGGCCAACTATCTGAGTCAGAGGAATCCATGCCGCAGCAGCCTACACGACCGCACCCGTACATCCCGAACTCCAATCCAGCAGTGCAGAAGCGCATGCTCGATGAGATTGGAGTTGAGGCCATCGAAGAGTTATACCAGGATATTCCCGAGCGCCTCCGCTACACCGGGGAGATGCAACTTCCTCCTGCCCTCGATAGCGAAGCTGCACTCCGCCGCCACATGGAGCGGTTGCTGGGACAGAATCAACACTGCAGGCACGCCTTGAGTTTTCTGGGAGCCGGATGCTACCAGCACTTCGTTCCCGCAGTATGCGATGAGGTGAATGCGCGCAGTGAGTTCCTGACGGCATACGCCGGTGAGCCCTACGAAGACCATGGACGATTCCAGGCGCTGTGGGAATACACCAGCATGATGGGCGAGCTGCTCAATATGGATGTGGTGAATGTGCCAACTTACGATGGATGCCAGGCTGCGGCGACGTCCCTTCGAATGGCGGGGCGGATTACGGGCAGGCGCAGACTTCTGGTCTCCCATGGCATTAACCCGGACAAGCTGAGCCACATTCGCGGCTATTGCCGGTCCGACCATAGCATCGAAGTGATTCCTTATTCCGCCGATACGGGCTTGCTCGATCGCGAGTCTCTGCAAAGCATGTTGTCGAAGGATGTCGCCGCAGTCTATTTCGACAATCCAACTTATTTTGGCGCCATTGAAGAGGGACAAGAGATCGTCGATATGGCGCATGCCTGCGGTGCGCTGGCGGTTGTTGGCGCAGATCCCAGCTCTCTCGGAATTCTGAAACCTCCTGCCGACTATGGCGCCGATATTGTTTGCGGCGACATTCAATGCCTTGGCGTTCACATGCAGTTCGGCGGCGGACATGGCGGCTTTATCGCAACGCGCGACGAGACGAAGTTTGTGAACCAGTTTCCCTCCCGGCTCTTCGGCATCGTTCCAACTTCGGTCGAGGGTGAGTACGGCTTTGGCGATGTGGCGTATGAGCGCACCTCGTTTGCTCAACGCGAGAAAGGCGTTGAGTTTGTGGGAACCGCAGCCGCGCTGTGGGGCATTACGGCCGGCGTCTATCTGGCGTTGATGGGGCCGACCGGGATGAGAGAGCTTGGCCAAGGCATCCTGCACCGCTCCCACTATGCGGCGCAGCGTCTCTCCAGCATTCCCGGTGTGCGCGCCCCTCTGTATCCCTCGCCCTTCTTTAAAGAGTTCGTCGTCAACTTCGACGACACGGGCAAGAGCGTCTCCGAGATCAATGAGGAATTGCTCAAGGCAGATATTTTTGGAGGCAAGTCGCTCGAACGAGATTTTCCCGAACTAGGCAATTCGGCTCTCTTCTGCGTGACTGAGATCCATACAAAAGAAGACATCGACAAGCTGGCAAACGTGCTCAGCGAGGTATTGGAGGCGACATGCAGGATATAACGTCAAAGCGACAGGCGAACGGCAAGCCGCGTCTGCGCAGGTTTCACCAGGCACAGTGGGATGAGCCGATCATCTTCGAACTGTCTGACGCTGGAAGCCGCGGTGCTCTGCTGCCGGAGGTTGAAGAAGAGATTCGTTCGGAAGTGGGCACGATTGAGTCGGCGATTCCGCCGAGCATGCTCAGGAGCTCTCCGCTCGGACTGCCAGAGCTTCCGGAGCCGCAGGTGGTGAGGCATTATCTGCGCCTCTCGCAGGAGAATCTCGGCGCGGATTTGAATGTCGATATTGGACAAGGCACCTGCACGATGAAGTACAGCCCCAAGGTCAATGAGCAGTTCGGGCGCTGCGCTGAAGTTGCGGCTCTTCATCCATACCAGCCGGAATCTACCGTGCAGGGCATGCTTGCCGCGATTTACCGTTTTGAGCAAGTGCTGAAACAAGTGTCGGGACTCGACCGCTTCTCCTTTCAGCCGCGTTCGGGATCAGCGGGAATCTATACCAATGCAGCCATGATCCGCGCCTATCACGAGTCGCGCGGCGAAGGCGAGACGAGGAAGGAGATCATCACCACTCTGTTCTCTCATCCTTCCGATGCGGCCTGCGCGCGCGTGGCGGGGTTTGACGTCATCACCTTGCCCATTGGTCCCAACGGATATCCCACGGTGCAGGCGCTGGAAGCCGCCGTCTCCTCACGCACGGCTGGGATGATCATCACCAATCCTGAAGATACTGGAATCTTCAATCCATACATCGATACCTTTACGCGCATTGTGCATGACGCAGGCGGGCTCTGTTGCTATGACCAGGCGAATGCGAATGGGATCCTTGGAATCACACGTGCCCGCGAGGCAGGATTCGATTTGTGTCAATTCAATCTGCACAAGACATTCTCGATTCCTCATGGCAGCGGAGGCCCAGGCTCCGGACCCGTTGGGGTTACTGCGGCGCTGGCGCCCTTTCTGCCGACACCGACTGTCGAATTTGACGGCACGCGCTACTTCCTGGATTGGAACAGGCCGGAGAGCATAGGGAAGGTCTCCTTCACCTATGGCTGCGCCTCGAATGTTCTGAGAGCCTATGCGTGGGCCGCGAGTCTGGGAGCGAAGGGCTTGCTGGAGGTGGCTAAGGTTGCTGTCCTCAACAACAACTATATGCTGTCGAAACTTCTAAAGATTCCTGGGCTCACCGCGCCGTTTGCCGAGGGGCGACATCGCATCGAGCAAGTTCGCTATAGCTGGGAGAAGCTGACGAAGGCTACAGGCGTCGGTTCGCACGACATCGGAATCCGGGCTGCGGATTATGGCGTGCACTACTGGACCAGTCATCATCCTCATGTAGTGCCCGAGCCATGTACGATTGAGCCGACAGAATCGTACTCGCAACGGGAGCTCGATGAATATGCACAAGTGCTCAGCAAAGTTGCGGGCGAGGCATATTCGGATTCTGAGATGGTGAAGCGTGCGCCTCACAACAGCACAACGCACCGGATCGACGATCAGGCCCCTCTGGAAGATCCCTCGATGTGGGCCATGACCTGGCGCGCTTATCGCAAGAAGGCAGGAAGAAGATAAACGCGACGGGATCTCCGGAACACAACGCTTGTGGCGACTGCAGGAATCATGACGACGGAAAGAAAATTCAATGTCACGCTGCGGCTCGCCAGGAGACTGTCACCGCGTTTTCTAACTGGTGAAGCGCGCGCCGTCGCAGGTGTTGGCACGCGCAGCATCTTTGGCCGCCACAGCAGTTTGACGAAGATGCTGGGGGTGATGCTTGTTTTGTCGTGCATGCCCCCGGTTCTCTTTGGTGCGGCGCTGCCCAAGGCGTATGAGCGCACCGAATACTTGCAAACTAAGAAGCGTCTGGCAAAGGGGTGGGGAACCTGGGATAGCCGCAATATTCTCTCGCAGGTGCTGCTGCCCGAGGGAATCTCTGTCCAGATTGGTTTCAAGCAAACAACATGGATTGGCAATGAGTATCTGGATACTGCCCTAATCGGGCGCACCACCCCGAATGCCGAGCGAATCCGGCCCGGGTTGCATGCTCTCGATGGAAGCTACAGCGAATTTGAGCTGCACTGGCGTGACGTCGATGCACGCATCGAAACCGCGGCTGACGGAGGGGAACTTGTGATGCTGGTCTCTCCGCTGAAGCGTCCGGCGCATCCTGTAACAGCAGTTGTGCAAATTGGGATGCTCTGGAATCGCGCCGGATTGCTCTCTCGGAGTGAGCGGTCGCTGCAAGGAGAGCTATCCACGCGCAACGTGGAGTTTTACGTTACAGGAACCGAGGTAGAGGATCCGTGTGTTCCTTCCCGGACGCCCTACATCGCGGTTCTGCTGAATGCGCCGATCGGAGTGAGCACCTCCAAACCTCGCTCAGTGGAGGAGATGCAGCGCTTGATTGCGCACAAACGGCACGAGGTGGAGAGCCGGGCAGCCTTCAGTGGATCGTTGGCGGAGACCTACCTGGCGGTGGAATCTGGACTGGCGTGGAACACCATTTACGAGCCCAAATATGATCGCGTCGTCTCGACGGTAGGCAGGCTATGGAACGAAGAGTATGGCGGGTTTTGCCTGTTCGGATGGGATAATTTTTTTCTTTCGTACATGGCTTCTCTTTACAGCCGCGATCTGGCCTACGCGAATTTCCTCGAACATCTTCGCAGTATGACGGACGATGGGTTCATCCCAAACGACGACCGGGGCAATGGGACCAAGTCATGGGACCATTCCCAGCCCCCTGTGGGGGCGCTCATGCTGAAGGAGATCTATAAGCGATATCCAGAGAGATGGCTGCTGGAGGCTTCCTTCGACGATCTTCTGCGCTGGAACCGATGGTGGTTCAAGGATCGCTTCAACGGCGGCTTGCTAAGCTACGGGTCAAGTGTGGCACAGAATCCCTACGGGGACCCGGATGCGCACAGCGCGATCACTGCTGGTTACGAATCCGGCATGGACGACTCGCCGATGTACGAAGGAGTTCCATTCAATGCATCGCGCGGCGTGCTGGAGCTTCAGGACGTTGGGCTCAACAGTCTGTATGTCGCAGACTGCGAGGCGCTGGAGGAGATTGCCACTCTGCTCGGCCGCAAAGAGGAAGCGGAGGAGTTGAATGCCAGGGGAGTTAAGGTCTCCACGGCGATGGCCTCGCTCTGGGACGCAAAGAGTTCCCTCTATTTGAATCGTCGGACGGATACGGGCGAGCTGTCCCATCGGCTCTCTCCAACGATGTTTTATCCCTTGCTTGCCGGAATACCGGATAAGGACAAGGCGAGGCGTATGATTCAGGACCACTACATGAATCCTGCCGAGTTCTATGGGGAGTTCATGCTGCCGTCGGCAGCTCGCAACGACCCCTCCTTTCCTGCGCAGCGATATTGGAAAGGAGCTGTCTGGCCTCCGTTGAATTTTCTCGTCTATCTCGGCCTGCGGGAGTACGGCTTCGAGAAGGAAAGAAAGGCTCTGGCCGAGAGTTCGCGGGAGATGTTTCTCCAGCAATGGCGCAAGGACGGTCTGATCTGTGAGAATTACTCTTCGATTTCAGGAAGTGGGGAGGACCCTCGCTTGTCGAGCGATCGGTTCCATTCCTGGGGAGCACTGATGGGCTTCCTCAGCGTCATCGAAGCTGGACTGACGCCACCGACTGAAGCGCCAATTCGCGCAAGATAGAGGAGAACTGGACCGTGGAGGTTGTGCCGAATACGAAGCTGATGTTGATCGGTCTGGGCGATCTGGGAAGTATTGTTCTTGAGCTGTTGGCTCGAATTCCTGTCCCAATCGAGATAGTGGTCGGCTCGCGGAATCCGGAGCAGGCAGAATCCCGCTGCCGTCTTCTTCGCCTGGGAGCGCTGGCGCAAGGATGCAATCCGGTGGTTCGCGTCGTTCCCTTAAATCTCGAACAGATCCAGCAGACGGCGGAGACCATCCACCGGGAAAAACCGACAATCCTCTTCAGCACTGCCACGATGAGCACCTGGTGGCTGCCGGACCTGCTGCCACCTGAGCAGGCGTTGCTGGTGCGGGGCGCGGGCTTTGGCGTCTGGCTCCCGGTGCATCTTGCGCCAACTTTGGAGTTGATGCGAGCGGTGAAGATGTCGGGCCACACGGGATTCACCATTACCGCGCCTTATCCGGATGTGGTGAACTGCATGCTCGGCAGAGTTGGCCTGGCGCCGACCTGCGGCATTGGCAATGTAGCGGAGATGGCTACGAAGGTGCAGCAGCTTGCAGCGGAGGCATTGCAGGCTCCAACGGGCGACGTGCAGGTTTCCCTGGTTGCGCATCATGCCCTGGAGAGATATGTGTTTCGCGAACGATCTCCGGAGCTCAATGAGGAGTTGCCGCCATTTCTTCTCAAAATTCAATGCAGAGGAAGAGAGATCACCGATGAGTTGGACTGCCGGTCACTCCTCTTTTCTCGGTTTACTGTGCCAACCGGGCCTGCGACACATTTTCTAACTGCGAGCGCAACCGTGCGGTTGATTCTTGCGCTGCAAGGTGAAACGCCTACTCGCCTGCATGTGCCCGGGCCATCGGGGCTCGCTGGAGGGTATCCGGTATCTGTGGACCGCGGCGGAATCTCGCTGGACCTGGGACCAATTTCCCAAGACACCGCTCTTGCCATCAACGAAGCATCCCACCGTTTTGACGGGATACAGGAGATCCGCAAAGACGGGACAGCGGTCATCGGCGAAGAGGGCGCCAAAGTGTTGCGCGACCTTATTGGCTATGCCCCAGACCGAGTCACCATTCGGGATGTTCACGAGCAGGCCAGAGAGCTCGCGGCGCGTTTCCGTGCCTATGCAGAAAAACAGGGAGTGAGGATGAGATGATCACGCAGATAGACAACTGCAATGCTGCGCTGGACACCGGGAAGTCGAAGGACCTCTATCAGCGCTCGCTCGAGCTGTTGATCGAAGGCAGTAGTTCGCCTTCGCGGGGACCGGCCAATTACGGCAAGTATCCGCTCTACATGCAATCCGGAAAGGGCTCGCGCATATGGGACGCGAATGGCAATGAATATGTCGATTGGATGATGGGTTTCGGAGTGGTTCCTCTCGGCCATGCCGATGCGTCGGTGACCGAGGCGATTTACCATGCGGCTACCACAGGAGCTCATTTTGCCACTGCCACTGAGATTGAAGTTGAGTTGGCGGAGGCGATTCAACGGCTGGTTCCCTCCGCGGAGCGTGTACGCTTTACCAATACCGGCACCGAATCTGTGATGGCTGCGATGCGATTGGCTCGCGGTTACACGGGACGCGCGAAGATCGTGAAGTTCGAGGGCCACTATCACGGGTGGTGGGACGATGTTCTCCTCAACTCCCATCCCATGCCCGTTCATGCTCTGGGCCTTCCTTCCGATCCCGTCAAAATACCCGACAGTTCAGGGTTGAACCGGCACGCCCAGGACGACACGATCGTTGTTCCATGGAACGATCTGCCGGCTCTGGAGAGAGCGATTGCGAACCACCCGGGCCAGATTGCTGCGATTCTCACCGAGGGCGTCATGAGCAACATGGGTGTGATTCCCCAGGCCGCTGGCTATCTAAAATCGGTTGAAAAGCTCGCCAGAAAAAACGGGATCCTCTTCGTTCTGGACGAGACGGTTACGGGGTTTCGCGTGTCTGCGGGCGGCTGCCAGGAATATTACGGGCTGTCGCCGGATATCTCCACTTTGGGGAAAGCTCTGGGGTGCGGATTGCCGGTTGCGGCTGTCGTCGGCAGGGCGGAGATTATGAATGCTCTCGGCTGGGGTGGCGTGCTGCATTATGGAACGCAAAATGGATCGCGCATTGGGTTATTCGCTGCTCGCGCAAATCTGAAAAAGCTGACCGCCAACGACGGTGAAGCCATCAAACACTCTCTGTCGATTGCAGAAGCGATGTGCGATGGCTTGAGCGGTCTATTCACGCGGATGTCCGTTCCAGCGATCGTTCAGCGTGTAGGGCCGCTCTTTCAGATCATGTTCACGGAGCGGTCATCGATTTCGAATTATCGCGAGTACTGCGGCCACGTGGACCAGAGCCTCTATCGCCGATTTGTACAGAAGATGCTCGAATCGGGAATCTACATGACGCCCGCACCTACGCTGCACTTCAACGCGACCGTTGCTCATACCGAAGAGGATGTATCCCTCACACTCGATGCGGCGGAACGCGCTCTACGGGCTATCGGTTTTTAATCTGCGCTGCCGGACTGCGGCGGCAAGTAAAGGACAGGAAGCTTCATGGAAATGAAAGATCGGGCAAGCGAGTTACTTTCCCTCGAAGGGAAGGTTGGGGTAGTGACAGGCGGAGGATCGGGCATTGGCCGGGCTATCTGTACGCGCCTGGCGGAGATGGGCGCCGCGGTAGCTGTTCTCGATATCAACAGAACCAATGGCGAGGCGGCTGCATCGGAACTTAGAGACGCGGGGAAAAACGCCCGCTTCATCGAGTGTGATGTGCGATCGGTTGCTGCATGTAAAGCAGCAACCGAAAGCGTCATCCAATCGTTCGGAAAGATTGACATACTCTGCAACAACGCTGGTGTCGCGATTCGCAAATCGGTAGTAGATCTGGAGGAGGCTGAGTGGGATCTTGCGCTGGACGTGACGCTCAAGGGCATCTATACGCTCTCGCATCACGTGATTCCGCACATGATCCAGGCCGGCGGAGGCGCAGTGATCAACACCGCGTCCGGCTGGTCGCTGAAGGGTGGTGCGCGTGCGGCTTCCTACTGCGCGGCCAAGGGCGGCGTGCTGAATCTTACCCGGGCTATGGCGATCGATCATGGCCCGCACAATATCCGTGTGAACTGCGTATGCCCAGGCGACACCGATACGCCGATGTTGCGCAGTGAGTGCCAGCAGCTGGGAGAGGATCGAGAACAGTTTATGCGGGAGGCAGCCAACAGGCCACTGGCCCGCCTAGGCACTCCTGAAGACGTGGCGAATGCCGTGCTCTATCTCGCCAGCCCGATGGCTTCCTGGGTTACCGGAGCCTACCTGATTGTCGATGGCGGAGGGCTCGCATGATCTTCCAATCCGCTGTCAGGAAGGGCCTCTTCGTATGCGGGGTGCTATGCGCCGTCCTGTCGATGAGTGCGGCGGGAGCGTGCTCGACGAGAATCGATCTGAATGAAGACTGGCACTTCCGAGTGGACCCATCCAAAGCAGGGATGCAAACGGGCTGGTCGAACGCTCTTCCTGCGCAGACCGAGGAAGTGTCGCTGCCGCATACCTGGAACATTGGCGAGCACTACAGATACGAGGGCGATGCCTGGTACTTCAAAACATTTGCACGAGATCCAGCGCTGCAAACCAGGCGCATCGAAATCCACTTTGGGGCGACATTCTATGCGTCGCGCGTCTGGTTGAACGGCCACCTGCTTGGAGAGCACGAGGGCGGGTTCACCGAGTACTATTTCGACGCCACTCCCTATCTTAAGGACGTCAACTTTCTGGCCGTGGAGATCAACAACGAACCTAAGGTGGATACGATCCCCGGCATTCCCCTGAAGTCCGGTCCGGAGTCAACCATCTACGATTGGTGGCCATATGGCGGCATCATTCGCGGTGTGTGGCTGACGGCGGGCGATGAAACCGTGCTGCGCTGGCAGCACATCGACGCGACTCCATCGAATGGCGATGCAGAGATACGCGACAATCTGCGGGTCGAGAATCATGGAACCAGGACGCAGGATGTGCTCGTGCGGCTGGCGGCTCACTCACTGACGGACAGCGCGGATGAGGCGACCGTGGAGAAGTGGGTGCAGATCGCTCCCGGCTCTCAGGATGTGAGCCTCTCCCTTACGTTGAAGCACGCGCATCTGTGGGACTTCGATCACCCCTATCTCTACCGGATGGACGCGAGCTTGCAAAGCCGGGACGGGAAGCAATCCGATTCCATCCGCGATAACTTTGGTGTGCGAACAGTAACGATTCGCGACCGCAAACTTTATCTGAACGAAGCCCGAGTTCGGTTGAGCGGCCTCTCTCGCCATGAAGATTCCCCGTGGGAGGGGACTGCCGAGACCAGGGGAACGATCAAGCATGACTATGACGATCTGAAGAACCTGCAAACCACACTGGCGCGCCCGGTTCACTACCCGCAGCATCCGCTGATCTACGACTATGCCGATAAGAACGGCATTCTGATGATTCCGGAAATTCCGATGTGGCAGTTCAGCGAGAAGCAGATGAGGGATCCCAAAGTCATCGCGCTCGCCAAGCGGGAGATGCAGGAACTGATTGAGCAGAATTATAACCACCCAAGCATCTTTGCCTGGAGCGTGGACAATGAGAGCGCCACGAATACGCCAGGCGGAATCGAATATTTCAAGACGATGTATCCGTTTGTGAAGCAATTGGATCCTCGGCGGTTTGTGAGCTTTGCCGATGACATGATTGCGTTCGTAAACGATCCGGCGACGAATGCATCCAGCCTGGCAGACTTCATTATGTGGAACGAATACTTTGGATCCTGGGACGGTCCGGAGAGCATGCTGCCCCCCGCGCTGGACCGGATTGAAAAGGGATATCCGGGGAAGATGGTCATCGTTTCGGAGTTTGGTACTCCCGGTATTTATGCGACCAGTACACAGGCGGCGGACGTGGTGCGCGTAGAGATCATTCACAAGCAGCTTGCTTTATTTGCCCAGCGCGACTGGATTGCAGGCGCATTGTTCTGGTGCTACCAGGACTACCACTCGTTTCATAACCTGCGGCCCGGCCAGCAGGACGACTTTGTCGATCATGGATTAGTTGATAAAAATCGCCAACGCCGACCCTCCTATTACGCATGGCAGATGGAGAATTCTCCGGCGCATATCGAGGTCAAGTGGAGATACGACGATAAGGGAACTCCTGTCGGGTTCACTGCGGGGATCCGCCGTCGTGCCGAGAATGAATTGCCATCCTACGATCTAAAGAACTACCGGGTGGAATGGGTGGTCCTTGATCAAAATGGCAAGAAGATAGCCGGCTCCGAGCAGGAATTGACGGCCGTCGGACCTCCCCAGGAGATTATTGCGAAGTGGGCCGCCAGCGACGCAAAGGTTCTTCACTTCGAGATGAGACTCTACCGGCCTACAGGCTTTCTCGCCATGAAGAAGAATATTGTGTGGAGAACGCCGGAGCTTGGTTTGGATGACGGCGACAATCCAGAATAGGCATCGTGACGAAAACTCCGGCCACGAAGTGGACATAACAAGACGAAGAGTTAGCGGAGCGAGTTAGTCGATACTGCCGCGCTCGCCGAATCGCGCAATGACCTTGACCAGGCGCTCTGCGCCACGCTCCCAGTTGGCCTGCAAAGCCCGTTCGGCAGCGTCGGCATCGCCTTCGGCAACGGCTTCGATAATTGGTTTATGTTCCTCAAAAGAGAGTTTCAGCTCATTCGGGCTGGAACTCGAATAGAGCCACCAATACCGCTCCGTGTGGGGCTTAATGCCGTTGTAGATCGAGAGGAAGCGCGTGCCCGCTCCGGCATCCACTATGCTTGCGTGGAACTTTGTATCGAGATCAAAGAATGTGTTGGGCAGGGAGTCCGGCGAATCCGTCGCTCGCATCATCTGATCGTTCAGTTGCTTCAGCGTCGCAATCAAAGGCTTGCGAAGTTCCAGCGGCAAAGACGCGGCCATGCGTCCTGCGAGTCCCTCCATCTGTCCAACGATGAGGTACACTTCGCGGGCGTCCTTCTGCGTTAAAGGAGCCACGGTCAGCTTGGTCTTCGGCCCCGATCCTACCGTCAGCACGTAACCTTCATGCTCGAGCCACTGCAGTGCGGAGCGCAGCGGCGTACGGCTCACGCCAAGCTTCTCCGCAAGATCTCCCTCGATGATCCAGCTCCCGGGAGCGAGGCGACCAAAGACGATCATTTCGCGTAACGCCAGGAAGGTCTTCCTGACACTCTGTCCGCGCTCGATGTTTGAGCCGATACTTCTGGTTTTCCCGGTCATCCCCTGAATCCTATCGCCTGACGCTAAGTATAGGTATTTCACCATTCTCCCGCAAAGCGTTTTTCGGCAACGAGTGCGATCCGCAACGCACTCGTTGCGAGCGTTGAACAAGTTCCAAAGATGTGTGCCGCACTCGATTCCTGCAATACAAAAGTGCTTCTCCCGGTTGCTCCCGAAATTGTTAAGCTTGGAGCGGTGCGCGAATATGCCAAAAGAACCAAGCCCCTCTAAAGTGGTCTCCCAACCGGAGCAAGGCACCCATGAGACCCGGATTTCCGGGTCAGGTGCGGCGCGGACTGAGCAACTCGATGAGTTGGAGCGGTTGCTGAGCCTCAGCGAAGTCCAATCCATTCGTTCCGGCACTCCTCTACCGCTTGGCGCACATACGAGGGGCAATGGCGTAAACTTTGCGATCTTCAGCAGGAATGCTACCGGGGTTCGCCTGGATTTCTTCGATCATCGAGAAGATTCTGTGCCTTCGCGAAGTATCCTGCTGGACTCTTCCCGCAATAAAACGGGGGACATCTGGCACGTATGGCTGGAGGGGATTCGCCCCGGCCAGCTTTATGGATTTCGCTTTGCCGGACCTTATGCTCCTTACGAAGGCCATCGCTTCAATCCAGATAAACTCGTGGTCGATCCTTATGCGCGGGCGGTCGCGTTAGTTCCGGGCTGCGACTTTCTACCCGCGCTTGGCTATGATTCCTCATCGCCGCAGAAAGACCTGTCTTTTTCCGAAGTCGATGATACGGCCACTGCGCCCAAGTGCATCGTCATGCATGCGGATTTCGATTGGCAGGGCGATCAGCCGCTTCGCCATCCCTCGGAATCGACGGTGATCTATGAGCTTCATGTTCGGGGATACACAGTTCATCCCAGCGCCGGAGTTACATTCCCGGGGACTTATCGCGGACTTGCCGAGAAGATCCCGTATTTGAAGGATCTGGGAGTGACCGCCGTCGAGCTCATGCCGGTTCAGGAATTTAATGAGTACCAGATGTTGCGGGTGAATCCGCTCACAGGCGAACCGCTCAAAAACTTTTGGGGGTATGATCCTCTCTGCTTCGCCGCTCCGAAGGCCTCGTACGCCCACGTGCAGAAAGCAGGCGCGCAGGTATTCGAGTTCAAGGAGATGATCCGTACCTTTCATCAGGCCGGTATCGAGGTGATCCTCGATGTAGTTTTTAACCACACGGTGGAAGGCAATGAGTTGGGGCCGACAGTAGCTTTCCGCGGAATCGACAATGCGATCTACTACTGGCTCGATGACAACAAGCGCTTCTATCGTGACTTCACCGGCACAGGGCAGTCCGTCAATGCGGCGCACCCGGTAGTGCGCGATCTCATCCTGGACGCACTGCGCTGGTGGGTGCTGGAAATGCACGTCGATGGCTTCCGTTTCGATCTCGCCTCCGTGCTTGGCCGCGATCGCAACGGCCACGTCCTGTCGGATTCGCCTCTGCTGGAGCGGATCGCAGAGGATCCGATTCTGCGCGACTCGAAGCTGATCGCCGAGGCCTGGGATGCTGCCGGCGCCTATCAGGTAGGAAGCTTCTCGGACTGCCGTTGGGCAGAGTGGAATGGCCGTTTCCGCGATGATGTGCGCCGCTTCTGGCGCGGAGACGAAGGCATGATGGGCAAGTTCGCCAGCCGGCTCGGCGGAAGCTCAGACCTCTACGATGGATCGGGCAAGGGACCGGAGAGCAGCGTGAACTTCATCACCAGTCACGATGGATTTACGCTCAATGATCTGGTGAGCTACTCGCGCAAGCACAATGATGCGAATGACGAAAACGGCAGAGACGGATCCTTTGAGAACTACAGCGCGAACTATGGCGTCGAAGGGGCATCTGCCGATCCGGCGGTAGAAGGCATGCGCGTTCGCCAGATCAAGAATTTTCTTTTGACGATGGCGGTCTCCCGCGGGATGCCGATGCTGTTGGGGGGCGATGAGTTCCGGCGCAGTCAGCAGGGAAACAATAATGCCTACTGTCAGGACAACGAGATCAGTTGGGTGGATTGGTCCCTGCTGCAACACAACAATGAAGTTTTTCAATTTGCGCGTGGCATGTTTGCCTTTCGGCGGACGCACCCGGTATTGCGGCGGGAGGCCTTCTATACCAGCCAGGAGATCTATTGGTTCCATCCTTCCGGGGAGAACCCGAACTGGTTCGATTCCAGCCAGAGATGCCTGGCGTGCGAGATTCTCGCCGAGGGAGGGGCAGACCTGTTTCTGATGTTCAACGCGGAAGGCGAGGCGGTCTCCTTTGTCCTTCCGTCGCGCCTCTCAGGCTCCTGGAGCCTTGCTGTCGACACAGCGCAACCCACGCCATCCGGTTTCTACAGCCCCGAAGGAGAGGCTGCGCTTGCTAACTCCGCTAGCTACCTCGTGCAGCCTCGCTCCAGTGTGATTCTGGTTGCGCGTTGAAGTAAGTACTCACTTGGCGAAAGCATGCGCAGCCTCTTCTTTGGTGTCATAGATATCGAAGACCCGGTGCATGCGCACGAGTTCGAAGAGAGCCCGCACCTGCTTCGACATGCCGGAGAGCTTCAGCTCTCCGCCCTTGGCGCTCAATTGCCGAAGGCAGGAGAGCATAGCGCCCAGCCCGGAGCTATCGATAAAGTGCAGCGGGCTTAAATCGAGCACCAGCATGCTATTGTCTTGCAGAATCGGTGCAATGGCGCGCTTGAAGTCTCCAACGTTGCCTGCGTCCAGCTCCTCAACAGGCATCGTCGCAACAGCGATGCCATCTATCCTTTCGACTGCGATTTCCATCATCCTTCACTTTCCTCCCGCTGGGCGGGTCTTCAGCAACTCGATGCAATTTCTACCGTGCTCATCGCGATAGTACCGTACTTCATCGACGCTCCTCGAAATGATGTATGTGCCGAATCCGGAATCGCGCGAGCCATCGAACGGTGGCAATGGAGCTGTCTTGGAGTCAAAGGCATCTCCGAAGTGATGTAAGTGAATCACGATTCGATCTGGAAACGCTTCGGCCTCGATGCGAATCCACTGATCTTCGCGGCCATGGTAGGCGTGCTTCATGATGTTGCTGGCCGCCTCGTTGACGGCGAGTTCGAGTGCGCCGATGAAGCTTTCGTCCAGGGCTGGGCTGGGGAGACTGCGGCAAAATGTGCGCACGAATTCGCGTGCCTTGCGGAGTTGCCGTAGACTGCTGGCGATCTCCAACTCCCGCCGTGCAATGGGAATCTCTCTTTCTTCCACGCGGATGGCCACGCTGGTCAGGTCGTCCGTCAGCCGTTCGGTCCCGGTGAAGGCCGCGACGCTTTGGCGAACGGCTTCCACCAGCGGCGCAGGCTCTAGCTGGCCGTTGCGCACAATACACTCCTCCAGGCGCTGGGGCCCAAACAACTCGCCAGCGGGGCTGCGCGCTTCGGTAACACCATCCGAGTAAAAGAAAAATAAGTCGTCGGGCTCGAAAGCAACGGAGATCTGATCGTAGATCTCACCTTCCCGGACTCCCAGCGGCAGGCCGTCTCCGTGCAGCATCTCATGGCGGCCGGTTTTGCCGTGCAGGTGAACGATCCCTGTGTGCCCGCAATCGACGAAATCGAGGCTGCCCTTGTTCAGGTTGAATCGCGCATAGCACAGGGTTACAAAGCTTTCCAGATCGATCAGGTGCCGCACCAGTTCCATATGTGCGAGCATCACGATGTCTTTGGGTTCCGGCAGCTTTTTGTCCCTGGACAAGGCCATCAAGTCGCTGAAGGCCCTGAGAAAGGCGCTCTTGGTGGCGGCTCCCAGAAGCGCCGCGGGAATCCCTTTGCCCATGACGTCTCCGACGATCACATCCAGGCGCTCGTCCGAGTGCCGGAGAAAGATGTAGAAATCGCCGTCGATTCGCATGGAGGGGATTGTCAGCGCAGCCACTTCAAGTCCGGGAATATCCCTGGGCGGTTGATCGAGCAGCAAGGTCTGCTGGATCTTGGAGCCGATCTCAGTTTCCCGCTCCCGGGCCTGTTCCAGTTCCTTGTTTGCGGTCTGCAATTGGGCGGTTCGCGCTGCAACGCGCTGCTCCAGGCCAGCGTTGAGCGCGCGGATCTCGGCCTCGGCACGCTTGCGCTCCGTGATGTCTAGGAATGTGATCACCGCTCCAATCGCTTTTCCGCCGCGGTACATCGGATGGGACCAGTACTCCACCGGAAAGGATGTCCCATCTGCACGCCATAGCACCTCGTCATCCACGTGCGCGTAGCCACCTTTTGCCAGCGCCTGGTGCACCCTGCACTCCTCCTGCGGCAACGACTTTCCATCAGCCAACTGGTAGTGTGCCAGTTGATGAAGGCTCTTCCCGAGCAAACTGCCCGGGTCGTCATAGCCAAGCATCTTCATGCATGCCTGGTTGACCCAGGTGCAATTTCCCTGCAGATCGATTCCACAGATCGCTTCCGCGGTGGAGTCCAAAAGCAGCCGGATGTGCTCTTCCATCTCGAGGAGAGCCAACGCACTCTTTGCCTGCTCTGCCCGGGTTCGCAAAGTGGAGATGCCAAATGCCAGATCGTTGGCGAGCTCGGTCAGCAGCTTCACTTCCTCAATGTCGAACGCGTCCGGCTCCGCTGAATAAATCGCGAGAGCTCCGAAGGTCACCGCGTCGACAAGGAGAGGTATGGCAACGATGGAAGCATAACCGCGCTTCAAGGCTTCCGCACGCCAGGGGAGCATCGCCGGGTCTGCGGCGATGTGTTGTGTCACCACTGTCTTATGTGTGCGGATGGCTGTACCGACGGGACCGGCGCCCCGCTCGGTTTCTGCCCAGTTGATGTTTACGCTGGCCAGGTACCCTGCCTCGAAGCCTGCCTCGGCCATTACGGTTACTGATTTTTCCAGGTCGTTCTCAGCACGGCCGACCCAACACAACCGATAGCCAGCTTCGTCCACTACGATGTCGCATATCTGCTGCAGCAGCGTGGATTCCTCGGTTGCCCGAATAAGGGTGTGGTTGCATTTGCTGAGCACGCGCTGGGCCTGGCTGACGCGCCACAACCGCGCCTCCGCCCGCTGACGTTCCATCACCGAGCCAAGAATATTGGCGACCGCCTGAAGAAAGCTGATCTCATCCGCAGGGAAACTTCGGCGGTGACGAGTCAGTGCTCCAAGTACGCCGCAAGGGCCCTCGCTGGTGGAGATAACAACGCTGGCGCCACTCACCACTTCGTGTTCGCTCAGCAGGGCAGTTCGCGCGAAGCGCTTCTCCTGCTGCAGATCTTCGACCACGACCGGTTTGTCTGAAAGCAGCGTATATCCGGCCTGAGAATCCTTGCCAAGGCCAACCGTGGCGTGACCGACGTATCCCGGCTTCCATCCCACTCCGGCTGTCATCAACAGCGCTTCGCGATTCGGCAGCATCTCCAGAATCTCGGAATAATCGACGCCGAGAGCCTGGGCAACCTCTTCCGCTGCATCGTTCAGCATCTGGGACCATGGCGCACCCCGTAGAGCGCGCTGTCCAAGATCGGCCACCACTGACTGGAGATTGGCCAGAGCTCGTGCTGCATGTACCGCTGGATTCTCCTGCGCGGGGTCGCGAACCTCCTGCCGGTCATCGTGAATCTCGGGCATAATGTCCTTCTTCGCTAGGTATAGACCGGATGCCGGATGCGCGCAATGATTGCGTCGAGCGCTGCTTCTCCCAAAGGGGCCGCTTTTTATATGAGAATGAAGTATGTCTTCTGTTCGGATGGATAAGTGGCTTTGGGCCGCAAGGTTTTTCAAGACGCGAGCGCTGGCCGCTCGTGCCTGCGAACTGGGCAGGATTCAGTCCAATGGCCAGCTGGCCAAGGCTGCGCGAGAGGTCCGTGCTGGCGACCTGCTGCAAGTGAGAAACGAAAGCGGAGACTTCCAGGTGGAGGTTCTGCTCCTGAGTGAGGTGCGTGGTCCGGCCGCGGTCGCCCAGACGCTCTATCGCGAGACGGAGGCAAGCCGCGAACTGCGGCAAAAGCTGGCTGAAGAGCGGAAGGCAATGCCGAACTTCGAATCCTTGCGGGAAGGTAAACCCTCCAAGCGGGATCGACGCGAACTCAATCGGATTCGCGGGCGAGGATAAGTACGGCCTGCAACAGATCAGTTTTTTGTCAGCGGATCAGCTTCAACCCCAGCGCCAAGGCCGCAATCACGCAGGCCAGCCCCAGGCCAGATTTTAAGCGGAAGCTTCCCTTGCCGTAAATCGAAGTAATGGCGAGCTTGACCGCTGTATTGCTCATAACGCCCACCACCACTGTCTTTGCGGCTACGCTCACGTCCATCCCTTGATGGATCAGCGGAAAGAGCGAGACCACCAGCGCATCGATATCTGTCGACCCCAGCAGCGCAGCGGAGCCGATCAGTCCCATCGTTCCGAACCATACCTTGGCAAAGGTCACTCCATACTGGACGACGACGAAGAGCAGCGCGAGTTGCATGGCAAGAAGAACCCGCAACGGGCTCCTCTCCTCAAAAGTTGCCGAGGCGTTCGAGGCGCGATGGAGCGTATAGAGAGTCAGCGCTGCTCCCACAGCAAAAGGTGCGGCCATGTAAGGCAAGACAGCGAAAAACAGCGCAGGTTTAATGAAAAGACAAACCACGCATACGCGAAGGATCGACATTGCTGTTGCTGCCATCACTCCGCCAAACAGCGAGGTGTCCGCTCCCGCAAAGCTGCGGCTATCCCGCGAGAACGATAAGGACACCTGCGTCGAAGAGATCAATCCGCCGAGCAGACCGGCAACGACCCAACCTGTTTTGGCGCCCAGCGCTTTCCTTGCCAGATAGCCGCAGAAGCTCAGCCCGGAAAACACCAAAACCAGCATCCAGACAGCACGAGGATTGAAGATGCCTCGCGGTCCAAAGCTCCCCGCAGGAAGAATCGGCAGGACGATCAAGGCCATGGCGGAAAAGCGCGCAGCCGCCTCAAGCTCGACCACGCCAATGCGGTTGACGAGCGTATGCAGCCATGACTTTTCAATGAGCAGGAATACGATCCAGGCATAGAGAGCGGCGGCAATTCCCAGCAACCCGTAGCCGGCAATAACGCCGCTGACGATGACGGCCATGGCCGCTATTTCTGTAGTTGCGTCGCGCTGTATCCTGCCCGCGGCCAATCGGACGAAGAGCACCGTGGCAGCAGTTGCCCCCAGCAATGTGCTCCCAACGGAATGGTGTCCATGCGCGAGAAGATAGCCGCATGCTCCAGCCACCGTGCCCAGAAGAGCGAAGGTTCGGAGGCCGCCAATCGCTCCGGGTTCTTTGTCGTTAAAGGTGCGTTGGCGGTCGACGCCCACGGCTGCTCCGCCAAGCGCGGCAATCACGATACCAACGAGCTCTCTTTCCACTGGAAGCACCCGTTACGACCCACCTTCACGCCAGCCATCTATCTGGATATGCGCCAAAGATACCCGGCAACTCAGCCCTCCTCTCTCTGTGAACTCATACGTTCAGCAGGGCAGTATGCTTCAGCGTGATGACCGGGCAGCGCGCCTCCGCCAGGACATTTTGCACCACGCCAACATTGAGTACGCGTGCTACGGAAGAGTGGGGCGGTGCGCCGAGAATGATCCAATCCTGCAAGTGCCCGCTTGTTTCGGACAGGATCTCCGCGGCTGGATCGCCATGACGGATGGTTATCTTGGGTTTGCACCAGAGATCGACTTCTTCCTCAAGCAATGTCTCCAACCTCTCGCGAACGGCATCCTCCGAAGCAATTCTTTCGGCATCCCCTTCTTTGCCGGAGATTACGTGTAGAAGCGTGAGATTGGCTTGGAGGAATTCCGCGACCTTGCAGGCGAAATGGGCTGCCTCCTCACATCCCGGCTTAAGGGATGTCGCAAAGAGAATCCGCGCAGAGCCGGGGCTGTCGTGGTTGGGTGCGCGAACATGGCGGCCAATCACGCACACAGGTACATCGACGCCTGTCATCACATCTTCCGCAACCGAGCCCTCGATCAACCGTGCGACACCATCTGCATTTCTGGTGGCAACCAGCACCCGGTCTACCGATCTGTCTTTCACCAGAGCGGGGATCTCTTCGGCAGGCAGTCCTTTGAGTGCGATTGGCTCGCAGGGAATCCCGTTCTGCTGATACTCACACGCCAGGTCTTTCAACTTTGCTCGAACCTCGTGGACTGTAGGACTCGGCAAAACGAAAGGAACGCCCTCTTCCGAATTTGCACTTAGATATGCCGGCCGGATCACGTGCACCAGGAGAACCTGTGCACCGCTGGCTTTGGCTTGTGAAATAGAATGCAGCATCAAGGCAGGCCGATCTGCGAGATTCGTTGCGACCAGAATCGTGTCGGGATTGCTCCAGCGATGGATTACGTTCTTATCCATAACATCCCCCTGTCCGCTATTTGTAGGATGCTTCGTCTCAATCAACGCAGTAGACAGAATTTGAAGGAGTTTCCGGTTGTGTGCAGCGAGGTCTTCGGATGGGATGGAAATCTTTCAGCGAAGACGAAGATCTGTGATGTGCATCACAGCGCGGGCTTCATGTGGGGGATAGAAGAATAGGCCGAAGTGTCTCCCCAGCCGTCGCAGCCGCGATGGAAATGGCTCCTGCGACGAAGGGAAGGAGCATCCCAAAATGTGCTCCACGGAGGGCGTCATGCAGGTTTCCACTGCCATCAACGTTACCTTTCAAGAGGTCCTGACCGCGACGGACCTATCCAGCGCCTCAACGAAAGCGCTTGGGTATGCCAAGGCAATCGCGCGGCGCTATCATTCCCACTTATTGCTTGTCCACGTCAATGAGCCGCCCAGGTCGGAGGCGGCGTGGTACGACATCCGCGAATCGCAAAACAGAATTGGAGAGAAATTGCAGAGCGATGCCGCAACCATGCGGGCGGACGGTTTCAACGTCGAGGCTGTTAGTGCCCAGGGCTCCGCCGGGCATGAAATTGTTGCTCTCTCCAAAACATTTCAGTCCGATCTCATCGTAGTTGGAACGCATGGGCCTCAAGGGATGGATCGTTTGCTCTTCGGCTCTACGGCGGAGATGGTGCTTCGCCATGCAGACTGTGCCGTCATGACCGTTGGTCCCGCAGCACAGCAGGCGGTAGCTGGCGAGTGGAGACCAAAGGAAGTGGTGTGTGCGCTAAGCCTCGATCCCAGGCAGGTGGAAGCAGCCGTGTATGGATACCGGCTGGCGACGAGCCTGGGTGCCAACTACACAGTCTTCCACCTGGAAGACCCCTGGCAGCCGGACAACGAAGGTGCCTGGCGGGAGGTTCAATCCATTATCGACAGGTCGCTTCCCGAGGAAGAAGCGAGGAAACCTCTGATTCGCAGCTATTTTTTGAGCGATAGCGTGCCTGCGGATATTGTGACCGCCGCCAGCAACTTGAAGGCTGATCTTCTGGTTCTGGCTGCGGCCCCTATGCCGATCGGTACTACGCACTTCTTCCAGGGGATTGTGCCGCACGTAATCAGCACAGCATCCTGCCCGGTGCTGACGATTCACGGCTGACTGAACCGCGCGCCCCTATGCTCTGGCCGACCTGGGCTCTGGCCAGAACGTAGGGGCCTTCGGGAATAAGGGCGATTCTTTCATTGGTGGCAACGGAGGAGGTCAGGGCGTTGACCGCCGCTTTTACCGTCGGATAGGCCGTGCCCCACAGGCGGCTCTGATACTCAGGTTCCAGCCCCGGGACGAAATAGAGCACGCCCACCTTCGCCGTCACCAGGCCCAGTTTCTCAAGCTGCCACTGATCCACCAGGACAGGATCCCTGGCAATCTTGTCCATGAACAGACGATCCGAGGGATTCTCCCCAAGCATCCTGCTGAACTCAGGACCGCCGGCGCCTTCGGAACACTCGGCAAGTATCAGGATCTTTCCGCCCGGCTTCACGACCTGCGCCGCGCCGGTGATGCCCTTGATCGCCTGGTAGAAGGTGAGGTCAAGCGGGTAGCCCGCGGCTGTGGTGATCACTGCATCCACCGGCTCCTCCATCTGCTGCAGCATCACCTTCGATACAAACTCCCTGCCCTTGCGGTGGGCCTCCTCGGGAGCGCCTGCGAAAACCGCAGCGATGCGATGATGCCCGTCCTCGCGGGTCAACGCCACATCCACCAGGAAATCATGCCGCGCCATCCGGGCAATCTCCAGCAACTCGTGGTGCAGGGGATTTTCGTCGACGGAGCCTTCCATGCTGCGAGGATCGCGCATGAATTTTGGGCTATGCAGTACCTTGATCGTCTCCTGCGCTGCAAGTCCAGGAGCGATCAGCTTGCGTCCTCCGGAAAATCCCAGCATCAGGTGCGGTTCAATAAAGCCCAGAGTGAGGTGCAGGTCGGCGGCAACGAAGCGCTCATCCACGTAAACCGGAGTTCCTGAGGCAGTGGTGCCCAGGTTGCGGTGTTCGGAGAGTTCGCGTGCATGGTGATTGAGCACGCGGTATCGCGCCGCGATCGTCTCGCCGCAAATTTCGCGTATCTCCGCTTCGGAGGCAGGCCGGTGCAGCCCGGTGGCGATCAGAATCGTAATCGCTTCGCGCGGAATCCCTGCCTCTTCCAGCCTGACCAGCATGGGCGGCAGAATCTGCCAGTTAGGAACAGGGCGCGTAATGTCGCACACGGAAATCGCCGCCGAGCGCTTCCCGGCTGCAAGCTCCTTTAAGGACGGGCCGGCAACGGGATGGTCGAGGGCATTTTCAATCGCGGCTTCAGGATGTGTCAGCGGCTCCGCCGACCGCGATTCCAGAACCTGATACCGGTAGCCTTCCGGAAGCTCTACTTTCAGGCCATTCTTTCCAAAAGCAAAATTGATTTCCACGGGCTAACTATAGTGCTGTGACCCTGGAGAAACAAGGCAAGTACGCGATGTGGAGCAACCCCCATTTCGACAGGCGAAATGGTTTTTGCCGGAGCGTACGTCCGTCACGGAAATTTCATCGACAGGCATTGGGCAAGAGTTTTACTGTATTGACTCGTTCCTCCCACAGAAGAGTAAGGAACATTTTTATCGCGATTCTGTGCACTCGCATGGGGTCCTCTCCGCAGAAAGGAATTTTTACAATGAGCACAACACAGGCAGCGCTCAGGCGCTATGAGATGTTGATCGACGGTAAGTTCGTAACCTCGGACAAGATGTTGCAGGTCGTGAATCCCTCCACGGAAGAGGTCATCTCCGAGGTTCCGAGTTGTACGGTCGAGGATGTGAACTCCGCTGTTCTCGCCGCGGAGAAAGCGCAGAAGAGTTGGGCAGCCTTGCCGGCGATCCGGCGCGCGGGTTACCTGCGGGAGATCGCAACGCTGATTCGCGCAAACAGTGAATCGCTGGCACGGACCATTACTGAAGAGCAAGGCAAGGTTTTATCCCTCGCGCAGGTTGAGGTGGATTTCGCCGCTGACTACGTAGACTATATGGCGGAGTTTGCCCGCCGTTACGAAGGCGAAATTATCCAGAGCGATCGCCCTGGGGAAAATATTCTGCTCTATAAGCAGCCGATTGGCGTCATCGCCGGTATTTTGCCCTGGAATTTCCCCTTCTTTCTTATTGTGCGCAAGGTCGCTCCCGCGCTGGTCACCGGCAACACGATCGTAGTGAAGCCAAGCAGCGAGACTCCCAACAACGCTTTTGAGTTTGCCAAGCTCATTGCCCAGTCATCCCTGCCAAAGGGAGTCTTCAATCTGGTCTCCGGCTCCGGCTCGGTCATCGGCAAGGCGCTTGCAAGCCATCCCAAGGTCGGCATGGTGAGCATGACGGGCAGTGTGGATGGTGGCGTTGCGGTCATGCATGCAGCGTCGGACAACGTGACGAAAGTCTCGCTGGAGCTTGGCGGCAAGGCTCCGGCCATTGTGATGGCAGATGCGGATCTCGATCTGGCGGTCAAGGCCATCCGGCTATCGCGCATTCTCAATACCGGCCAGCTCTGCAACTGCGCGGAGCGCGTCTATGTTCACGAGTCCATTGCAGACTCATTCATCGAGAAGATGACCGCGGCGATGCAGCAGACAGTCGTCGGCGATCCATTGGCCTCTGCCACGGAGATGGGACCTCTGGTGAGCAGGAAGCAGCTTGAATTGGTCGATGCGGCAGTGCAGCGGGCGATCCAGGAAGGCGCTGTGTTGAAATGCGGCGGCAAGAAGGCTGAGGGCAAGGCCGGCTATTACTATCCGCCGACGGTGCTGACCAACTGCAAACAGGACTCCGACATCATGCAGCAGGAGGTCTTCGGGCCGGTTCTGCCGATCACCACGTTCAAGACTTTGGACGAGGCACTGGAGTACGCCAACGATTGCGAATATGGACTGACCTCTTCCATCTATACGCAAAGTCTGGATGCTGCAATGCGCGCTTCGAACGAATTGAAGTTCGGTGAAACCTATGTGAATCGTGAGAATTTTGAAGCGATGCAGGGTTTCCATGCCGGATGGCGCAAGTCCGGAATCGGCGGCGCCGATGGGAAGCACGGGCTGGAGGAGTATCTCCAGACACACGTGGTCTACATGAACTACGACTTGCAGAAGCAGTGAGATACAGGGCCGGGTGAGCGCGATTCTTTTCGAGGATCGTGCTCACCCGGTGGCCCCCGCTTTCTGGCGCATAAATTTACAGAATCCTGGATTGACCAACCTTTTAGGTGAAGATTACCCTCCTACCTCGCGGGTGGATTATATGAAGCTATGGGGTAAGGTTCTGATCGGTGTAGTTGCTGCGATAATCCTTGCGGCGATTGCGGTTCCTCTGTTCGTCAATGCGAATACCTTCCGCCCGATGCTGGAGAATCAGCTCTCCACTGCGCTGGGAAGGCAGATAAAGCTGGGAGATTTAAGCCTCTCTCTCTTCAGCGGGCAGATGGTTGCCAAGGATATTTCGATCTCGGACGATCCTGCATATAGCCCCACTCCATTTCTGGAGGCGTCGTCGCTGCATATTGGCGTAGAGATGAAGCCGCTGATCTTCGACCATGCTCTACGGGTGACCAGCCTGAAGGTGGACCGGCCCAGAATTCATATTGTTCATGCGGCCAATGGGACTTTTAATTTTTCCAGCATTGCGAAGAGCCAGGCGAATCAGGACAAAAGCGCCCAGGCACAGAGGGAATCGGCCTTCCCTGACCTGAAGGTAGGCCTGCTCAAGATCATCGACGGAGTTGCCACGGTAGACAGCCTGCCACGGGAGCGGGGGCCACTGGTCTATGACAAGGTGAACCTCCAGGTAGAGAAGTTCTCCTTCCTCAGTGCATTCCCCTTTGTGCTGACGGCAAATCTCCCCGGAGGCGGCGACCTCTCGGTGAAGGGGACAGCCGGACCGATCGATTCGAACGATGCTGCCAACAGCCCCTTTACCGCAGACCTGAACGTGAAGCATCTTGACCCGGTCGCGGGGGGCTTTGTTTCGCCGAATCAAGGGTTTTCGATGCTGGCGGATATCGTCGCCCATGCCACGTCGAATGGGCGCGACCTCAGCAGCACCGGCAGCATCCACTCCGATAAATTGAAGCTGGTGAAGAATGGAACTCCGGCTCCAAGGCCCATGGATCTGACCTATGACGTGGTGCACGATCTCGCGCACCGCACGGGGCAGGTCAAAGATCTAACTCTGAAGACCGGCAATGTCGGAGCGCATGGAAACGGCACCTACAACCTCACTCCGGCGGGCGCCAGCGTCGATATGCGGCTTGCCGGGGAGAGCCTGCCTATCGATCAACTCGAGCAGCTTTTGCCGGCGCTAGGCATCCAGTTGCCAAGTAACTCGACGCTCAAGGGTGGCACGCTTACGGTGCATCTCACTGCCAGGGGGCCAGCCGACAACCTGGTGGTCGAGGGGCCGGTAGAGATAAACAACACCCGGATGGCTGGCTTCAATCTGGGGTCGAATCTTAGCGGTCTGGCCATGCTCGCCGGAGTCAAGACAGGAAACGATACAGAGATTCGGCAAGTGCGGTTCGATCTCAGGTACACGACGTCCGGCATCCGCACTGACAATGTTTATGCCCTGGTTCCCGCACTGGGGCAAGCCACGGGAGCGGGATCCATCTCAGACTCCGGCGCCCTGAACTACAGGCTTATCGTGAAGCTCGCCACGAACCAGGGTATGGGCGGAATGGCGATGACGGGTATAGGCATGATTGGCGGTGGGGTAGGGAACATGGCCACCTCTACGGCCAAAAATGGCATTCCGTTGGTGATCGGAGGCACAACCAGCCATCCCGTTTTCAGCGCGGATATGAAGAGTATCGGCGGTAACTTGTTGCAGGATCAGGCGACTTCGATTCTCAACCAAAGGCTGCAGAAGAATAATGCGCCAAACCCTGTGAGCGGCGTGCTTGGCCGACTCTTTGGCAAGAAGCAATAAGTGGCGGAATGCTGAGGTGTAGAACCCCTTCAGCACGGAATTTCGCGGGCTCCTAAGCTGTTCCGCCATTGTTTTCTACCATGTTTTTGCCGGCGTATACTCTCGGCAGCGAGCCCTTACGTTCGGGGCATTCGTTCCTCGATGTCCCCAGTGGTTGAGCCGCGGAGGGGGTGCGAACGATGAACGAGCGAGATTTTACACAAAGGCTATGGATGGCTGGCGTGCTCGGGGTCGTCGTCCTGTTGGCTCCGGCCAAGAGCGAATTGTTTGCCTCGTCCACACTCGATCCGGGGGAATACACCGCCAATCCACCTCCCGCCAAAGCGCAGGCTGAGACCCAGGGCGACATCCTGATGTCGCAGAAGAAGTATGAGGCCGCCATCAAGGAGTATCAGCAGGCGCCTCAGGACTCCGCCGTTATCTGGAACAAAATTGGAGTTGCTTACCATCACATGTACAACCTGGGCGCGGCGCGCAGCCACTATGAGCAGGCTCTGCGGCTCGATCCGAAGTACGCAGAGGCAATGAACAATCTGGCAACGGCCCTCTACTCTGAAAAGAAATACGGAGCGGCGGAGAAGCTCTACAGGAAAGCCCTGAAGCTATCTCCTCGCGATGCCACGATCTACGGCAACCTGGGCACCCTGTATTTTGTTCAAGGGAAGACCAGCAAAGGTGCCGAGGCATACCGCATGGCCTTTTCACTTGATCCGAATGTCTTCGAGCGAAGCGCGCAGATGGGTATCGGAGAGGCAGTTACTTCACAACAGCGCGCCATGATGAACTATTCCCTGGCAAAGACGTATGCCAATGTGGGGATGAACGACCGGGCCCTGCAATACCTCCGGATGGCGCTGAGCGAGGGCTTCAGAGACCGCAAGAGGTTGATGGAAGAAAAGGAATTTGCCGCGCTGAGGGAGACGCCCGAATTTCGTCAACTGATGGCGGAGCAGCACTGATGCAGACTGATGATTGCGGCTGCAAAGGAAATTTCACGCAGCGGATACCCATCCATCCGCAGCGGATGCTAGGCTCCTAAGGCGGACATAATTCGCCTCAGAGGAGACTGCCAATGCATGACATCAATGAAGAGCACGAGCACGAACACGAGCACGAGGAAGAAGACTTCGAACTCATCGATACTTACGAGGTCAATCTGAACGCCGCGGCAGAGATTACCGCTGCTGCTGCCTCGGACGCAGGCGAGTTTGCGTTGAGTAATCCAGAGAAGGTTGCGGCGCTGCTCACCGCACTCCACAAGGCCATCGCCAAGTTATAGGTCAAGCGACCGCACAAAGAAGCCCCGCTCCTGCAGCGGGGCTTTTCTTTTTGGGTTGGCTCGCTGTGATTTTCCTCGCTGCGGAGATTCGCATAGAATCAGCAGTACTTCAAAATCAGTCTGATTCCAAGCGCAGGAGTAAATCCCTTGTATCAAGCACCGTATGCGGCATCTGCCGAACGCTATGACGCGATGAGCTATCGTCGCACGGGCCGGAGTGGCCTGCTGTTGCCCGCGATTTCTCTGGGGCTGTGGCACAACTTTGGTGGCGTGGATGCGATGGAGACAGGCCGGCTGATGCTCCGTCGAGCCTTCGATCAGGGGATCACGCACTTCGACCTGGCAAACAATTATGGGCCGCCTCCAGGCTCAGCGGAGGAGAACTTCGGGCGCATCTTCCGCGACGATTTCCAGGCCTATCGCGATGAGCTTGTGCTTTCGACAAAGGCGGGATACACAATGTGGGCCGGTCCATACGGGGATTGGGGCTCCCGCAAATATCTGCTGTCAAGCCTGGACCAGAGCCTGAAGCGGATGGGCGTGGACTACGTCGATATTTTCTATTCGCACCGCCCTGATCCGAACACGCCGATCGAGGAGACGATGTCGGCCCTGGCGTCGGCGGTGCACTCCGGCAAGGCCTTGTACGCCGGAATCTCCAACTACGATCCGGAGCAAACGGCAAAGGCAGTTGCGATTCTGCGAGAGATGCACACGCCATGCCTGATTCATCAGATGAAATACTCCATCTTCCAGCGCACGCCGGAGCGGGGACTCTTTGATGTGCTCGGGAAAGAGGGCGTTGGCGGAATCGCTTTCTCGCCGCTGGCACAGGGGCTGCTCACCGACCGCTATCTGCATGGGATTCCTGCTGACTCCCGTGCGGGCCGGCCACAGGGCTTTCTGCGGCCCAAGGAGATTACCGAGGAGCGGCTGGCACAGATTCGGGCGCTCGGGGATATCGCAAGGCAGCGTGGACAGACGCTCGCACAGATGGCGCTGGCCTGGGTGTTGCGCGACGAGCGCCTCACCAGCGTTCTGATTGGCGCAAGCAAGGTGGAGCAGGTTGACCAGAACATTGCAGCGCTGGCGAACCTCTCGTTTACTCCGGAGGAGATCGCCCGGATTGACAGCATCAGCCCGCTCGGAGAAAAGCCCAATTCGTAACTGTCGAACTATACTTTCGCAGGAAACAAAAAGAACCCGTTCCGTCGCCTGCTGCTTCGCGGTGGATGTTCCATAAGGAGTGTTTTGTGTCTATGCGCGCTGGATTGATTCTTACTTCTGCATTTGTGCTGTCCTTGAGCGTTGCTGGTGCTCATGCCGAGGAGGGGATGTGGACCTTTGACAACCCTCCAACCAAACTGCTGCAGCAGCAATATGGATTTACGCCCACGCAGCAGTGGCTGGACCATATACGTCTTTCCAGTGTGCGGCTCAACGATGGTGGCTCCGGATCCTTCGTCAGCCCGAATGGTCTGCTGCTCACCAACCATCACGTTGCGCGGGGACAGTTGCAAAAAGCCTCGACTGCCAAGCGTGACTACATTCGCGACGGCTTCTACGCGGCCACTCCGGAGCAGGAGTTGAAGTCGGCGGATCTTGAAGTGAACGTTCTGCAGGCGATGGAGAACGTCACCGCGCGCGTACAAGCTGCCACAAAGGGAATCTCCGACGAAAAGAAAGCCTATGACGCGCGACAGAGTGTGATTGCGGCAATCGAGAGCGAAAGCCTGAAGAAGACTGGCCTGCGCTCCGATGTGGTCCCGCTCTACCAGGGCAGCGAATATTGGCTCTACCGCTACAAGAAGTACACCGATGTGCGACTGGTTTTCGCGCCAGAGCAACAGATTGCGTTCTTCGGAGGGGACCCGGACAACTTCACCTATCCGCGCTACGACCTGGATATGGCGATCTTTCGCGTGTATGACAACGGCAAGCCGCTGAATTCGACCGACTACTTGAAGTGGAGCGCGAAGGGCGCTGCCGACGGCGAGCTGATCTTCATCTCCGGGCATCCTGGCTCGACCGCTCGCCAGGAAACGATGGCGCAGCTTGTGACGGAGCGCGATTTCCGTGAGCCGCTTCTGCTGGAGTATTTCAAGGTTCGCATTGCGGCCATGCAAGCCTATTCCGCTCAAGGCGCGGAGCAGGCGCGGCAGGCAAGCAGCCTGATCTTTGGGTTGCAGAACAGTCAGAAGGCTTACCAGGGACGTTATGAGGCGTTGCAGGACAAAAACGTCCTCGCCAAGAAGCAGAAGGAAGAAGAAGAGTTTCGCCGTCTGGTTGCCGCGAAGCCCGAGCTTCAGTCGGAGTACGGTGGAGCATGGAGCACCATCGATGCTGCGGAGTTGAAGTTGCGTCCGATGGTCAAACAGCAGATATTTCGCCGCATGGACTCTACTCTCGCCAGCATTGCGCAACTTATCGTGCAATACGTAGTCGAGATTAAGAAGCCCGACGGCGACCGCCTCGCGACCTTCCACGAAGCTGGCCTGGAGTCGTTGCGATATCGACTGCTTTCTCCCGCGCCGGTCTATCCCGCAATGGAAGAGGCGCGCATCACGGCAGCGCTGACCGAGGCGGAGAAACAACTGGGACAGAACGATGAATTTGTGGCCGCAGTATTGGCCGGGCGCACTCCACAACAGGCAGCGCATGAGCTGATTAGCGGCTCCAGGTTGGCCGATCCCAAGGAGCGGCAGGCGTTGATCGCTGGCGGCGAGGCGGCGGTTCTGGCCTCCACAGACCCTTTGATTGTGCTGGCGCGCAAGCTCGATCCGATCTCGCGCAGTATGACGAAATGGACACAGGAGAACGTGGAAAGCGTGGAGCAGCCCGCGGGAGAAAAGCTCGGCAAAGCGCGCTTCCTCGTCTACGGAAAGTCCGCTTATCCGGATGCGACTTTCACACTTCGACTGTCCTATGGTGCAGTGAAAGGTTATCCGATGAACGGCACCAAGGCTCCAGCGAAGACCACGTTTTATGGGCTATATGACCGCGCAAACGGATTTGATCTTGCCGGCCCCTTTGCGCTGCCCAAGCGTTATGTGGAGGGCCGCGACAAACTGGATCTCTCCACTCCGCTGGACTTTGTTTCCACTGGCGACATTATCGGCGGCAACTCCGGCTCGCCGGTTGTGAACCGGCAAGGGGAACTTGTCGGGCTGATCTTCGATGGCAACATTGAGTCGCTCGCCGGCGACTTTGTATATGAAGGCGAGAGGAACCGCGCAGTTGCCGTGCATAGCGCAGCCATGATCGAGGCACTGCGCAAGCTATATGGAGCCTCAAATCTGGCAGATGAACTGCAGGGCAGATAATCGGCGAGCGAAGGCGTGGCTGGCTGACGTGCATCACGGTCAGCCACGCGGATCTGAGCGTACACTGTTGAACGATTCATTATGAGCAAGCCATTATTGCCGATTTGCGAGGTCGCAAGAAAACTCGCCCTGCCGGAAAAGTACTTCGAGACCATTGGCAACTACGGAGCCAAGGTCAAGCTGGAATTCCTCAACGATCGCAGCTTTCCCGTTCGCGGCAAGCTTGTCCTCGTCACCGCAACCACTCCCACCGTGAGTGGCGAAGGCAAGACGGTAGTAGCCATCGGCCTGACGCAGGGATTGACGTTCCTCGGGAAGAGCGCCATCCTCACCTCGCGCGAGCCTTCTCTTGGCCCGGTTTTTGGATTGAAAGGCGGCGCAGCAGGAGGCGGCCTCTCGCAGGTAGAGCCGAGCCAGAAGATCAATCTGCACTTTCATGGCGACTTCCACGCCGTAACCTCAGCCCATAACCTGCTAGCCGCCATGATTGATTCCCACATGTTTCATGGCAATGCGCTCGATCTCGATCCCGAACAGATCACCTGGCCCCGCACGCTCGACATGAATGATCGCGCATTGCGCAACATCACCGTGACCCTTGGAGGCAAGGCCGGTGCGGAGAGCCGCAAGACAGGCTTTGTGATTGCAGCCGCTTCTGAAGTGATGGCAATCATGGCGCTGGCCTCGGGCCGGGAAGACCTGCGCCACAGGCTGGGCTCGATTATTGTCGGCGTGTCTCGCAGCGGACGCGCCATCAGCGCAGACGACCTGGGTGCTACGGGAGCCATGATGGCACTGCTCGATGAGGCGCTCATGCCAAACCTGGTGCAAACGACGGAGGGGGCCCCAGCCTTTGTCCACATGGGCCCATTCGGCAATATCGCGCACGGCACAAGTTCTGTTCTCTCGCAGCAGGCGGGCCTTCGTCTTGCAGATTATGTAATCAACGAAGCTGGCTTTGGCGCAGATCTGGGTGCGGAGAAATACCTGGACATCGTGATGCGCTCCTCTGGAATTCGGCCCGCGGCGGCTGTCGTCGTCACCACGGTTCAAAGCATGCGGAACATGGGAGGCGGCGACCTGCTCAAGGGCCTGCCCAACCTGGAGCGGCATCTCGAAAATCTGAAGAGGTATGGACTGTCGCTTGTCGTGGCGATCAATCGCTTTCCTCACGATACCGACGAAGACTTGAAGCTGCTTCGCGAGTATTGCTGCTCCCGGGGCGTAAAGAGCGCTCTTGCAGAGGCATTTACGAAGGGTGGCGAAGGATGCGCGGACCTTGCAGCAAAAGTGGTCGAACTGTTGGACGCGAATCCCGATCCGCAGATTCAGCCTCTCTATGCGTTGACGGATTCTCTGGAAGAAAAGGTTTTGCAGGTTGCGCGCAAGATTTATGGCGCCTCGGATGTGGCCTTTAGTGAAGCGGCGAAGGCGCAACTGCGCCGCCTCTCGGACTGGGGTTACTCGAATCTTCCTGTTTGCATCGCAAAAACGCAGTATTCCTTTACGGACGATCCCAAGATTATGGGTGCTCCCTCAGGCTGGACCTTCAACGTGCGGGACGTGGCACTCTCCGCTGGAGCTGGCTTCGTCGTGGTGATTGCGGGAAACATGATGTTGATGCCGGGGCTCCCCAAGGTACCCCGCGCCCTCGCGATCAATGTCGACACTGAAGGATGTATCTCGGGAATATAGAACCGTGGTGGTTCCATATTCCCGCAATAGTTACAAGTACTGTTTCAAATATTCTTCTGGCCTAAAGCAAAACGCCCTGACCGCACGGTCAGGGCGTTTTGCTGTTGTGTAAGGCAGGTTTTCTAGAAGCGGTTCCAGAGGTACTGGTTGTAGACGGCGTGGTGGTAGATAACCTCGGGCATCTTGACGAAGGTGCCGA